>NZ_JAGQBS010000002.1:0-527141 GCF_024345755.1 Cyanobium sp. L1E-Cus | reverse complement strand
GCAAGCTCACCTTTGTGCCCGCTGCCAATGCCAATGGCGATGGATATTCCTCTTTTCAGTTCAAGGTACTGGATCAGGCCGATGCCGCGTCAGCCGCATCCACCGTCACGATCGATGTCACCCCTGTGGATGATGCACCTGTCAGTCTTAGGGACCTGAATCTTCTTGACCAAGCCTATGAGACAGGTTCGAGTCCACTGGGTATAACTCTAGATTCTGTCGACGCCCACGGAGCTGCCGGCGCCCTGTTTGCTGAGATCCTCGACCCAGATGATGATCAGTTGCTGATCACAGCTGTTCGATGGAAGGATGTGTCTGGTTCACAGACCAACAACCAGTGGAGCGAAGTTAGCACAACGCAGGCCACCACAATCGAGGGCATCTATGGAACGCTAACGCTTGCTTCTGATGGCTCTTTTACATACGTCGTTAAGGACCAACATGTCGGCTTCTTGACCCTTTTTGATGGCCAGAGTCTTGTGGATTATTTCCGCCTGCAAATCTCCGATGGACACGGTGATCCGATAGATCAGGATCTCAATATTGGTATCAATGGCCGGGACGAAGTTGCGAAACCCACCATTGCGTTGGTTTCTGCGGACGATCGTGTGAACCGGGCAGAAAAAGGCACAGGCGTCACACTGACAGGGCTCGCCCCTGGTGCCAGCACGGTGGATGTCAGCTGGGGTGCCACAACAAAGCATATATCGGTTACCAATGGAGCCTGGTCTACACACTTTGCTACCACGACTGATCCAAATCAGAGCAATCCGCTCTTAGCGGTTATCTCTGAAATTCCTGACGATTGGCAAGACACAACGATCCGAATTACAGCCTTTGATCACGATGGCCACGCCTCTCTGCAGACCGAGCGTGCAGTGGTGGTTGACACCAGTTTCCCCACCATGCCCTGGCTTAGCCAAGTGGCAGGAGATGATCAGATCAACGCTTCCGAAAAACAAAACGGCATCACACTCATTGGAAAAGCTGAAGCCGGAGCTACTGTCACACTGAATTGGGCCACAGCTACCAAAACGGCTCTTGCCACTGCCAATGGATTTTGGTCGGTTCAGCTGGCATCCAGCGAGATCCCAGATGATAGTCCGCGTTCAACACTTCTTTTTTCAGCAACTGATCAAGCCGGCAATACGTCCCTTGTTAGTCGATACTGGGTTGGTATCGATACAGTCTCACCACAAATTCCCACCTTTGAGCCCATAACCAGTGACGGCATCATTAACATCAAAGAGTCTGGGCTTGGTATCCACATCTCTGGTCAAATTGAGAGGGGCTGCGCTCTTCTCCTGACATGGGACAATTTGTTTATACGCCCATTTGTATGGCCTTCAGGCAGGTGGAGCCAGTGGATCACTGCTCAACAGCTGGCCAGTCTTGACCTAAATGCTCCGATCATTGCCACTGTGACCGATAAGGTTGGCAACAGCACGATCTCTCCTCCTTTCCATCCAACGTTTGACCTGCTGGCACCCAAAGTACCGCTGGTTGAATCCCTTGGTGTGCTCGTGAATGGGCAGCAGGTCATCAACGCAATCACCAAAGCAGCTGGTGTACTGCTAATAGGGAAGACAGGCAGTGCAGACGCAGCCAGCACCATTCGTGTTATGTGGGGTAGAACTGACAAGACTACCCTTGTGAACTCAGATGGTAGTTGGAGTATCCTCTTTAGTGCTACTGAGCTGCCAGCTGACACTGCGGCATCTGTTGTCAGCGTTCAGGCAACTGATGCCGCTGGTAATTCTTCATCCATCACAACCCAAACTATCTTGATCGATACGAAGGCACCTGATACTCCTAAAATATTAACGATTGCTGGAGACGACCTAATCTCAGCCGCAGAAGCCTTGACAGGTGTCATCGTTGAAGGCGTGGCTGAACCTGCCACCTCCATCACCTTGTCCTGGTCGTCACTCACACGCACCACAACAACAACAAGTGGTGGCACCTGGAGCATTTCTTTCAATTCCAGCGAGCTTGGCTTCTTAAGCCAGGGCGCCACCAGCCTGAGCGTCCTGGCTAATGATCTGGCCGGTAACCATTCGAGCAGCGTCAGCAGGAATGTGCAACTGGCCACAATTGCACCTGCTGTACCCTCGTTGGATGCTGTAGCAGCGGATAATCGTATTAATCTAGTTGAGGCACAATATGGCATTACTCTCCATGGTAGGTCTGAAGTTAACAGCCAAATCAATGCTCGCTTAGGAGCCAGAAGCTTCACTGGTAAGGCCGATCCGAGTGGCACTTGGAGTATTCGTATTCGTTCTTCGGATTTGCCTTCGGCTGATGGCACAGCAATGCTGCACCTTAGTGCTATCAATGCTTCTGGTTTAGAAAGCAATGTACTCACCCAAGCTCTGCAGATCGACCGCAGTGCCCCCAGGCTTCTCAGTCAGACAGTTTCTGGTAATAAAGTGCTCCTTTTGTTCTCTGAGGATCTTGCCTCTTCTAGTCTCGTAGCCAACAACTTCCAGGTCCTGGAGAATCGCAGCCTTGTTCCTGTGATGCAAGCTGGGATCGCAAGCACTCAAGCTAATCTTGTTGAACTAACTCTAGGTCGCCAACCCGCCTCCAGTTCAACGCTCAGCACGACTTACAGCCCTATGAGCGGTGGAAGATCTCTTGTTGATATCAGCGGTAATTCGGTTAGTGCCTTTAGTAATAATGTTGTCAATAGTTTTCGTTCCACTTCTTCGGTGGTGAATCTCGCAGCAACTTACCGCGCTGTTGAGCTATTTGGGTCTGATCCCATTAGTGGAGTTGGAAATGCAATGGCCAACAGCATCACAGGCAATGATGCTGGCAACATCTTGGAGGGTCGAGCTGGAGGAGATACTCTCACCGGGCTGGGGGGTAGCGATGTCTTCCGTTACTCTGTGCTCAGTGACTCACTGCTTAACGAATATGATTGGATTACCGACTTAGCGATTGGATTTGATCGTATTGATGCACCTCACGCAGTCACTTTTGGCGGTATCCGTCAGCTCGGATCCGTTTCAGCGCTCACTAACGTCGCCTTGCGGCAAGTGCTTTCTTCTGATAACTTTGTCGCAAATGGTGTTTCCAGCTTCAGCTTCGGTACCCGTACTTTCCTTGCTCTTAATGATTCTATCGCTGGATTCAGTTCCTCAAGAGACGCCGTAATTGAGATCACAGGCTACTCCGGTAGTCTCAACCAGCTTGAAATTATTTGATCGTGATGTCGATTGGTTCGTGATGGTGTCATCGGATTGGGAGCAGATTAAGCAATCATTTTTAGAGCTTGGTGGTGATGTCCAGAACCTCGAGCCTCGAGTTGGCATTAGAGGCCGTGGACTTTTCTCGCTGGATTCTTCAAATCCATCTCGAATCTTTTGTCCTAAGCAGCTCTTGCTGCCGACCATTCATCTCCAATTTCTTGACAACGGCGGCATCTCGATCATGGATAGCTTGTGCTTGCCTGATAATGCCATCCATTTTCTCCATGATTATTACAATTATTGGAGTTGGTCGGGTGGTGGCCGGTCAGAGGCATTGAGTTTTCTTGAGGGGCTCAGCAAGTTACCCATTCAATACAGGCATAAGCTGATTGCCTTGGGCTTACTTTCGCCAAGTCTGTTGATCCCTTCATTGGCAGAATCATCGCTATATAGGCGCTTTATTTCTACCCGCACCGTTTCCTATGAAGGCTCCCATGTTCTTGCGCCGGTATGGGATCTTGTGAACCACAGTGCCTTTTCCCAGCCCTTCCTTAAGACTAGCAACGGGATCGAAACGCCGCCCCGTGGCGATGCACAAGAACATCTGCATAATTATTTAACATTAAAGAGTCCACTTGGAATGTGGGCTCATTATGGTTTCAGTTCCCATTCGACCGTAGCCTTTTCCTGCCCGATTACCCTCTCTAGTGTGCTCTCGCCCTTTCTATTGCAATGCCTAGGTGAGCACTACTCCGAGGCATCTTATCGCGGGAATAATCTTTGGGTTGACAATCAAGTGATTGTTGTGCGTTGTCTTCCCATTGGAAGTATTTCGGCGGCTCTGCCAGTTGCTACGTTGCTCTCACTTCTTCGGCCTCTTGGCCTTGCGGATGCTGTTGTGTTTGACTTTTTCCATCAGCTCACAGATTGGAACATCGCCATTCGATCCGAGCTTCTTCAGGGAATCAGTCACATTTCGTCGTCTTGCTTGGATTCCCTTCGAAATGGTCTCTCTCTCGAGTTGGATCTCATAACTGAATCAGGTGTCGGGTAGCTTGTTGTAGCTAGCATCTGCGTGCAAAAGCTTGTGCCAAGAGAGGCTATGGTCTCAACAAAGCCTAGGTCGTTTAGTAGTGTAGGGTTTAGCCTAGTGGCTTTTCTGATGTAGCTTTTTAGGCTGATCAGGCTATTTCCCTTCGCAATACGGGCAAGATTACGCATGGCCATTGTGTGACCAGGGTTTGCCTCAAGGGCTAGCAAGTAATGCTGAGTTGCTTTTGAAATGTCGCCCATGGCCTCGCAAGTATTGGCAAGATTATTGTGTGAGTCTGCATAGTTGGGATTTGCCTCTATGGCACTTTCATACGCGCTGATTGCTTCTTCGATATTGCCTTTCTGTCTAAGGGTGTTTGCAAGGCAAAAATACGGCTCGCAGGCTGATCGATCGCGCTTAATCTCTGCCAAAAAGGCTTCTACTGCCTGATCGTATTCGCCAATTTGATGCAAGGAGCTCCCAAGGTTGGTGAGGACGCCGGGCAACTCGCGATTCATCTCGCAAGCCTTCTTGTAGGCACTTATTGCATCTTCGAATAGTGCTTGTTGAGCAAGGATGTTGCCAAGATTGTTGTATGCTTCGGCGTAATTCGGCTTAAGTTCGATGGCCCTATTGTAGGCAGATATTGCGTGGCCTGTTCTGCCCATTACTTTCTGCAGATTCCCGTATTCAAAGTGCCTGGTGGGATTTGAAGGGTCGAATCTTAGTGCCTCTTGGAAGCATTCGATCGCTAACCCGAGTTCGCCCTGCTGTTGGTAGATGGAGCCTAGGTGCCAGTGGGCATCGGGCACTTCAGGTTTTATGGCTATAGCCATCTTGAAGTTGTCAATGGCGTCGTCAAGCCTATTTTGCATCCAAAAGATGGCGCCGAGCTTGCAAAGTAAGATGTGACTTGAACCGGCACGTCTCGCTAGCTTGCGCAGAACTAGTTCAGCCTGCCTGGCTTTCCCCTGCTTGACAAGTTTGTCTGCAAGTCTGAGCTTCTCGTCAAGTTTGACGGAGCCAGGAGCGGAGTGGTTCATTGCCCGAGCTTGGTGTGTCGCATGTCCATCTAGATTCCTATCAGCTTAGCTGTTCTTGTCCCATTGCCTGTGTAATTTAGCGTAATTCTCGGTTTTGGCTCTTCCCGATTTTGTGGACACTGTTCAGTAATTAGCATAAGTGTGTGTACTGGCTGCGATGAACTGCTGCTCATAGTCATTCGTAATTACCCAGCTCACTCCGCGCAGGGCGAACTGGCCGCACGGGGGGCTGGTACGCATATACCAGTCAGTCCATGTCGCGCAGTGCCGTCCAGTTCCAGAAAGGCCTCTCGTTGCCTGAGTTCCAACGGCTCTACGGCACCGAGGAACAATGTGAGGCTGCTCTGGAGAAGGTCTGCTGGCCCGATGGGTTCCGATGTCCGCGTTGCCAATGTCACGAGCATGGGATGGTCTACGGCCGGCGACTTAAGCGCTACCAGTGCCGATCCTGTGGGCATCAGGCCACGCTCACGTCCGGCACGATCATGCAGGCCACCAAGCTGCCGCTGACCACTTGGTTTCTAGCCTTTTATCTGATCGGCCAGGCCAAAACTGGGATCTCTTCACTGCAACTCAGCCGCCACCTGGGCGTCAACTACGACACGGCTTGGCTGTTGCACAACAAGATCCTGCGCGCCATGACTGAGCGGGAGGACTACCTGCTTCGGGGAAAGATTCAGATGGATGATTCCTACCTCGGCGGAGAACTGCCGGGGGGCAAGGCAGGTCGGGGATCAGAGAACAAGATCCAAATCGTTGCGGCCGTCTCCTTGAACGAGGCTGGACATCCAATTCACGCCAGGATCACAGCCGTTAGTGGCTTCTGCTCAGAAGCGATCGCTGAATGGGCCAAACGCCATCTGATGCCCGGCAGCCAGGTGCTCTCCGATGGCTTGGCCTGCTTCCGAGCCGTGACGACAGCCAACTGCATCCACAAGTCTGTTGTCACCGGTGGCAAGCACCCCAACGACCTGCCGCAGTTCCGCTGATTCAACACGTTGCTGGGCAACCTCAAGACCAGCTTCTGCGGCACCTTTCATGCCTTCAACTACCGCTACGCGGGCCTGCGGCTATGACAAGTACGCCCGGCACTAGCTGGGCGGCTTCTGCTTCCGCTTCAACCGGCGTTTCTCAATGGCTGCGATGACGGAACGGATCGCCAATGCAGTCTGCTGCTGCACTCCTTGCACGGAGCGCGATCTCAGGCTTGCGGAGCTTTATGGGTAATCACGTCCCATTTTGCCAGTCTCAGAACAAAATTTAAACTGATTTCAATTACCTGAAAGTCCACTTTCTTATAGAGACTTGACTATCGCTCGTAAAGAGTCAAAGGTTGCCTTTGCATCGACCCCGCTGACTCCGATGGAATAGACACCGAGTGAGGGATCACAACGCATGGACATTGATGCAGGGGTGCTAGGTTTGGACGCGTGAAAGTCTCCTGCCTTCTGGTTTGCATCCAGAATCTCTTGTTGATTCTCTGTAAATCCTGCTTTCGATGCTGCTGTCTTGGCATTCGACAGGCATTCTTTGAGCGTTCCTGAGAGGAGATCTCCAAAGGTATAAACAGCAGTCGCTGCCCTGGCGGTGGAACACAGTAAGGCGCTCGTCAGCCCAATGGAGACAGCAGTTTTCTGTAACAATACAAGCATTCTGTGTCGAC
The DNA here is from genome assembly GCF_024345755.1 of Cyanobium sp. L1E-Cus. Classification (NCBI taxonomy): domain Bacteria; kingdom Bacillati; phylum Cyanobacteriota; class Cyanophyceae; order Synechococcales; family Prochlorococcaceae; genus Cyanobium; species Cyanobium sp. L1E-Cus. Next base: position 520,208 of record NZ_JAGQBS010000002.1, on the reverse strand, counting down.
TATTCGAATTTATCATTTTATCTTATCAGTCGGCGCATGTGATCTCCAGGTGTTCGGTCTCGGATTTTGTGATTGCACAGTTCACAAGCAATATTTGCTGAATCCTGGTGTCTATGGGTCGAGCAAGGACGACGACTACGGACGGTGATTTGCTGGTTGCAAATGAGTCTTGCATCCCAACTACAATGCTTGCCAGGAGATCAAGCATTTGCTAAGTCCGTCTACTGCTTGCCCTCCTCATAGTTGGAGTTTTGGTTCCTAATGGGTTCTGACTCGAATGCGCAGCACATATCAGTCGCTCATGCTCCTTGTTGAATCATCCCCACAACTCCAACCCAAGACCCGCCAATGCTGCCGCCCTTCTGAGGCATGAGGACGCAGCAACCTCAGCAGCGGGTGGCCTGGGACTTGGTCTCCAATGGTTACGATGCCACTGCTGAGTAATGGAGCAAGTCACCGTCGGCGGTAGGGATAGTCAGGCGCCCCGTAACCACAACGGCACCACCAACCTCCTGAACGCTCTGAACCTCCCAGCACCAACCAGGAGCACGATGGTGAAGGTGGCGGGCAATGTTGTTCCATGGGCAGTAGGTCAGGGTTGCTGTGCCCTGCTTGCTGGTCGTGAGGTGCCGAGGGTCAATAGGGCGAGAAAGATCCGCCAAGGTTTCGGCAGTGGGTCGCAAAGAAAACTTGATGGCAGCAGGTGCCTGAGTACCGTTGCTGGTTGCCTTGAGCATTTGATTGACTCTCTGTGGAGTTCATTGTTGCAGTTATAATGCAAATACGCTGCTCCTGTGAAGTTCGGTGTTTCAATTGTGATGTATATATGCTGCTACCGTGAATTTCTTTGCTCTGAGATCCTGCCTTCTCCCACAATGGTTCGACCACTTCAGCACTCTGGATGCATTACCCCTCGCCACCGCTACTTGATGTGCTGGATCACTTCATTTATCGGATGGATGGAGACCCTGAGTTGCGGCGTGAGTTTTATGCCTCTACCACCCCAGAGGAGATGGTTGAACTGGCGGAGCACTGCGGCATCTCGATTGATGCCGGCGACTTCCGTGCTCTGCTGGGAGGCGGCAGCACGGAGTTTTGGGTTGTTGGTGGCGCGGATTCTGCCAATCCCGTTGTCCACCTACAACATGTATTTGGCGCCTGATGCTCGGTAGTGAGTATCAGGTCACCTGGGTCAAGCAGAGATAGGTGCTCACAAGCGGTTGTGCCCGAGCATCCCGCTGTGCCTGACCCTGAAGACCCTTGATGGCATCACGAAATTCTGGGTCGTAGTCCCAACTGGTTCGTGATCGCTGCTTGAGTACCCAACCACCAGTGGCACGAACACCAAATCTCAGTTCAGCATCGCCAAAGGTGCTCAGCAGTTCAGCGTCTATCACCTGCCGTTCCTGCTCAAGGTTCTTGATGGTGACCTGCCAGGTGCCGTTGATGCGCTCCTGGCTCCACCCCTGCAGGGGCAGCCACAACACGGCATGTTGACTGCCCTGCACCCGCCGCAGTTCGATCTGTCCCTGCCCTTCCAGGTGCAGCAGCTGCAGGGGGCCGGTCTGGCCCCAGGCCATGCGGCACAGGAAGCGCTTGGCGGGCGTGCGAAGCGTGCTGCGGTGCTCCCCCAGGGAGCTGCCGACTACCGTCTGCCACTCGTCAAAGTCGACGCTCTCGACCAGTGGCTTCAGCTCCGGTGCCTGAAACAGCGTTGGCAGCAGGGCATTGTTCAAGCGCAGATTGCAGGCAAGGGACGACGGTGGGCGCGAAGTCGGGGTTGGGGTGCTGGCGTTCAGCAGCAGCTGGCCTGACTGGCAGAGCTGTTGCTGCTGCCCTCAGGGCTTGCCGTGAAGGGCAGGCTGCTGCCGCAGCCGGGGAACAGGCCGAAGTGGCGGCTGAAGTCGCCGATGAACTCGAAATGGGGCGAAAACCGGGTGGCCTGCAGCATCCGGAAGCTGTTGCCGCACACCGGAAACACCCGGCCGGTTTCGATGCCGTGGTGGCCATCGAGGTCGAAGCGGTGGGGGTGATGGGGGATGGTGCCTCGGTAGATCACGGCCTGGCCATGGTCTTCGCAGGCATCTTCCAGCTCGGCGATGTGGAACAGGCGGTAGGTGGCGGCATAGAAGCGGGCCTCGCCCACCAGCGGCGCCAGGGCTGGCTCAGTGATCTGGAGCTCGCGGTCGCTCACCAGCCGTGGGTCGGGGAAGCCGGCGCCCTTGGCGAGGCGCAGGAAGTCGTTCCAGTAGAGCGCTCCGCCCAGGCATTCGCCGTAGAGCACCGGATCGCGCCGCACCGCTTCAGGTAGGCGCCGATCGACGTACACATCGGAGAAGTACATCTCTCCGCCTGGCTTGAGCAGTCGTTTCACCCCCTGCAGCACCGCCGCCTTGTCGGTGGAGAGGTTGAGAACGCAGTTGCTCACCACCACATCGAAACTGCCGGGCTCCAGGGGCAGGGCCTCGAGGGCTTCGATCGTGCCTTCCAGAAACGACACGTTGGCGTAGCCGAACTGCTCGGCATGGAAGGCCAGGTGCTCGCGGGCCACCGCCAGCTGCTCCGCCGTCATGTCGACGCCCACCACCGAGCCGCTGGGCCCCACCAGCTGGGCCAGGGCGTAGACGTCCCGGCCCGTGCCGCAGCCCAGATCGAGGATGCGGCAGCCCTCCAGCAGGGGCGGGCACACCAGGCCGCAGCCGTAGTAGCGCGCCAGCACATCGGGGTGGATCCGGGCCAGCAGCGGCCGCAGCCAAGCCGGCACCGCATCGGCATCGCAGCAGGCGCTGGTTTTGAGGTCGGCCGTGCCGGTGAGCTCCTGGCCGTAATAGGCCTGGACGGCGGCTTGGGTGGGCATGGCAGCTCGCGACCTGGGGAGATGGGTTCAGTTTGCCTTCGGCGCCGCGGGGGCGGCGGCGGTGCAGGAGCGATCCAGGGTCTGCAGGTACCGATCCAGGGGTTCGCGGGCCATCAAGCGTGCCTCCGCCTCCCGCGGCCATTGGTCGGGCCGATAGAGCAGCTGCAGCTCGCGGCGATCCCGACGCCCCAGCTGGTGCAGCAGGGCATCGCTGCCCAGCAGGGGGGTGCCGCGCAGGCACAGCGACTGCACCGCATGCCAGCCCTCGTGCAGCAGGGTTTCCAGCTGGTTACCCCTGGGGCAGACCACTACCTCGCGCCGGCCGCGCACGTACAACCCAAAGAGCTGGGGCTCGGCGCAGCGGGGATGCTCCCGGCGGATCACGAACCCCCGCTGCTCAAAGGCGGCGATGGCCTCCTGCAGCTTGTCGCCCCTGGCGTTGGCCCCCAGGGGCTGCAGTATCACCACGGCAAGGAGGGTGGCGCACACCCCACCTGCCGGCCGCTTCCACCCACGACCTGCCATCTCAGTAAGTGTCGACCCGCATCGGCTTCAGTTGCCAGCTCGCCTCTCCCGGCACGAGCTTGTAGCTGATCTGCCGGGTGCCTCCAGTGGGCTTGGCATTGCTATCGCCGGGGCGGTAAATCGGGAATCGGCGGGCCAGGGTGAGCTCCACCACCGCGAATTCATCGTGGCCCTGGTAGCCCTTGGCGGCCTGGCCGCTGAGCTCCGGCATGTGAATCGTGGAGAGTGAGCGGCGCCCCTTGTTCAGGGCCCAACCCTCCACCGAGCCATAGCTGCCACTGCCGGCACTGGTGATGAACACATACACCTCTGGCAGTCCGTTGGCATCGAGATCGGCCACCTCCACACCGCTGACGCTGCCGAGAATCTCCTGCCGAATCGGGGCTATGGCCTGGGGGGTGCCGCTGGTGGCGATGGTGAGTTGGCGCACCGAGCCCTCCCCCTTGCTGCTCACTGTGAAGGTGACTCCTTGAAGGGAGGCCCGGGTGGGGTTGGCGGGTGCGGCCAGGGCAGGGCAGGAGCCGCCGATGGCCAGGGCCGCGGCGAGGGCTCCACCGAGCAGGCGCGGATGGGAGTGGGTCATGGCAGGGGCATGAATTCCCTGCAGTGTTGGTGACCCGCTGCGGCCTGTCATCCCCCGCCAGGGGGAGGGGCCTTCAGCTCCAACCACCAATTTCGCTCTCCAGCGCCTCCGCCAGGGCGGTCACCAGACGCTGGCGGGCTTGGCGGGAAGCCCAGCCGATGTGGGGCGTCAAGATCAGGTTTGGCACCTTTTTAAGGGCCTCCAACTCGTCGCCTGGTGGCTCCTTTTCAAGCACGTCGAGGGCGGCTCCAGCCAGGCGGCCCTGCTCCAGGGCTTCAATTAGGGCCGGCAGCGCGATCAGGCCGCCCCGGCCCAGGTTCACCAGCACGGCAGTCGGCTTCAACCAGCTCAGCCGCTCGGCGTTGATCAGGCCCTGGGTCGCCGGGTTGAGCGGGGCATGCAGGCTCAGCACATCCGCCTGGCGCAGGGCGGCTTCGAGTTCGCTGGCATTGCTGCGGCTGGTGATCAGCCGCACCTCCATCCCGAAGGCCTTCGCAACGGCCGCCACGCCTCGGCCGATGCTGCCGGCTCCCACCACGGTGAGGGTGCGGCCGGCTAATTCATTAAATTCCGGCTCTACCAGGGAAAAGACTGGGCTGCGTTGCCAGTCGCCCTGCAGCACCTGGCGCCGCCGGTTTTGCAGATCGCAGACCAGCTCGAGGATCAACGCCCAGGTCACCTGCACCACCGAGGCCGTGCTGTATCTACCGGCATTGCGCACGGCGATACCCAGCTCGCTGCAGGCCTGGCCATCGATCTGGTCGGTGCCGGTGCTAGCTGCGCAAATCAGCCGCAGCTGGGGCAGTTGCCGCAGCAGCTCCCCATCCAGCTGGATCTTGTTGGTGATTGCGATCGCGGCCCCCTGCAGTCGCTCCAGGCGTAGTTCCGGCGGGGTGCTGGGCCAGCAGATCAGCTCGGCATGACGCTCCAGGGGGGCCAGGTCTACAGGGCCCAGGCTGAGGGCATCGAGAAAGACGGCCCGGGGTTTGCGCATGGCACCTCTTCGCAACTGCATCTATTGTTGAGAAGACTGGGATCACGCTGTGACCGCCCGACTCAGCCCTGGAGCCCAGCCCCCCGCTGCAACCCTTCCCGCCGGTGGAGATGGCCTGCGCTCCAGCCTGCACGATCGCGGCCAGAGGCTGACGCCCCAGCGCCAGCGGGTGTTGGCCCTGTTTGAGCGCATTGGTGAAGGCAGCCACCTGGGCGCTGAAGAGGTGCACCAGCGCCTGCTGCGCAGCGAGGAGCGGGTGTCGCTCGCCACCGTGTATCGCACCTTGCGGCTGCTCAGCTCCATGGGGCTGCTGCAGGAGCTGGAGCTCCCAGAGGGTGGTCGCCGCTTTGAGTTGGCCAGTGACGCCCACCGCGACCATCACCATCTGGTGTGTGTGCGTTGCGGCCGCACTGAGGAATTTGAAAATTCAGCGGTGCTCCAGGCTGGCGAGCAGGCCGCGGGCGCCTATGGCTTCCGCTTGCTTGAGTGCGTGCTCAACGTCCGGGCCCTCTGCCCCAGCTGTGCGGCGTCTGAGTAGTCCCGCATACACATAAAGGCAATCCCTAAGCGCAGCGTTTTGCAAATGCGTCGGCACAGCTGACGGCAGCGGCAGTGCTCCTTAGCTTTGGGAAAGCGAACGCATCCATGCTTGCCAGCTGCCTTCGATGCCTAGCTCCGAGCCCAGCTTGTTGGTTGTTTTTGATCAGGGACTAGCCACGTTGGCCATGGCCCTGCGCAGCGTGCTTGAGGCCCTCTCCCTGGGCACGGTGCTGCTCGGTTTGTTGATCACCCTGGGCCAAGCCTGGCAGGGCTGGCGTGCCCGGCGGCGCGGCTCCACTGCTTTTCAGGCGGTGAGGCTCACCTTCGGCAGCTGGTTGGCGATGGCCCTGGAGTTTCAGCTCGGGGCAGATATCGTGGCCACCTCCACTTCCCCCACCGGCGCCCATCTGGTGCAATTGGGCGTGGTGGCCGTGATCCGCACCTTGCTCAATGTGTTCTTGGCCCGTGATTTGGAGGCTGAAGCATCCCATCAATCCCTGAGCCCGGAGGGGCGCCGATGAATCTCACCAACGAACTGGCCAAGCAACGCAACCGGGATGCGGCCGAACGCACCCTCATGGCCTGGATCCGCACCTGTCTCTCGCTGATCAGCTTTGGCTTCGGCTTAGACAAGATCGTGGGAGCAATTGATCGTGCCGCAGGTGGCCAAGGTGCCCAGGTGGAGTGGGGAGTGCAGCTAGTGGCGGCGGCCTTCACGATCACCGGGATTCTCGCCATGGCGGGAGCCACGGTCCAATACCGCAAAGAGCTGCGCCGTCTCCATCAAGACGACTACGTCTACCGAGACAAGCCCCAAATAGCTGCCGCTACAGCTGTGATGCTCACTTTGATCGGTGTGCTGGCACTGGGGCTGATTGCTGCCCGCGCCGGCAGCTAGGCCCTAGCCCGCTTTCTCTTTTTGATCTGCTGTTCCGCGCCTTGCTCCGATGGCTCAATCCCCGCCCCTGTTGGTTACTGCCACCCTGTTCGCGATCATGTTTGCCCTGGGGGTGGGCTTGCCCCTCGATGGCTTAGGTCGCTGGCAGCAGCACCGGGGTCTGCTGCTGCGTGGTCTCATCGGCACCTGCCTGCTCGTGCCTGTGGCAGCTGCGCTGTTGCTGTTGCTGCCGCCCACCATGGCCCTCTCCCAGCCGGCTCGATTTTCTATCGCCCTGATGGCTGTTTGCCCTAGTGCCCCCCTGCTGATGCGCAAGGCAGGCAAGCAAGGAGGGGATCGGATCCTGGCCGCCCTGCTCCAAGTGGCCGCAGCACTGGCGGCGATCATCACCATTCCCCTGCTGGCGAGCGGCTTCACCCGCATCTTTGGAGTTGAGGGTTGGCAGGTTCAGTCGCACCATGTAGCCGCGCAGGTGGCGCTGGTTCAGCTGCTCCCCCTGTTGCTGGGCTTGTTAGTGAGGCGCTTTGCGCCCAGCTGGGCAAGCCGACTAGAGCCCTCCCTCGATCGCCTCGCTAATGGGCTGCTGCTGCTGCTCGTGTTGGTGGTGCTCGGGAAAACGGCGCCGCTTTTGGTTACCTATGTGGGCGCCAATCTGATTGCCCTGCCGGTTATGGCGGCTCTGGTGTTGATCAGCCTGGCTTTGGGCTATGGCCTCGCTAACCGAGATCCCTGCCTGGGGGTCACCCTGGCATTAGTAACATCAATGCGTAACCCGGGTCTTGCGTTGTTGCTGGCTGGCATTTATGCCCCGGAAATGCCAGCCGTCAAACTTGGAATTCTGGTGTATCTATTGATAACTGTGCTGCTATCGATTCCATTTCTGAGGTGGCAGCGGAGTCTTCAGTCCTGAAATATGTTGGATGGCAATCGAGCTGGCGGATTTGCCCCTGGTATTGATTTTTTGCGTTTACGCCAATATTTGCATTTGCGCAAATAAATACTGGCCTGAATATTTGGGTGTGAAGAAGTGCATAGCTTTCCAGCGATGTGCTGCAGGCAATCCATCCTTTAAGCAGGCGTATTCGTCTTCTTGCTTCCCATGCCAAACGGAAAACCCAACGTTCTCATCCTCTGGGGTGACGACATCGGTCAAAGCAATCTGAGTTGCTACAGCGATGGCTTGATGGGCTATCAGACCCCCAATATTGACCGCGTAGCCAAGGAGGGTGGTCGCTTCATCCACTACTACGCCGAACAGAGCTGCACCGCTGGTCGTGCGGCTTTCATCTCCGGCCAGAGCGTCTTCCGCACCGGTCTCAGCAAGGTGGGGCTGCCTGGCGCTGAAGCTGGCTTTAAAGCGGAAGATCCCACCATCGCTGAACTGCTCAAGCCCCAGGGCTATCGCACCGGCCAGTTTGGCAAAAACCACTTCGGCGATCGCGATGAGCATCTGCCGACCATGCATGGTTTTGACGAGTTTTTCGGCAACCTCTATCACCTCAACGCCGAGGAGGAGCCGGAGCTGCGCGACTATCCCAAGCCTGAGGATTTCCCGAACTTCAAGGAGCGCTTCGGCCCCCGCGGTGTTTTGCATTGCTGGGCAAATGGTGATGGCAGCCAACGGATTGAAAACACCGGCCCCCTAACCCGTAAGAGGATGGAGACGGCCGATGATGAATTCATGGCTGAGGCAAAGCGTTTCATTCGCGATGCCGTTGCCTCTGGCGAGCCCTTCTTCGTCTGGTTCAACACCACCCACATGCACTTCCGCACCTATGCGCGTGCCCAGGATGTGGGCCGCAGCGGTCGCTGGCAGTCGGAGTATCACGACGTGATGATCTATCACGACGAGTGCATTGGTGAAATGCTCAACCTGCTCGACGAGTTGGGTGTCACCGACGACACCATCGTGATGTACGGCACCGATAACGGTCCCCACATGAACAGCTGGCCTGATGCCGGCATGACACCCTTCCGCAGCGAGAAGAACACCAATTGGGAAGGGGCTTATCGGGTGCCGGCCCTAGTGCGCTGGCCGGGGCACATCGCTCCAGGCACAATCTTCTCGGGTATCTGTAGCCACCTCGACTGGCTGCCCACTATCCTTGCCGCGGCCGGTGAGCCTGATATCAAGGAGAAGCTAAAAGCGGGCTATCAGGTCGGTAGCAAGACCTTCAAGGTGCACCTTGATGGTTACAACATGCTCGACTACTGGACCGGCCAGGCGGATAAGAGTCCCCGGGTTGAGTTCTTCTACTTCTCCGACGACGGCGACCTCACAGGCCTGCGTTACGACAACTGGAAGTTTGTGTTCATGGAGCAGCGCTCCCAGGGCACTTGCCAGATCTGGGCCGAACCGTTTACGGCTCTGCGGGTACCCAAGATCTTCAACCTGCTCACCGACCCCTATGAGCGCGCTGATGTGACATCAAACACCTATTGGGACTGGATGTTTGATCACATTTTCCTTCTGGTACCAGCCCAGACCTACGTGGCCCAGTTCCTTGCCACCTTCGCCGAATACCCGCCTCGCCAAAAGGCTGCCAGCTTCTCACTGCAGCAGGTGATGGAGAAGATGGTGAATACTGTCGGCGGACCCTGATCCTGCCGCCATGTCAGCCGGCACCGCCCGATCCCCCGGTCGTCCCCCATTCCCTGGAATGGTGTGGATACCGGCGGGCGGCTTCCGGATGGGGTCAGACCACCACTACCCCGAGGAGGCTCCGGCCCATGACGTCGAGGTGGCTGGATTCTGGATCGATCGCACTCCCGTAACTAACGCCCAGTTTCGGAACTTTGTGAAGTCCACCGGCTACCGCACGCTGGCGGAGCAGCCAGCAAATCCCGCTCACTATCCCGGCGCCAATCAGGAACGATTGGCGCCGGCATCAATTGTTTTTGTTCCGCCTCCGGGCCCGCTGGGGCCTGGAAGCCACTACCGCTGGTGGCAATATCTTGCCGGAGCAAACTGGCGTCATCCGGAGGGACCGGGCAGCTCGATTAAGCGCCGCGAGCAGCATCCGGTGGTCCATGTCGCCTGGGACGACGTTTTTGCCTACGCCAGCTGGTGCGGCAAACAGCTGCCTACGGAGCAGGAATGGGAGCGGGCTGCTTGGGGCGGCCTGTGCAATGCCGAGTTTGCCTGGGGTGAAGAGCTCTATCCCGGTGGAGTTCCCCTAGCTAATACCTTTCAGGGTGATTTCCCCCACCACAACAGTCGCTTAGATGGCTACGAGCGCACCTCCCCTGTAGGTGCTTTTCCTACCAACGGCTATGGGTTAGTCGACATGATCGGCAATGTGTGGGAGTGGACCGATAGCTGGTATGGCCAGCACCAGCAGAGCACGGGAGCCTGTTGCGCCGATGCCGCCCAAGCCAAAGCGCGTGAAGCAAGCATCGATAGCCACTCCCAGCACGGCGAGCAACCACGCAAAGTGGTTAAGGGTGGTTCTTATTTATGTGCACCTAGCTATTGCCGTCGTTACCGACCAGCAGCCCGCATGGCCCAGGGGCTTGATACCTCCACGGGCCATATGGGTTTTCGCTGTGTGGTGAGGCCCTCAGAGCTGGCGACGCTCTAAAGCTTCTGCCAGGCGGGTAGCGGCAGCAGCGAGTTGAGCCTGGGGATCGGGAGCGGAGATCGGTCGTTCGCCACGCTTCATGGCTTCAATGCCGCGCACGATAAGGAACACCACGAAGGCGATCACGATGAAATTGATCAGCGCCACTATCACAGCTCCTGCTGGCCAAGCGCTGATAGCCGATACATTGGCAGCTTTCAAGGCAGGAGCAAGCAGTGAGGTCATCACAAGGCTGACGACCGCATCGACTACTTTGCCAAAAGCTCCACCGATAACTACGGCAACAGCGAGATCTACAACATTGCCTTTGTTGACGAAGTCCTTGAAGTCTGTGAGAAAATTAGAACGGCGTTTCATTGAATTAGAAGAAGAATTTCAGGCCAATTTCAAAGCCATTTCGATAGCTGCTGTAGCCACTATCGGGAATGTCGCCAGTATTGTAGTTGATCCCCGCATACCGCCAGGAAATATTTAGATCTGTGTTGTTGCCCACTGCATAGCCAAGGCCAACTTGGGCGTTTCCGGAAAGATCTTCTGATCCACTTAGCCCAAAGCCACCGATGTCGGCGCGGGCAAACGCGCGTAAGCGGGGAGACATGAAAATCGTAGCCTGGGTTCCCAAAAGAGGTTGAACCCAGGTGCGTCCAAAGTTGCCTTGTTGTTGGAAACTGACTCGACCTCTACTGCCTTGAATCTGGGCTGCCACATCCAACTGGGCATCGATTATGCGTATGCCGGCATAGGGGATTAGGCTGAATTGCCCCGGCTTGCCCACCGCAGCTTCTCGATCCCCAAAGCGATAGCGCAGGGCAAGGTCGTAAATACCCTGAGTAGCTGTGACTTCAGCGCTCCCCGTGAAGATTCCACGCCGGCCGGTCGTTGATTCGTATTGCCCAAGTTTGACGTAATCCAGATCGACCAAAAGACCAAGGCGATCCTTTTCGATGCTGCCGCGTAGGGAAGTGGCCCACTTCAGTTTTGAAAGAACATCACCAAGATTTAGATCGGTGTCGGCACTGAAGTTTCTTGTCCCATTTGAGACAGTAGTTGTTCCAGTAGTGCTGATCGGCGCAAAGCCATATAGCTCGATGGTGCTCGCCCAAGGCGAGGCGGGTTGCGCTGGCTGGTTGCTGGAGGCAGCGGGATCAGACGGCTGTGCACGTAGTTCACTTGTGAGGCCACCGACCAGGGTGAGGCCTATCAAGATGGGTATCGATCTGGCCCGGTGCATGGCTTGCATTTTTGCCATCAAAATAATTGGATCTGCCGCTGCTAGGGCGACAGATCCATGGTTTGTTAGCCGCTTAAACCGATCCGTATGCCACTTGGCAGGCGGCATTTAGTAGTTCGGCTTCTTCGGCGTTGCTGGGCTCTTGACCGTTGATTGTGCCCTGGTTGCAGTTGGCAGTCAGTTGGTAGTTGCTGCCATTGGCCTGCATTACAAAACTAACTGAATTGCTGCCGGATGGTTGAACCGTTCCGTATAGCAATTGGTAGTTTGTGTTGGGAACCACAATGTAAGTGGCATTGCTGCTAACAGCGTTGTCAACGGCGTTGTTGATAACTGCTGCAGTGGCGAGAGTTGCCACGCCCCAGGCCGCTGCCCGAGCACCCCACCAGCCCCAAGTTGGGACGGGCCAGCCGCCGTACCAGCCGTGGTTCCAGGGCCGCGCCACTCCCCATCCTGCCCTTGCCCAGCCGGGACGAACGTTGACATTATTGATATTGACGTTGCGGTTCCAGTTGCGATTTACATCCCGGTTTACGTTCCGGTTTACATTCCGGTTTACGTCGCGGTTTACATTCCGGTTTACGTCCCGGTTGAGGTTGCGATTGCCATCGCGGTTGGCCATTCGGTCACCTCCCTGGCCAGCGCTTGGTAGCTGACGTGTGCCTGCCGCCGGTCGGTTAACGGGCGCTGGTCGGTTCAAGGAAGGTCCCCCGGCCCCACCTGCGCCAGCACCAACTCTTGCGTTGTTGCTCCAGCCACCTGCTGGTTTGGTCGAACCGCGGTTAAGGCCCGCTCCGGCATTGCTGAAGCCGCTGTTGCCACCGGCGCGCATGCCACTGCCACCTCCACGGGAGCCACCACCGCCACCGCCAAGGGACCCGCCTCGGGATCCGCCACCACCACCGCCGCCGCCACGGGATCCACCACCACCTCCGCGGGCAAGCAGTTGGGCTGTGCCGCTATCCGGCAAGGCGTTATTCAGCATGGGCCGATCGAAGGCAAACGCTGTGCCGATCGGTAGGGCCAACACTCCCGCCAGCGCCAGTCCGAGGCCGCTCCACGGTGTGTTCAGAGCACGGGTCATTTGCCCACCCCCTTGCAGCCGTCGTCGTAGCAGGTGAGATCTATGCGGCCATCAGCGCCGAACTGCACCTTGATTAGGTCGCGGCCTGCCGTTGAGTCAGGGCGATCTTCCTTAACACTGTTGAGGTAATTGGGGTTGATCACGCACAGGTCACGCCCGTTAAAGCAGATCGTGTTCGTAGAGAAGCGGGCCGCTGCTGAGTCGAGGTTTTTCCAGGTTTTGGTGCTGTCAACCCAGACACTCATGCGCACTGGGCTATCGGTTATTCGAATCGTTTCGACCTTTTTGCCGATGCTGTGCCGGTAGAGGGTTGCATTGCCCTCGTTTACTGCTTCCACCACGCAGGCCTGCGGTTCACCGCCTTTGATGCTGCACTTGGTGTCGAGTTTGTAGAGGGTTTCTGTTTGGGCTAGGGCTGGAGCTGCCGCCAGCAGGCTCGCGGCAGCGGCCAGCAGGCCGATGCGGCTGCACATGGGGTTGCGGTTCAACATGAAGGGAAAATCCCCAACGTCGGTGGGAAGCAATTCCATGATGCCTTTGGCGGAGGATTTTGGCTGCAAGTTGTAGTCCATAGCTACAAAGGCTGACTTTGTGTGCGCTACGGGATGCCATTGGTGAAAAAGTAGACAAAAAGTGCAATTGCAACTGCGCTGACCTGGAGCGCGCGCCACGCCCGCTTGCAATTGATTGTTGTTATTGAGAATCGCTTGCAAAAGGCGGCGTTCTTGTTTAGGTTGCGAGTCATTCGCAATAAGCCTTGCCGCAGCCATGAGTTTTCGCTTTCTGCCAGCCGATTCCATTGCCGCCGTGCGCATGCCGGTTGGGCAAACCGTGCTGCTAAATCCCGCCCTGCTCCCCTCTGGCAGCTGCATTGAGGTGCTGGACGGTGTGGCTCGCGTTTATTGCCCCTGCGAGGAAACCGAGGGGATGACCTTGGCTTTCCTGCAGGCGGGGGATCAGCTGTGCACTGAGCGCCTCTGCAGTGAGGGCGTCTGCGTTGAGGCGCTCACGCCTTTGAGTTTCCGCAGTGACGCCACGCTCCGACAGGGCGATGGCTTTGATGCCGTCAATGAATGGACCTTGCAGCTACTGCGCATCCGTCATTTAGGCAGCGCTGACCAGCGGCTACATGCATTGTTTGGTCTGCTGGTGCGCCGACTCGGTCGTCGCTGCGGTAGCTGGTGTGATCTGCCGTTTCGTCTCACCCATGAACGCATCGGTGAATTGATCGGCACCACCCGGGTTACCACCACTCGGCTGATTTCACGGATTCGCCAGGCCCAGCTGCTCGAGGCTCCCATTGGCGAGGTCGGCATGCGCCTGGCACCGGAACTAGTTGATTCCGCCCCTTTGGCTGCTGCCTGATTTAGTCGCGCTGCTCCAGGGTGGGCACTAGGGCAAGTGCCGCTAGCAAGCCAAACGCCATGATCATTACGGCGGGTGCCATTGCGGCACCCACCCTTTCGTCACTGGCGTATTGGAATACACGCACCGCCAGGGTGTCGAAATCGAAGGGCCGCAGGGCCAGGGTGATTGGCAGTTCTTTAACCACATCTACAAACACCAGCAGTGATCCCACCAGCAGTGGCCCCCGCAGCAGGGGCAGGTGAATCCGCCGCAATACCGCCAGCCAGTCGCAGCCCAGGCTGGTCGCCGTTTCGTCGATGCTTGGGGGTATGCGCTCAAGCGCAGCATCAAGCCCCTGCTTTGAAACAGCGATGAAGCGGTCGCCGTAGCCCCAGAGCAACAGCAGCACGGGGCTGAAGCCGAGGGGGCCGCCCAGCATGATCAGCCCCAGGGCCAGCACACTGCCGGGAATGGCGTATCCCAAGCCGGCGATAAAGCTGAGCTGTTGCACCAGCGGCTGGGGGCTCCAGCGCCGGCAGATGGCCAGCAGCAGCGAACCCAGGCAGGTCACCGCAGTGGCAATCAGGGCCAGACCGAGGCTGCGGCTTGCCAGCTGGCCCAGTTCTGCGAACGATTCGCTCTGCAGCCCTTGCCAGCCCTGCTGAATCCAGAGGGCGGGAATGGCCACAGCGATAAGGGGTGGCAGCACACAGAACAATTGGGCTAAGGCGGCGCGCCAGCCCGCCAAATGCCAAACATGGGCGCTGCCCGTTCCGCCTTCCAGGTTCCAGCGCCGACTGCGTTGGCGCAATTGACGTTCGCTGGCGATTAAAACCGCCACGATCGCCAGAGCCACCAGTGATAGCAACGCCGCACCCTGGGGATCGCCATCCACCTGCCAGCGATCGAGGATGCCGGCCGAGAGGCTGGGCACGCCAAGCAGCCGCACGGCGCCGAGATCGTTCACCACCTCCATGGCGCTGAGGGCAATGCCGGCGCCGATCGAGGGCAGGGCAATTGGCAGGGCGACGCGAAAAAAACTTCTCCAAGGGCCCACGCCAAGGCTGCGGCTGGCTTCCAGTAGCCGCCTGCCACTAACAGAGAAGCTCTCGGTGCTCAGCAGAAATACATAGCTGTAGTTAGCCAGGGTGAGCAGCACGATGGCCCAGCCCAGGCCATGGATGCGCAGGCCCCGATAGCTGCCCCAGTCGATCAGGCTGGCGGCCAGCAGGTAGGCAGGGAAGGCCATTGGCACCAGTTGGGCGATGCGCAGCCAGCGGCGGCCTGGGAAGCGGCAAACCGCGGTGAGCCAGCCGATGGCAGTTCCCACTACGGCACCTAAGAGACCTTCCCCTGCAACCAGCAGCAAGGTGCCCTGCACCTGTCTGAGCCCGTCAAATCCCAGCTCCAGCTTGCTGTCGCCCCTGTTGATCACCACGTCTTTCACCAGGGTGAGCAGGGGCAATAGGGCGAGCCCACTCGCCAAAATCACAACCAGTAAGAGCCAGGTCCGGCTGCTGGAGCGGCCCGGCCCCTGCGCGGGGGCGCCTTGTCCTTGCCCTGGGGCGCACTGGATCGTGGAGGGCGTCAACGCGATGCCAAGTCGTTACTCCCAGCCAGCCTGCGTCATCAGTTGCACCGCTTCGCGGTTGCGGCGGCCCAGCTGCTCCATGGACACCGGTGAAGCCTTAAAAGTGCCGAATGCCTTCAGGGTCGGGTTGTTGCCCCAGCCCTTGAGGGGGTATTCGTTGTTGGCGGCGGCGTAGCCCTCTCCTGATTGGGGCGAAACTAGGAACTCCAGCAGACGTTGCGCACCCTCGGGGTTGCGGGAGCTACGGGTGACGCCACCGGCCGAAATATTGACGTGCGTGGGGTTGGGCCACACAACTTTCAGCTTCGCAGCGGTGCTGCGCTCAGTGCTGTTCTTGTCTTGCAGCATGCGCGCTAGGTAGTACTGATTGGCTACAGCAGCGCCGCATTCTCCCTGTCCCACGGCCCGCAGCATGGGGGTGTCTGAGGTAAAGAAGGGCCTTTTGGTGTTGGCGAGCATGCCCTGCAGCCATTGCTGGGTGGCAGGTTTGCCGCGCCGCACCAGCTCATCGGCCGTGAGCGACTGGTTGTAGACGCTGGCGCGGTTGCGTAGGCAGAGCTTGCCTTTGAGCTCCGGACGGCTGAGGTCGGAGTAGCTGCGGATCAGGCCGGGCTTCACGATTGCTGGGTTGACCATTACGGGGCGGGCCCGGCGGGTCAGGGCAAACCACTGGCCTTTGGGGTCCCGCAGGTTGGCCGGCACGTCCTTGTTGAGTTCAGCGGAGCGAATCGACCTAAACAGATTGGCCTCCTGGGCTCGGTAAATTCGGGCCGCATCCACCAATACCAGCAGGTCGGCTTTGCTGTTGTTGCCCTCGCTCTTCAGGCGCTGGATCAGCTCGTCATCTTTACCCTCCAGCAGGTTCACCTTGATGCCGGTGCGTCGGGTGAACTCGCTATAGAGCTGTTTATCAGTGTTGTAGTGGCGTCCGGAATAGACATTCACTTCCTGGGGGCGGTTCTGGGCCATGCCCGCTACCCCGATGGCACCAGCAAGGGTGGTAGCGGCCAGGGCACAAAAGCCAAGGTGTTGGCCCCAGGGGCGTGAGCCTAGGCGGCTAGCGCTGGGTGGGTGAGTCACGTTTGAAATGGATCTGGCGTCGACAATGCACTCAGGCTACGAACGCTCACGCCTGCCCCCTGTGATCAATGCAAGCCTTGGACGTAACTATTGCTACGCCCAAGGTGGATTTGCTTCTAGATCAGAAGCGGAACTGGGTTTGAATCACTCCACCCCAGAGATCTTTGTCATTCACCTGGTTAGAACTGTTGGTGATATAGAAGAGCCCTGGAGTGATTGAGATGTTGTCAGTTACCTGGAACTTGTAGAAGAGCTCAAGAGAGAGGGGATCATCTACACCGCTTCCAGCACTGGGGTTCTGGCCAATTGCCACACCGGCGATGTTGCCCCTAACGAAGGCATCATCCCACTGCAAGCCGACGTACCAGGACTGGGAATCGGCGGCTCCAGCTACGCCCCCGGATATATCAGTGAAGCCATAACCAGCGCTGATCGAGGGGATGATGCCGCTTTCAAGGGGCTGCCAGTAGCCAGCTACGGAGAAGCTGTTGGAGCTCTGGCCAGAGCTCAGGTTGCTGTTTGCTTTGCCGTTGGCATTGATGGTGCGGGTGCCGGTGGTGCCGTTGCGGTAGGCGATGGCTGCTCCCCAGTTGGGGGCCTTGTAGCCGATCTGGGCCGTGGTGTTGAGGCTGCCATCGCTGTCGAAGATGCCCTCGTTTGAAATCTCACCATCCTGGGCGATGTAGTTGAGCGAGGCGTTCCAGAAGCCCTTCCCTTTCGCTACCTGTTGCTTCCAAACAGCGCCAAATCCCTGGCCGGTCACTTTGTTGTATGCACCAGGGGTGCCAGCCACGGCAAAGAAATCGAGCAGCTGGGAGCGGTAGGCGGTGGGGATGAAGGCGAGAATTTCAGTGTTGCGCACCAGGGCACCGGCGGTAAGCGTGAATTGCTTGCCCACCGGGAACTGGTAATAGAGGCGATCGATCGACAACGTATCGATGCCACCAACGCCTGATGCTCCCGCATTAGTGCTGGAGGCCTTGTCCAACTTGAACAGACTGTCTCCAGCGTTGAAGGGGCTGAAGGCCGTGAAATTCCCAGAGCGCAGGCGGGTTCTGAGCAGGTCCTTGCCGGTGAAGCTGGTGTCCAGATTCAGGCGCAGGTCATAATTGAAGGTGGCGCGATCCTGCCTGCCAACAGCAACGGGAGGAGTTCCCACCTTCGTGTCCGAGTTGTAGTCGGGTACTCCTCCCAGGATGAAGTTCACCTCGCCCTTGAGCTTGGTGGTGGTGGAAAACTGCTGGGCTTCCAGGCTGCCCACCTTGGCCTCAAGTCCGTCGACGCGGCCCTTCAGCACCGTTAGTTCCTTCTTGAATTCTTCCATCAACCTCTGCAGCTCGTCGGTCACTTCGGTGACACGGTCGAGGCAGGCATTTAAGAGGGCCGCCGCTTCGAAGCGGGTCATGGCTTGGCCACCTTTGTAGGTGCCATTGGGATAGCCGGCCACGCAGCCGTACTTTTCAACCAAGTTGGTAAGTGCTTGGTATGCCCAGTCGGTAGGCCTTACGTCGGAAAATTGGTTGACGCTGGTGACCTGGTTGCGCGAGCGCCAAGCCTTGAGCTCGTCAATTTCTTGTTGCTCCATGTAGTTGTTGATTGCCTCCCTGCCATTCAGCGACGAGATTTCATTGGCAACGGCGGTCTCAGGGGTCGCCAAGGTTGGCAAAACTACGCCAAAAATTGCAGGGGCCAGCAATAGGCGATGGAACTGATTCATGGACTCCTCACAACAGAAGTTAGTTGATGTCCACTGGGGACCCAACTTGCCATATTTCTATTGGATTGAGCCGATGCTTGTGAAGACTATTGATTCAGAATGATGTAGTCAATGTCACCGGTTGTGCCTGACGCGCACTGGGACCAGCACGGGCTGCATCAGGCCACCACCACCGTTATCATCATCTGAATCAGTGGCGAGCCAAAAAGCCAAGCCAAACAAGGCGACAACGCCGGAGAAAAGGATTAGCTCGGCCATGGCGTTTGATTTCGCTTTGATAAGCGTAGCTAGCTCAGCAAGGTGCTTGTGTAACAAAAGTGTCCGCTTAGGACGGTTCTCACGCCAACTGCGCAAGTGCTAGCAGCGCTCCGCCGATGCAGAGAGCACCTGCCAAGCGCCGCCCCCAGCTGGGGGCTAGTTGGCGAATCACGGCGAAACTTGCACCCACCACGGCCGCTGAGCTGAGACTTGCCCCTAGCCACCAGCCCAGCAGGTCTGCGCTGCTGCCTGTGGCTTCCTGGCCATGCAGCATGGCGTGAATAACCACTCCTCCTGCCAGCACTACGGCCAGCAGCTGGCCCTGGCGTGCAGCCAGCGCTAGGCCAAGACCAGACACCATCAAGGCTGCTAACACCTCAGCTCCTGGCAGGTTGCCCCCTAAGGCCCCATACAAGCCGCCAGAAATCGCTGCAGCCAGGGCCACCAGCAATAGGGATGGGCCTGCCAAGGCGGCAGCGCCTCCAACGCCAAGCAGTAACAGCAAGTGGTCTAGCCCAAGCAGCGGGTGGCTTGCTCCTGCGGCCAGGCCAGCGCCTGCCAAGCCATGGGCACCTGCTGGCAGGGTCGACAACAAGCTGAGGGCCAAGCCAGCGGCGGCGGCTGGGGCCAGTTGGCGCAGGGTGGTGGACATCATGAAACTGGCTGAATCCTCTGAGTCAGTATCCCGTTCAAGCGAAGCCCTTGCCGGAATCTTTGGCAACGCACACCTGCAGTTGCCGGCGCAACAGGGCGTGGTCGAGATTTTTACCGATCAGCACGATCTGGTTCTTGCGTCCTGAGCCCTCTGGCCAGTCGGAATCGTCGATCGAGAAGCGCTTGCCAGCCAGGTGGAACACATGGCGGCGCTCACTTTCGTTGAACCAGAGGATCCCCTTGGCGCGAAACACTTCGGCTGGCAGCTGGTTGTCGAGAAAGTTCTGAAACTTGCGTAGGGCGAAGGGCCCCTCCGCCGCAAACGACAACGAGGTGAATCCCTCGATGGCGGCGTGGTCGGGGTGAGCCGCGTGATCGTGCTTGTGATGATTGTGGTCGTGGTGATCGTGCTTGTGATCGTGATGATCGTGATCGTGGTGCTCGTGTTCGCAGTGGCCGTGGTCGTGATCGCAGGAGCTGTGGTCTGGCTCGGCGCTGAGCTGCTGCTGGGCAACAATTTTGTCGCTTTCGAACAGTCCCACGCTGAGCAGTAGCGGCAGGGGCACTTCGCCCTTCACCGAGCGCAGGATGCGGGCATCGGTCTTGATCTCCCGCAACTGGGCCTCCAGGGCAGCCAGCCGCTCCTCAGCTACCAAGTCGCATTTGTTTAGCAACAGCATGTCGCTGTAAACGATCTGGGCCCGGGCCACTTCACCCTCCAGCAGCTCGTCGCTGAAGTTCTCGGCGTCTACCAGGGTGATGATCGAGTCGAGCCTGGTGGTATCTCGCAGGTCGCTGCCGAGGAAGGTCATGGCCACCGGCAGGGGATCGGCCAGGCCGGTGGTCTCCACCACCAGATAGTCCACCGGATCGGGGCGCTCCAGGATGCGATACACCGCCTCGAGCAGTTCGCCGTTGATTGAGCAGCAGATGCAGCCGTTGCTCAGCTCCACCATGTCTTCGCCGGTGGCAACAATCAGGTCGTTGTCGATGCCGATTTCACCGAATTCATTGACCAGCACGGCGGTTTTGACCCCCTGCTGATTGCTGAGAATGTGGTTGAGCAGGGTGGTCTTACCCGCCCCCAGAAAGCCGGTGAGGATTGTCACGGGCAGGCCCGTGGGGGTGGCACTGGCGGTCATGGAGTGGGGCATGGCTTGGCTGTGATGACACTAGGAACCCGTTGCCGCAATCCATTGGGCAGGGGTTGGCTCGGCTCAGAACTGGAAGCTGGTTTTGATCAGGGCACCGAATTGATTGGCCCCGCCCCCATTCCCGCCAGGGTTGTTGAGCACGAAGATTGCCGGGGTCACGGAGATGGCGTCGGTGAGCTGCCACTGATACCACCACTCCCAAGCCCATACGCCGGATTCGCTGGCAGCCCCATTGCGGGTGGCGGTTGCAAAGGCGGGTTGGCCCACTCCCATGCCAAAGCTGTTGCCCTCAGCCAGCACATCGCTCCATTGCAGGCCCACCATCCACGACTGGCTGGTGCGCAGGTCTGAGCCGGAGCTGCCGTTGACGCCGTAACCAGCGCTGAGCGAGGGGATCCAGCCGCTCTTGGCCGGCTGCCAGAAGCCGCTGATGCCAAAGGCATTGGTGTTGACGTCGTTCTCTTCGATCTGGGTGGTGATGAAGGGGGTGGCACCCGGCACACCCACGCCTGCCTCTATATAGGAGTAGATCGCTGCGAGGCCCCAGTTTTCCTGGCCGTAGCCCAGCTGCACGGTGCTGGTGCCTGCTGAAGTGCTGCTGAATAGGCCCTGGGAGGAATCGGCCCCGTTGGCCGCCACGTAGTTAGCGCTCACACTCCAGCCGTTGTCTTGCCACCAGAGGCCAAAACCGGGGCCGAGGTTTTTGTTGTAGGCCAGTGGCGCCCCATTGAGGGTGAGCACGTTGAGGATGGTGTCGCTGGGATAGGCGCTGGGCCAGAGGGCGAGCATGTCCTCCTGGCCCACCCGGCCGCCGATCGTGGCGGTGAACTGACCACCGATCGGAGACTGCCCAAGCGGGAACTGGTAGAAGAGCTTGTCGATGCCCACCATGTCGGGGCCGCCCTCCTCCTGGAAGGCGATCTCCAGGGTGGAGAGGCCGCCACCGAAGGCATTGCGATCGCCATCGAAGTTGCCAGCCCGCAGCACCGTGCGCAGCAGATCCTTGCCGCTGAAGCTGGTGTCGAGGTTGAGCTGCAGGTCGTAGTTGAACGTGACCTGCTCACCGGCGGGGTTGTTGCTCACCCCACCCACCACAAAGGTGGCCAGGCCGGAGAGCTTGGTGGTGGTGGAGAACTGACTGGCTTCCAGTTCCCCAGCCTTGGCCTCGAGGCCATCGACGCGGCCCTTGAGGATGGCGAGTTCCTTCTCGAACTCCGCCATCAGGCGCTTGAGCTCGTCGGTGACTTCAGTGACGCGATCGAGACAGGCGTTAAGCAGGGCGGCGGCCTCAAAGCGGGTCATGGCCTGCCCACCTCTGAAGGTGCCGTTGGGGTAGCCGGCCACGCAGCCGTAACGCTCGACCAAGTTGCTGAGGGCCTGGTACGCCCAGTCGGTGGGGCGCAGATCGGTGAATTGGCTGATGCTGGTGACTTGCTCCTGGCTGCGCGCGTAATGGTTGACGCGCTCAAGGTTGAGCTCGGCTGCTGCAGCCGCGTTAGGCGTCAGCAGGCCCAGGACTGCCGGTGCAGCCATTAGTTGTCGGATCGATGCCATTCCGTTGATTACCCAGGCTTGTGGAGGCCGCCACGAGGGACGCTCCAGGAATGATAACGGTTCTCATTCATGTTTTGATCAAGTCGCGATCCGGTCGCGATCCACGCTTCCGCCCTTGTTGTCCCCTTGTTTCAGTGAATCGCCTGCCAGCTTTGGATCAGGGCCTGTTGGCTGGCCCGGTCACAGCGGCCCTGAAGGCCGTTCACGATCAGGCAGGTGTTGGCGCTGAGGGTGGCCACCAGGCTGCTGGCGGAGCCATCGCCCGCTGGAGCCAGGCCGTCGGCCACCAAGGGCTCGGCTGAAAGGGGAACGCCGCTGAGGGAGCTGATGCGCTGCAGGGCCTTGCTGGGCGGCAGTTGTTCGCTGAACAGCATCGGAACCTGCTCCTGCTTGAGCTGCTGCACCACGGACTGGAAGGCCTGGGGCCGCAGGTTGTCGCTGCTGCTCATGGAGTCGACAAGGGGCAGCTCCTGGAGCCCGTAGGCCCGCGCCAGGCTGGCGAAGGCGCGGTGCCCGCTGGCCAGGGGCCGGGCCACGGGGATGGTGGAAAACTGTTGGCGGTTCCAGCGGTCGAGCTGGCCGAGCACGGTCGTCATCGCCCTGGCCCGGGCGGTGATGCGGGGGCTGGCAGCGGGTTTGAGCTGCTCGAGCTGCTTGGCCACCAGCTGCACCATGGCGCTGGCCTGGCCGGGGTCGTGCCAAACGTGGGGATCCCGATCGCCGTGATCGTGGAGATCGGCGTGGGCGTGGCCAGCGGCGTGCCCTTCCTCCTGGTGGTCGCCTTGGCTGTCCTGCAGCACTTTGAGTTCGGGGCTCCCCGGGACGGCCCGCTCGGCCACCGCCACCGCCTTGCTCTGCTCGGCCAAGGAGGGGGTGAGGCCATACCCATTGATTAGCACCAGCTGGGCCTGGCTGAGGTCGCGGCTCTGCTGCGGTGTCAGCCGGAACTGGTGCGGGTCATCTCCCGGTTGCAAGAGGCAGCGCACCCGCAGGTCGTCTGCGGCTAGGCGCTGGGTGATGTCACAGAGCACGCCATCGCCGGCGATCACTTCGGCGGGTGGGGTGGATCCGCAGCCGGCCAGGGCCAGAGCCCCGGCCAGAGGCAGCGCCAGAGCAACGGTGAGGCGGAGTGGCGTGTGCGATCGGTGCGTCACAGAGACAGACCAGCCAGGCCCAAAGTTTGTTGAATGATAATGGTTCTCAAGTTGTACCGGCTGCCCGCGGCTGGTGCTGGGGTGGCTGCTGATGGTGCATGGGTTGTTGTTGAAGGTGCGGGGACTGTGGGCCACGCAGAATCCACGGGTTTGCGTTCCCCCCGCCATGACCAGGCCTCACGCCTTGCTGATGGCCGGAGTGCTGCTCGTCTTCTATCTGGATGGCTTTGTACTGGGGGCGCCCGTGGCGCTGCTGCTGGTGTGGGCTCTGCTGGGCGTGGTGGTGCTGGTTGGTTTTCTGCGGCATGGCGGCCATGGCCCTGCCGGCAGGGTTCAGTGGCCAGCAGTGGCCCTGGCGGCCCTGGCCGCCCTCGGGGTGCTGGCCCTGACGCGCGGCGCCTCTGCCTCGGTGGTGCTGGCCACCGCCCTGGTTGGGGTGGCCGGTGGAGCGCTGGAGGCTGCAGGCCGATCCAGGCACCGCTGGCAAGGGGTGGCAGCCCCGGTGTATTGCGGAGCCTTTGCCGGCATGACCTCCCAGCTGGTGCTGGGCCATCCGGCCTGGGTTGTTCTGGCAGGGGGCCTAGCTGGGCTGGTGTTGTCGGTTCTGAGCGACAGCTGGAGCGGCATCGGCGGCAAGCTCGGCACCACCGCATTCCTGGGGGTGGTTGGCGTCATGGGCCTGGCCGTGGCTGCTGGCGCGATGGGCTCGGGCGCCAGCCTGCATCCCTTCACTGCCGTCGAGCGCAGCTTGGTGCTGATCCTGTCACTGCTGTCTCCGCTGGTGACCCACGCCCTCAGCTACCGCTTGGGCCTGGGTGTGGTGCTCGGCTCGGCCCTGCCCTCGATGCTGCTGGCCATCCTGCTGGGGGCTCTGCCAGCTGCCCTCCAGCTGGAGCCGGTGCCCCTGAGTGATGCCTGGCTGGGCGCCAGTTTCGTCGGCATGACAGCTCCAGAGCAGCTCGCCCCGCGTCCGGTGCCCCTGCTGCTGGCGATGGGCCTGCTGTTCGCCCTGCTGAGCTTCAGCTTCGCTCCGCGATTGGCGGGGATCGGCGGAGACCTCGGGGTCACGGCGGCGGTGTCGGTGTTTGCCGTGCTGGGAGCGCGGGTTCTGGTGCGCGACCGTCGTTAGGTTTGCGGTTGCCCTGATGGTGTTGCGTGTCGCTTGAGGTGAGTGAGCTGCGGGTGCGCCGCGGCGGCGAGCTGGCTCTCGACGGTGTGGCTTTTGAGCTCGAGCCCGGCACGCTCACCGCCCTGGTGGGCCCCAACGGCGCTGGCAAAAGCACCCTCCTGCAGGCCATTGAGGGTCAGCTGCCAATCGAGAGCGGTTCGATCCGGCTCGATGGGGTGCCCCTCACCTTGGCCCTGGCGCGGCAGCAGTTGGCCTTGATGCCCCAGCGGGGGGAGATCGCCTGGCACTTTCCGATCACTGTGCGGGAGTTGGTGGCCCTGGGGCGGATGGCCGCCAAGCGTCCTGGCTGCTGCGATGTGGAAGCCGCCCTGCAGCGGGTGGGCCTGGCCGGGTTGGCGGGCCGGCGCCTGGATCAGTTGTCCGGTGGCCAGCAGCAGCGAGCCCTGCTGGCCCGCACCCTGGTGCAGCCAGCCAGGCTGCTGTTGCTGGATGAGCCCTGCGCTGCCATCGACCCCCCTTCACGCACCCAGCTGCTCAAGGTGATGGGCCAGCTGCGCGATGCCGGTCTCACCCTGCTGGTGAGCAGCCACGACTGGGGCCGCGACCTCGACGCCTACGACAGGGTGCTGGTGCTCGATCGCTCCCTGCTCGCCGACGGCAGCCCCCAGCAGGTGCGCCAGGCCCTCGGCGACCTGCGGGTAGGCAACCACTGCTGCGGTTGATGGCCTGCTGCTGCTAGCTGGGCTGGCGCTAGCTGGCCTGGCGCTGTTGACAGCTTCCGCAGAGCCCGAAAAATTCCAGGGTGTGAAATAGCAGCTGGAAGCCTGCGCTCTGGCCGCCGTCTAGGTGCACGTCGTGCATGGGGCAGTTATTAAGAACCACCGTGGCGCCGCAGTCGACACAGGTGAGGTGGTGTTCGTCGCGCTCTGTGGGGGCGAACAGAGCCTCGCCGCTGGGCAGGTGGCGGCAGCGGATCCAGCCCCGCTGCTGCAGCTGGCGCAGGTGGCGGTATACCGTAGCCAGCCCCATGGGCTGGGAGCCTTGGCGCAGCAGGGCGTGCAGGTCCTGGCCGGAGAGTTCCCGGTCGGCTTGGCGCAACGCCGTAAGCAGCAGCTGCTGGCGGTCGCTTGACGCGGCAACCTGGGTGGGCATGGCCAGAGTGGCTGGGGCGTAGTGCGCTGATCCTATGGAGACTCTTTGGTGGCTGCTGCCCCTGGTGCTGGCGCTGGTGATCGGCGGCCTCTGCCCATTGGCCGGCACCTTGCTGCTGGTGCAGCGGCGCCTGTTCCTGGCAAATCTCGTGTCGCACGCGGTGTTGCCGGGTTTGGCCCTGGCGCTGGCCCTGCGGCTTGATCCGGGCCTCGGTGGGGTGATCAGCGGCCTAGCCGGTGCCCTGTTGGCGGAGCGGCTCAGCCGTGGTGATCGTTCTGGGGAAGGGGGCGATGAGGCGGTGCTCAACACCGTGCTGGCTGGCTTTCTCGGTTTAGGGGTGCTGTTGATTCCCCTGCTGCACATCCGGGTCGATCTGGAGGCGGTGCTGTTTGGCGATCTGCTGGCCGCCGCTCCTGCCGACCTGCTGCGCAGCCTGCTGGCCCTGGTGGCAGTGCTGCTGCTGCTCGCCTGGCGCTATCACCACTACGTGTATCTGGGGGTGGATCCCCTCGGCGCCGCCAGTGCTGGTTTGCCGGTGCAGCGGCTGCGGCTGCTGCTCACCCTGGTGACTGCCTTCACGGTGGTGAGCGCCATGACCGCTGTGGGGGTGGTTCTGGTGATTGCCTTGATGGGTGCTCCGGCCCTAGTGGCTTTGGCTGGAGCCGCCAGCCTGCGCCAAGCCCTCTGGCGCTCAGCCCTGGTGGGTATGGGGATCAGCGGTGGCGGCTTTCTGTTGGCGATCCAGCCAGCTGTGAACCTGCCGCCCGGTCCCTTGATCGGTGTGCTGTGCATGGGCCTGCTGCCCCTGGCCTCCCTGCAGCACCGGCGTCTATCAGCCAGCGGGTAGCCACAGGGCCAGGCGCACCTGCTTGGCCAGGGGTTGCAGGCTGAGGCTGCTGCCATCTACCAGCACCGGCTTGGCGTGGCTGCCAGAGCGCAGGGTGAGCAGCAGCTGCTGGCGGGTGGGATCAAACAACATCGGCGCTCCCGGCTCCACCTCCCAGCCCTTCAAGGAGCGTTGCTTGAGCAGTTGGCCGCGGCGATCGAGGGCCAGAATCAGGGGCTGGGATCCCTGCGCCCAGTTGCTCACTACCAGCCAGACCCGATCCCCACCCCGGTCGCAGGCGCTGGCCAGGACGGCTTCGCTGCCGATCCAAAGCTGCCGCGGCGGTTGGCCCGGCTCCACCAGCTCAAGGGAGCGCCGGTAGTCGGGCCAGTGCCGCACCAGCAGGGCGCGGCCGCTCACGGGGCAGAAACTGCTGAGCTCCCTACTGCCAGGCAGCAGCTGGCGCCGTCGGGGTTGCCCCGGCAGGTTGTGCAGGGTGAGGCCTTCAAGCTCAGGCACCACCACCCCGCCTCCCTCGGGGAGCAGCTGCATGGGGCCAGAAGCAGAGTGGGGCAGGGGCCATTGGCGCCCCTGGGCGGTACGCACACTGGTGCTCCCCGGATCCAGGGCGGTGGTGGACGATTGCACCAGCAGGTCGCCGCGTCGGTTGCTGCTCAGGTGGGCAAACAGCAGGGCTGCGTCGTCTAGGGGTTGAAGCCCACCCGCCACCGGTTCCGAGAGGCGCCGCGGTTCGCGCACCAGGTTGTGTTGCTGCAGCGGCAGCAGCCAGAGACGGTGGCTGCCCATGCCATCACCACTGAGCACGGCCACACCGGCACCGTTGCCGAGGGGCTGCACTTGGGCCAGCTGCGGCCACACCGGGGTCAGCGCCTGCCAGCTGCCATCGCGCCGTTGCAGCTGCAGCTGTTCGCCGCCGGCCACGGGCACCACCGCCAGCAAGCGCGGCCGGGGGTCCCAGTGCCACTGCTGGCGGCCCAGGGGCAGGTTGCGGCGGTCGACCCCTGCCAGCAGCAACCGCAATGGTCCGGGGATGGTTTGGCCTGGAAGCAGTAGCAGGCGCAGGGGGTTGCTTTCCCCCAGCCACATCCAGGCCAGCTGGGGTTGCAGGCTGCTGGAGCCCACCAGGCTGGATCTGCGCATCGGTCGGCTGAAGCGCAGGTCCAGGGCTGCTGGACCGGAGCTGGCGCTGCTGGATTCCAGCTCCAGCAGTCGTGGTGGGCGTCGTAGCAGTAGTTGTTGCTGCAGCAAGGCCAGGGCGAGTCCTGCCGCCAGCACCAACGTGATCCGTTGCCCCGTTGCCGTCATGGTTCCAGGGGGCGCTTGGGCCGGGCAATCGGAGTGATTCGCTGCGCTACTACCACGCTGCGGCTCTGGCCGTTGCGTTCTTCAATAGCCATGGTGCCTTCCACCGCCAGCCATTGATCCGCCCGGGGCATCCGGCCCGCCGGCCAGCGCACCGGCAGGCCCACCGGGGTGGCATCGGCGAGGCAACAGCGCACCAGCAGCCTGGCCAGCTGGGGGGGCTCACCTGGCTGGGGCAAGACAAAGCCGCTGATCCGCACGGGATCACCCGCGTAGAGGCTGGGGTCGGGTTGGCTGCGTAGCAAGCGCACCCAATCGGTGAGGCTGCGCTGGGCTGGCGGCAGCACGAAGCTCAGCTCAGTCTCATCGCCCAGCTCGGCGGGCCGGTTGGCGGCCAGGGTGCTGAAGGAGGGGTTGGGGGGAATCGCTAATACCAGCAAAGCCACTGCGGCGCTCAGCCACCAGGTTTTGGGGATGGCTTGGCGTCGCGATGGGGCTGGACTTTCCCGGCCCCTTAGCGCCAGTTCAGCCAGCAGCAGGCCCGCCAGCAGCAGCAATGCCACACCGCTCAGCGCCACCAGTGGGTGGAAAACGCCGCTGAGCAAGAGATCCAGCCTGCCGCTGAGGCTGCTTTGCAGCAGCACGGCTCCCCAGAGCCCCAGGGCGAAGGCGCGCATCACAGCAGCAGCAAATTGACCCATTGCCCCAGCACCAGCACGGCCACCGCTGCGGCGGCACTGGTGAGGGCGATGGCCTTGGGCTTAAACAGCACCCGGAACAGTCCCAGCAGCTTCAGGTCGACCACCGGGCCCAGCACCAGAAAGGCCAGCAGCGCTCCCGGGGTGACCTGGGCAGCGAAGCCCAGGGCGAGGAAGGCATCAACGCTGGAGCAAACCGAAACCACCACCGCCAGCAGCATCAGGCTCAGCACAGAGATGGTTGGTGCTCCCCCCACCGCCAGCAGCCAGTTGCGCGGCAGCAAGGTTTGCACCGTGGCGGCGATGGCACAACCCAGCACCAGCAGGGCGGCCAGATCGAGAAATTCGCGGCTGCCGTGCTGGAGCACCTCCTGCAAGGGCGGCCGCGCCACCTGGACGGGCTGCACCTTGGCGCCGATGGCACCTACAAGCCCGCTGCGACGTTCCAGCAGCCCCACCTGGGCCAAGGGCTGGCTCAGCCGCCGTTCTTCGAGCAGCACTGGATCTAGTAATTCGGCCTCGGGCAGCAGGCGCAGCACCGTGGCCAGCAGCACCGCCAGCAGCAGGGCTGCTCCGGGGCGGGCCGCCAGCAGCCAGGGCTGGTTGGGGAAGGCTGCCCAGGTGCTGGCCAGCACGATTGGATTCAGCACCGGCGCGGCAAACAAAAAGCCCAGGGCCGTGCCAACCGGGGCACCACCGGCCAGCAGCCGCCGTGCCACCGGCACGTTGCCGCATTCACAAGCGGGTAGGGCAAAGCCAAGGGCGGCACCGGTGAGGGGCCCCAGCAGGGGGTGGGCGGGCAACTGCCGCAGCCAGGCACCTCCAGGGGCCAGCCAGCGGGCCAGGCTGGCGATACCGACGCCAATCAGCAGAAACGGCAGGGCTTCGAGCAGCAGACCCTGAAAAATCGCCCAGGCGGTGGCCAGCTGTGCCAAGAGCAACCCGCAGGGATGGACATCATGGATGCTGATTCAGGGTCTTCGGCTTTGCGCAGCTGGGGGTGGCTCGAGCTCGGGATGGGGGGCGCAGGGCATCCACAGCGAACCCATCGCATGGACGCCGTTGCAGCCCAGCTGTTTGGCTTTGATCAGGGCTTCCTGCTTGCTTGGGTAGGCGTAGAGGTTTGGGGAATGGGTTCTGGTGGCCGCTTGGTGGTGCTGGTGGGGGGAGCTAGCTCCGGCGTTCCAGATGCCCATCACGTTGACGCCAGCCACAACGATGCCCATGCCCACCACGCAGATATTGATCACCCCCATGCCCACGGCACCGAGGCTCAGCAAGCCCATCGGCACGACCCCAATGCTCACGACCCCCATTGGCACGATGCCGATCGAGATGATGCCCTGGGGGGCGATGCCGATGGCCAGCAGTTTGGGTTTGTCGCCGCACTTGGCCATCAGTGGGCCGGCGTATGGCTGCCAGAGCCATCGGTGTGTTTGGTGCAGGGCATCCATTGATCGCCCATCTGGTGCGCTCCGGTGCAGTGGAAATGCTTGGCTGCTTTTTCGGCCGCGGCTTTAGTGGGGTAAAGGGCCTGAACTCCACCACTACTTCGAGTGGGCTCAGCCAGGGCAGTAGTGGGCAGCAACAGGGCAGCAGTTAGTAGGAGGAGCAAGCGGCCCATCGGGCGGTGGCGGATCATTGAGGCGCAAGATAGGAGCCCCGCGCCCCTGGCCCAGTCATTGCTGGCTTGATGTCAGGGTTTGAACCACCCGGGCAGGGCTTCAAAACAGGCGGCATTTTTCTCGTTTTCCCTCGCCTCCACCTTCCAGCAGCAGCTGCGGCCGCTGTCGCGGCCGTGCAGCAGTTCGTTGGCCCAGCCCCACACCAGCTCGGCGCTGGCCTCCATGCCCACATTGGCCATCACGCGCAGGTCGAGGGCGCCCTGGTCGTGCAGCTGGCGCCAGGTGGAGAGGAGGGGGTCATCGGCATTGGCCAGAAAGGTGTGGTCGAATTGATCTGCCAGCCGTGCTTCGAGCTCTTTCAGGCTGGAAAAATCCACCACAAAGCCACAGTCGTCGAGTTCATTGGCCTGAAACCAGAAGCTAAAACTGCGGCTGTAACCATGCACGAAGCGGCAGTGGCCCTGGTGGCGCCATTGGCGATGGCAACAGGGATAACCGCTGAAGGTTTTACTGCAGCTGTAGGCCGGAGTGGGCATGGGTGAGGATCGGGACAGCAGCAGCGCAAGGGCCTTGTCAGCAGTATTTCAGCCCCCAGACCCTCAATTCATTGGGGCCTTGCGCTTCAACGAAGCTGGTTTGATCCCCGCTGTCGCCCAGGACTGGCTCGATGGCGCCGTGTTGATGGTGGCCTGGATGAACCAGCAGGCGATCGAGCGCACCCTCGCCAGCGGCGAGGTGCACTACTGGAGCCGCTCGCGCCAGGAGCTATGGCACAAGGGTGCCACCAGCGGCCACATCCAGCAGCTCAAGGACCTGCGCTACGACTGTGACGCCGACGTGCTGCTGCTCAGCATTGAGCAGAGCGGCGATGTGGCCTGCCACACCGGTGCCCGCAGCTGCTTCTACGACAACGGTCCCGAGCCCACGGCCGGGGGGCCATCGGCCGCTCAGCCGCCGGCAGATGTCTGCACCGAACTGATGCGGGTGATCGAAGGGCGCCGCGACCTTCCCGAGCCCGGCAGCTACACCAACAAATTGTTGGAGGGGGGCGACAACCGCATCCTCAAGAAGATCGGGGAGGAGAGCGCCGAATTCGTGATGGCCTGCAAGGACGACAACGCCGCCGAGATCGCCGCTGAAGCGGCCGATATCGTCTTCCACCTGCAGGTAGCCCTTGCCCACCACGGAGTCAGCTGGCGGCAGGTGCAGCAGGTGCTGGCCGCCCGCCGCGGCGCGCCCCGGCGGGACTGAGGGCCGCCTCAGCCTGTGCTGAGCATGGCCGCAGCAATCCAGATCACCAGGCCGGTAAGCACGAAGCCTCCAGTTGCCACGGTGTATTGCCAGATAGCTTGGACCCTTGGTGTGGGCTGGCCTTCCAGCCAGGCTGGGCGGGCCCAGCCGCCGCCGTCTGTCCAGGGGTTTAATCCTCCAGTGGGCGCGCGCCTGGCCATTGCCTCACGCCAGTAGGAGTCGTATCGGGGGGCTTGCTGGTTGAAGGGCATGGTGCCTACGTCCTGGCCGGGAAGTACCCGCGAGCGCTGAAAAGGCACCAGGTTGTCGCCGAAGTTGTCGCGGTATTCGTCGGAATTCAGTAGTGCGTCAACAAACTTGGGCAGCCCCTGCTCGGCGATCACGATCGACCAGGCGATCTGTTCAGCTTGGCCATGCACCGGTCGGCCAAATACCCGACCCACCACCTGTTCCACCACCCTGTAATTGCTATTGCAGCGATAAAAATCCCTCTGAAACTTCTCCGAGAGCAGGAGTTGGCGGATGAAGTCGCGGGTGCTGATCTGACCGGAGCGCAGCTGGGATTCCAGCACCGCATCACGGTCCACTTTGAAGGCGTGAAAGTAGATCTGGCGGTAGGCCTGCTCAATCAAGGCATCGGTGGCTGCCGGATTCCGCACCAGGCAAGTGGTGTCGATCTGGCGGGGGCTTTCCTCACCGGCGGCCAGAAAGCTGCTGACACGAGCGCTGTTGGTGAGTGGCTTGGTGGCCAGAACGGGCAAGGGCACAGGGGTGAAAAATCCTCAAGGCGAGCAACGTATAAGTTTTTTCAAGCGCTCTTTAAAAGATTCGTTGAATTATCAGACAACTTGACAATGCGCAACATTGCGCAATTAATGGCAGCCGATCCGGTCCCCGGCTGCAGTTGCGTCGCTGCCTGGAAGACCGGGCTGCTGTTGCAGCCACATAAAAGTGGCCCGATCCCGGGCTGTGAGTTGCAGCACGGGGGTTGGCCCGGGCACGCCCGCCATAGCGTCTTGGGGGTGATCACTGTGTCCCCACATCCCGAAGGCGTGGCCAAGTTCGTGCAGGGCCGTCGCCTGGATGGCGTCCGGTCGCTGCCCAGGGCTGATGCTCACCAGTACCCGCGGCTCGATTTTGGCGGGGTCGCCTGGCTTGTTCGTCGCCAGAGCTAGCTCGGCGCGGCCATGGCTGGACCGGCCCCGCTGCAGAGGTGGCCGGCGCCTCAATATCTGTACTTGGGCCGATTCCCTGCTTTCGCTGCGGTGAATCGTGACCAATTCAGCCCAGCTTGCCAGCGCCGCTTCCACGGCTTGCAGCCAAAGCTGATCCCAGCGGGCGGCAGGCCCGTCGGCTGCGGCCGGCTCGATCCACACGCACCAATGTTGACGTTTGGGCCAGCCGTGGGGTGTGGGCACTAGCCGCTGGCGGTAATCACCCCCAGCTGCTTCGGCTGTCAATGCCCTGGCTGGAAAAAGCGCCAGAAAAAGCACTAGGCCGCAAGCCGGCAAACTCGCTCGATTTAATCGCCGGCTTAATCGCCGCAGCATCAGGCAGGCAGGCCGACGCCGCGGGCCATCAAGGTGGCTAGTAGGGGCACAAGGGCAAAGCCCACCAACTCGATATTGAGAATCCAGCCCAGACGGGTGGCGAGAGCTTCGCTTACTTGGGGCAGCTCGCCCTTGCGCAGCGGGATAGCCCAGAGGATGTAGGTGATGGTGGGGTACAGCGACAGCCCTCCCACCCCTAGATAGAGCCCAACCTTCCACCAGAACAGGGGGTTCTCCGTATAAAACTCGCTTCCCTGGCCGAAGTACAGAACCCGCAGAATCCCGCTTACCAGCAGGGCAAGGGCTGCCAGGCCATACACCACATCGGTGATCACCATCAAGGTGGCATCGGCCTTGTTTGGATTTGGCTTGATCAAGCGCCGCTCAAGCACCAAGGCGCCAAAACAGAGCATGAAGCTCACGTAGTGCACGTAGGCCACCCCAGCGCGGGAGAGCACTTCAGGGGGGATGGCAGTCAAGCCAGGCATATGTAGTAGGCAAATCCTGGCAACCGTAACCGGCCGATCAGCTTGCCTGCTGCCCTGCCCAACAGGGAGCTGAAATCAGCAGCCATTGTGAAAGTTGAACAAGCACGGGAATTGAGGGGAATTTTGAAAGTCGGAAGCTTTTCTGTTAGTCCGTTTCTGCTTGCTGATTGCCCTTAGGTTCAATTCATTGCTTAGGTGATCCATGGCGAGCTCCTTGAGCGTCTTTTTAGGTGAAATTGGCCGTCATCAGTTGTTGACACCCGAGCAGGAGCTCACCTTGGGTCGCAAGGTGCAGGCCATGGCCCTTTTGCAGGAGCGCTGCCGTGATGCCGGTGGCTCGGGACCTGCTTGCGACTTCAATGATCTGGAGCGCTGCACCCTCAAAGCCGGTGAGCTGGCCAAAAACCAAATGATCACGGCCAACCTGCGGCTGGTGGTCAACCTGGCCAAGCGCTACCAGAACAAGGGCCTAGAGCTGCTGGACCTAATCCAGGAGGGCACCCTTGGTCTCACTCGCGCCGTGGAGAAATACGATCCCAGCCGCGGGCATCGCTTTAGTACTTACGCCTATTGGTGGATTCGACAGGGTCTAACCCGCGCCCTATCCACCCAGAGCCGCACCATTCGCATTCCCGTCAATGTGAATGAAAAACTCACAAAATTGCGTGCTGCCAAAGCTCGCTATCTCCAGGCCAACGGAGTTGCACCTAGGCCAGCCCAGTTGGCCCAGATGATGCATCTGCCCCAGGCGGCAGTGGATGATTTGCTGGGCTGCGAACTACGCAGCATCACCGTGAGCCTGCAGGGGGTGGTGAAATCGAAGTCTGATCCCTTTGAGCTGGTTGATGTGTTGCCCAGCCCGGAGCTGCCGCCGATGGAGCGCGTTGAGCTTGCCGAGCGCACGGCCGCGGTGTGGACCCTGCTCGAATGCGCCAACCTCACCCCCAAGGAGCTCACGGTGGTGATGCAGCGCTTCGGTCTCGATAGCAGCCACGAATGGCGGACCCTGGCTGAAGTGGCCCGCCAGCTCGATTGCAGCCGGGAGTATTGCCGCCAGGTGCTGCAGCGGGCCCTGCGCAAATTGCGGAAAACCGGCATCGATAGCGGTTTGGTTGAAGCCGAGTAGCTGTCGTTTGCTCCTTGAATAAGCAGGTTGGCTGCAGTGCTGCCGTGACCGAGTTCGTAGATCCGACCTCAGGGGATGCTTCCGCAACGGATGCTCCCGTCGTTGATGCCCAGGTGTTGGAGAGCACCGAGGTGAATGAGGTGGTGTTGCTCAAGTTGTTGCGCCGAGCTGGCCGCACCCTGGCCAGGCCGGCCCTGGAGTGTCTGGAGCTGTTGCTTGACCCCCAGACCCCTGCACCAGCCAAACTCACCGTGCTGGCCGCGCTCACCTACCTGCTGGTGCCCCTAGATCTGATTCCAGATTTCATTCCTGCGGCGGGCTTCAGCGACGATCTTGTGGCCGTTACGGCGTTGCTTGGTTTGTGCAGTCGCCATCGCACCCCGGCGGTGCAGTTGCGGGCCCAGCGCAGACTGGATCAATGGTTTCCCCTGAACCGCTGATAGCGATGGCCAGCCTCACAGGTGCAGAGCTCGATGATCTGCAGAGCTTTCTCAAAGACTGGCTGCGCCACACCGGACGCACCCAGGCGGATCTCAGGCGCGCTCTGCAAGCTGCTTCGATTCGGATGCCCGTCCTGCTTGAGGTGCTGCAACGCACTCACAACCGCGACGGCTTGCCTGGCCTCGCCCAGCAGCTGTGTGGCGTTGAGGAGCTCTGGCAAAACGAAGATGGAGCGGGCCAGAGCGAGGGAGAGGGTCGGATGGGGTTGGAGGCTTCGCTGGGGCAGCTAGATCTGCTGTTGCAGGAAATTCGCCAAGACCAGCAAACCTGAGCATGGCCGTTCAGAGTGGCGAAATAACAGCTATTGCTTCGATGCAGCTCCCAGGCGTTTGTTTGGCAACCCTTGCCGCCAGCACCTTGCTCGCCATGGCTCCAGCCTTGGCCCAGTCTGAAAGTTTTCTTCTGGGCCCGGGCAGTTCCGTGGGGCCATCCACCAAGGTCAAGCCCAAAAATTGCGTCACAGCAGCGGATGGATCCATCACTTGTGACACCCAGCTGGAAAGCTCCCCCAGCGACACCCAAGCCCGACCTATCTATGAGCAGTTCAAGAATTAACTGGAGACCGTGATCAGAAAACTGCGCCGGCTCTGGCAAGACGCCACCTATCTCGAGCTGATCGATCGCAGCGAGCAATCCCTGGCCAAGCTGCTTGGCTTCGTGTTGCTGGTGGTGTTGGTGGCTGGCACCGTGCAGTTAACGATCGGTGTAATCGCGTCGGTGCTCCAGCCCGATACGCCCTGGCTTAGCAGCAAGATAAATGCGGTTTTGGGCGATCTGCTCACCCTCCTAATTGCGGTGGAGGTGCTCCAAAACGTGACCTCCTATCTGCGCCGTCATGTGGTGCAGATCGAGCTGGTGTTGCTCACAGCCATGACTGCGGTAGCTCGCAAGGTGATCGTGCTGCCCCCCGGGGCCGAAAACAAGCCCGAGCTTTTAGGCGGGTTGGGTATTGCGGTGCTCGCCCTAGCGGCGTCGTTCTGGCTGGTTCGCAGCGTCAACATTCGCCAGCCTCCCGCCAGAACAGGGCCAGCCATACGGTCCCCGGAGCAGGATCCGTAGCAAGCAGACGGTGCCGTTGGTGGGCTGGAATCAGCAGGCTGTCACCTCGGCAGATCTCTACAGGCACCGTCTCACCGTCTAGCTCAAGCAGGGCGCTGCCTTGGAGCAGGGTTACCCACTCGTGTTCCTCTTGGTCGTACCAAAAACCCTCAGGACTGGCTGCTAGGCAGGAGTGGATCCGCTCAAGTCGCCAGTTTTTTTGATCCACTAAAACGACACTAATTTCCTGTCCCTCAAGAGGGCAGGGAGTAGCTAAGAGATTGGCTTCAGATTTACGGGGGGGATCGGTTTCACCCCAGCGCCGACCGATCTCGAAGCCCCGGCTGCGGGCTAGTTCCACAACCGCGTGGTGATTGCTGCAGTCCCGCAGGGCCTGGCGCAGGGATGGGTCGGCCTCGCTGAGGGCCACGAAGGCATTCAGCTGGCGAACCTTCTCGAGAAATTGCTGCAATTGGGCTTCAGCCATCGCGGCCCCGTTCTTTTTGCTGGCTCAGGTCTTTGATCATCCGCCATCGCTGGAAGGATTCCCCAGCAAATATCACCTTCTCTTCGGCCTCGATCTGCCAGCCGAGCTGGAGTAAAAGCGGCTTGGAAAGCTGGCTCGCTTCGGTGTGCAACTGGCGGCACCCCTGTTGCCAGGCGTGGCTTTCAAGGGACTGCAGGATTAGTCGGCCCCTTCCCTGCCGGGAGGCTCTGCCGCGGCAATAGAGAAGCGATAGCCGTTGCGGCGGATCCAGCACCCCAAAAGCTTCAATAATTTTTTGGTTGTTGGCTGCGCAGCTGGCCAGGCCATAGCCCCTATGCAGGGCTTCGCGAACAGCATTGCTGGTGTGGGCATGGTTGGCCCATGCCGCAATCTGAGCTTGGCTATAAAGGCCTTTGGCCTGGCTGATCACGGCGTCGTGATACACCGCTGCTACTTGATCGAGATCGACGGGATGCAGCACCCGCAGGTTTTCCATCCCGTTGCTGGGTTCAGCCTGCTTTCTATCACCGCTGCCAGCCAGCATCGAAATGGGCTGAATGTTTAGGCATTGAATTGCCTGGCAAAGCTTGGCAGCTGCAGTTAATGGTGTAAATTCTGAATGTAATTCCCAGGGGCTAACCTCTTAAGCCCCGCCAATTCACCCACCAATCCCCTAAATCGATGCTCACAGGATCAGAACTGCTTGCCAAGGTCAAAGAGCTTGGCGATGTGGGTAAGTCGGAGATCGTCCGGGCCTGCGGCTATGTCTCCAATAAGAAGGACGGCGGCGAGCGCCTTAATTTCACTGCCTTCTATGAGGCCCTGCTTGAAGCCAAGGGCGTTGAGCTTGGCGGTGCTGGCAAGGTTGGCAAGGGCGGCCGCAAACTCAGCTACATCGCTACCGTGCAAGGCAATGGCAACCTGCTGATCGGCAAGGCCTACACGGCACTGCTTGATCTCAAGCCCGGCGATGAGTTCGAGATCAAGCTCGGCCGCAAGCAGATTCGCCTGATTCCCGCCGGTGCCACCGACGAAGACGAAGAGTGATAGCCGCGTCCCCATTTGACGCTGCTTAAGCATCTGTTAATTGTTTCCCCCGGCTGGTCCGGGGTTTTTTTGTCTTGCCGCCCACGACTCTCTGGTCAGGCGGCTAGGGCGATTTCACTGCCAAGCTCGGCAGCCAGCGCCTGATAGTCATTCGGGTTGCAGGACAGCAGGATCAGTTGCATGCCGTGGTTGGCCCCTCGGCGCAGCATCTGCTGCAGTGCTTGCAGGCGCTGTTGATCGCTGTTGGCAAAGGCGTCGTCGAATATCAACGGCAGGCAATCGTCGTAGGCGGGTTGGAGCACCTCCGCTATGGCCAAGCGCAGGGCGGCGGCTAATTGTTCGCGCATGCCTCCACTTAGCTGCTCGAAGCCAAAGCGGTGTTGGCCCTGCTGAAGTTCGAAATTGCCAAACCCACTTTTGGGGTCAAAGTCCAGGCTTGCCTGGTGCCTGCCGCTTTGCAGGTAGTGGAGGTAGGACCCAATGGCCTTCTCCAGCGGTTCGCTGTAGCGCTGGGAGAAATCCTGGCGGGTCTGGTGAAACAGGTTCTGCAACATCTGCAATGCCTGGGTTTGGAGCTCCAGCGCCTCCAGATCTGCCTGGGCCGACTCCCAGGCGGCCTGGCGATGTTCCACTAATGCCGCTGGATCATCCGAGCTAAGAGTGAGGCAGCGTTGCTCGTTTTGGCCGCGGTTTGTAAGCAGGGCGTCTTTCTCGCTATCTAGCAGGCGTAGGCGCTGCTCGATGGCGCCGTCAGCTGGCAGCTTGTCGAGCAGTTCGTTATCCAGGGCAGACAACTCCGCCTCTTGGATGAGCAGGGCCTGGCGGCTGCTGTTCACCGCATCAGTTAGTTGCTGCGCATCACCGTGACTGGCTTGTAGGGCTAGTTGGCGTTCCGCCAAGGTGCTCAAGGAGCCCGTGAGTTGCTCGAGGTTTCGCTCCAGCTCCTGGCTGCTTCGGTGCTGCTGCTCCAGCTGCTGGCGCCAGCTTGTGCGCTCGGCTTCGGCCTGCTGCTGCTTTTGACTGAGCTCATTGGCTTGTCGCCGCAGCTCCTCGATCCAGGCCTCGAGCTCCGCGCGCCCCTGGGGCAGCCCGCCGCTTTCGGCCAGGCTCTGGCGCTGCAATTGATGGTGTGCCAGCCGGCTGAGCAGGCGCTGACGCCTCGGCTCAAGGGCGGCGATCTGCTCTTCCAAGCGACTCCAGGGGATGGCGCTGGCCGCTTGGCGCAGGTTGGCCAGCTCGAGCTCCAGGGCCTGGCGCTGCTGGGCAATCACTTCTGCCGCTTCGCTGTTGGCCACGCCAATTGCGGTCTGCAGCTCGCGCAGGGCGGCGCCGCTGTGCTGCAGGGCAGCCGCAGCTTGGGCGGTCGCCTCCCCTCCCCCAGGGCTGATTCGCAGCCTTACCCCGCAGCCCACCGCCAGCTCGGCGCTGCCATTGAGCTGAACCGTTTCTCCAGGGGATAGGGGCTGGCAGGCGAGGCTTACGGGCTGATCCGCCTCAATCAAACAGATCGCTGTCGCCATGGCCTGGCTGCGGGCTTCGGCCTGGGCCCATTGCTGTTCGGCCTGCCGCAGGGCCTTCACAGCGGCGGCATCGATCGGGGCCAGCTGGGCAAGGCTCTGCTTGCACTGTTCCGCCTGGAGCTGGAGCCGCTGGAATTGTTGTTGATGCTCTAGGAGCTGCTGACCTTCCCGCTCGAGGTTGGCTAGATCGAGCAGTTGCTGGGCCAGCTCTAGACGCTCGACCTGTTGCTGCTGCTGGTTTTTCAGCTCCTGGCAGGCCTGCTCTGAGCTTTGGCAATTGGCTTCCAAACTGCGGAATTGTTCTTGCCGGCTGGCGCGTTGCAGCTGCCAGTCCTGCTGCTGCGCCCCTAGTTCGCCCAGCTGCCGCTGCACCGCTTGCAGCTGCCCCTGGGCCTGCTCAAGATTGCTCAGTTGCTGGCGCAGGGGCTCGACCTGGGCTCGCCGCAGCCGCACCTGGGCCTCCAGCTGGAGAGCCCGCTGCAGCTGCGGCCGCTCCTGGGCTTCGATCAACTGCAGCCTTTGACCTATTTGGCGCAGCTGCTCCATGGCCGCTTCCAGCTCAGCTTGGAGGGCTTGGGCTTGCTCCAGGTTCAGTAGGGCGCTTGAGCAGCGCTGGCGGGCCGCGGCCAGGGGGGAGCCAGCCTTCACCTTGCCAGTGGCCGTGAACTGCTGGTCGAGCCGGGCCTGCAGCTGCTCGCTGACCAGGCGGTCGAGGGGGGATTCCAGGGCCGCGGCCGCCGCGCCCCGCTGCTGGAGTTGTTGTACCAGCTGTTCAACGTCGTAGGCCTCGCTGGGGCTGCCCAGCAGGTTGGTGCCGGCCTCCCCCTGGCGCACCCAGAGGTGGGCCCAGCGCAGCGGCAACTGACTGTGGCGCCTGCCCTCGATTGGCCCATCCACCCCCAGTAGACGGGCCAGCTGCTCCTCCGCCGCCGCCCCCCGCAGGGCCAGGCCCGCATCGCTGCTGAGCTGGCAGGTGCCACTTGCCCCGGAAAAGCGCTTGCGTAGCTCCCAACGGGCGCCGGCCGCCTCAAAGCCCAGCTCCACCTCCGGCAGGCCGCTGTGCAGGCGGGAGCGCATTTCGTCTACCGACCGGCCCGTGGCAGTGGCCTTGAGGAACAGCACCTTGTGCAGGGCTTCCACCACCGTGCTCTTGCCCGCCTCATTGGGGCCGCCCAGCAGGGTGAAGCGGGGATCAAACTGAAGCTCGAGCTGCTGGTGCAGGCGCACCTGGCGCAGGGTGGCGTGGAGCAGGCGCATATTTAGACCTGCAACTGGGCCACGGTCTGGTGCAGCTCGCTGAGGGCTAGACGCACCACCGTGGGGTCGGCGTCGCCAGGGGCCTTAAGGCAGCGATGCAGCTCTTGGGCAACCCGGGCAACCAGGGGATCGCCGGGACGCTGGGTTAGCTCGGCTAGTTCGGCATCTCCGGGCGCCGCTTCACAGCGACCACGCAGCTTCAGTCGCAGCAGCTGGGCATCCAGGCGCTCCAACAGTTCCGCGTAGCGGCGATGGCCAGCCAGGCTGAGGCTGCCGCCCACCTCCAGCAGCAGCAGGTCGCTGCCGATGCGCCCGCCAAGCAGGCGTTCCAGCTGAGCTTCGAGTCGCTCAAGGTCGCTGTCTTGCTGCAGTTGGATGCGCATCGGATGCCAGTTCAGCGCTCCGGTGGCCAAGGGAGTCACCTGGGGCACTACGCCCCGCCCAAGCTGCACCTGCAACACCTGGCCGCAGCGGTAGTCGGCGCTGCGGGGAAAGCGATCTGCTTCTGGGGTGCCGCTGTACCAAACCTTCTCCGATACCCGTTTGAGGCCGTGCCAGTCGCCTAAAGCCACATAGTCAACATGCTCCAACCAGGCCCCCTCAAGCCGCAAACGGTTGCTGGCATCGCCGGGGTTGTCGTCGTCTGGCTCGCCAGCGGCATCAAGGTCGGTGGCACCAAAGCCGTGAACCGAGCCATGGGCGAGCACCAACCGGGGCTTGTTTTTAGGCAGCTCAGTCCAGTTGAGGCCGTTGAGCCAGCCGCAGGGATCGCTTGCATCAGTGCGACGCAGTAGTGGACAGGGCAGCACCACCACACTTGCCAGTTCGATGGGTGTGGCCTCCAGCAACACCTGCAGGTTGGCGGCGCGGCGCCCCTGCTCAGCCTGGAAATAGGGCGTATGCCACACGCTGCCTGGGGCACCGTGGTCGTGGTTGCCGGGG
Source organism: Cyanobium sp. L1E-Cus (assembly GCF_024345755.1). Classification (NCBI taxonomy): domain Bacteria; kingdom Bacillati; phylum Cyanobacteriota; class Cyanophyceae; order Synechococcales; family Prochlorococcaceae; genus Cyanobium; species Cyanobium sp. L1E-Cus. The sequence goes on along the minus strand of NZ_JAGQBS010000002.1, from coordinate 479,446 downwards.
ATCACCAGCACGGCACAAGGGATCGTGCCGATGGCGGCACACACGGCACTTACATCCGCTGCGCCAGGCGTGGGTGAGTCGAACAGATCCCCAGCTACCACTACTAAGTCAGCTGCTGTGGCGGCGGCGTGGGTTGCGATACGGCCGATTGCCTGGAGCCGCACCTGGCGCAGCAGTGCGCGTTTGTCTGGATCGCTGACCCGGGCATAGGGCTTGCCGATCTGCCAGTCGGCGCTGTGCAGCAGGGTGACGGGTGGCAAGGGGCTAGCCAGGACCCAGGTGGCGGCGTAAGACCCTGTTTAGCGCCTGCAGGCGCACACTGGAATCATCGATAGCAGGATTCCCACGGTGCTTCAGAAGCTGTTGCGGGGGTTGGGGTTGGCCAGATTGGTGTTGTTAGCCGTGGTGATGGCGGCGCTGGTCATCAGCGCAGAGCCGGCTTGGGCGGCCCCTGCGGCGGATGGGGCAGAGCTATTTGCTAACCATTGCGCTGGCTGCCACGTAAATGGCGGCAACATCATTCGCCGCGGTAAAAACTTGCACCTGGCGGCCCTAGAGCGCAATGGCATCGATGCTCCGGAGCGGATCGCCGTAATTGCCGCCGCCGGCCAGGGCCAGATGTCTGGCTATGCAGCCGTGCTTGGGGATGGGGGAGCAGAGGCGGTGGCTGCCTACGTGTGGCAGCAGGCCCAGCTGGATTGGCCCAAGGGATGAAGTTGCTTCAGAAGGCTTGGATCCAGGGATACACCTGCACCTCAGTCCAGATGCCATTGCGCCAGTAGACATCTGCCTTAACCAGGACCTCAATTTGCTCTTTGCTATCGGCCTCGTAGATCCCGAACACATGGGTGCTGCCTTCGGTGGGGCCCAGGGTGATCAGGGTGCCGGCGTCCTTAAGGCCCTGCAGTCCGGCTAGGTGCTCTTCCCGATAGGGGCCGCGCTTTTCGAGGGCGTCATCGCAGTAGGTACCCCAGAGCACGAAGCGCATGGTGTTGAGAGTGATCGCGGCCTGACATTACGGGGTTACCGGCTTTCTGGGTGCCGATCAATGGTGTTAAGAAGGGTTTGACAAGTTTCCCAATTCACGTGCTGCGCTCCTGTCTCGTTCTTGCTAGTGCTGCCTTTTTCGCGGCTCCTGCCCAAGCCAACATGATCAAGCAGATCATCGTTGGCAAATGCTCCAGCGCCATGCAGGATGACTTCAAGAAGGCAGGCAAAACACCCCCTGCTGGCATGGTCAGCGAGACCTGTGGCTGCATTGCCGACGGCTACGGCAAAGGCCAAAGCTTGGATCAAGCCAAGGCGACCTGCGTGAAGCAGTCAACTGCCAAATACAACCCTTGACCCTTAGGGCAGTGAGCGATCCCGCTTACCCCCTACCGGGCCCAAGCCAGCGCTTGGCCAAGGTACTCAGCCCAATCATTCCTGAGCTGGCGGCCCTGGTGCACCAGACCCCCGGCACCCTGTCGCTGGCCCAGGGAATGGTGGGCTGGGATCCGCCACCGGGCGTAGCCCTTGCCGTGGCCGAGGCCCTGGCGACCGGGGGGCCAGCGCTGCACCGTTACGGGCCACTCCTGGGTGATCCAGAGCTGCTGGCGGTAATCACCGCCAAGCTCACCAACCAGAACGACCTCGATCTCATAGGGGCTGAGCTGCTGGTCACAGCCGGCAGCAACATGGCTTTCAACGCGGTAGCACAAGTGATCGCAGCGGGTTCCCCAGGGGAACCCAGCGAGGTGATCCTGCCTGTGCCCTTTTATTTCAACCACGTGATGGCGGTGCAGCTGGCCGGTGCGGTGCCAGTCCCGGTGCAGGCGGGCCTGATACCCGATCCAGAGCGGTTGGAGGCGGCAATCACCCCGCGCACCAGGGCCATCGTCACCGTGTCGCCAAATAACCCCAGTGGCGTGGTGATTCCGGCCCAGGTGTTGGCGGCGATCAACCAACTCTGTGCGTTGCACGGCCTGTTTCACATCAGCGATGAGGCCTACGAGCAGTTCGTCTACGGCGACGAGCCCCACTGGAGCGCCGGTTCCCTGCCGGGCAGCGCCGCCCACACCGTGTCGCTGCACTCGCTCTCGAAGGCCTATGGCCTGGCGGGCTGGCGGTTGGGCTACATGGCCGTACCGCAGGCGCTGCTGCCTTCCTTGTTGAAGGTGCAGGACACGGTGCTGATCTGTCCGCCCCGACTCACCCAGCACGCCGCCCGGGCCGCCCTAGCTGCCGGTCCGGCCTGGTGCGCGCCCCGCATCGCAGCCCTGGCGAAGCTGCGCCTGCAGCTGCTGGCTGCCGTGGCAGAGCAGCAGGCCCAGGGCTTGCCCGTGCGTTTGCTGGCCCAGCCCGATGGGGCCTTCTACGCCCTGCTGCAAGTTGCTGTGCCGTTGCCGTTCTCTGCGGACACGCTGATGCGGCGGCTGGTGCTCGAGCACCGGGTGGCGACCCTGAGCGGCGGCAGCTTTGGGCTGGATTCCAGCGACGCTGGGCCGGTGTTGCGGCTCAGCTACGGCCTGCTCGACGCTGCGGATCTGGCTGAGGCCCTCGATCGGCTGTTCAGCGGCCTGCGCCTCCTACTGGCTACAGCTGGCGGGCGTAGGACGCTCCAGCACCAGCATTCGATTGTTGGCCGGCAGGGGCAGATCGGCTAGGAGGTCGAGACCGAGGTTTTGGGCTTGTTGCACCAGCTCAATGGCATCACGCACCCCCATGGCTGGATCGAGACTGCGCAGGTGCTGGTCGAAGGCGGCGTTGCTGGCGGCAGTGTGTATGCCGCCGTCGTGGAAGGGGCCGTAGAGCAGCAGCAGCCCGCTAGGCCGCAACACCCGCGAGGCTCCAGCTAATAAGTGGGTTACGGCCGCGGCCGACATGATGTGAGCCGTATTGGCACTGAATACAGCATCGAAGCTCTGGCTTGGCCACTGCCCAGCGTCCGTGACATCAAGGGCGATGGCGGCTGGCAGCGTGGGGCTCAGGGCCTCCAGCTGGGCCTGCAGATCCGTGAGGCTCTCTTGGCGTTCACTGGCCTGCCAGCTGAGGCCTGCGATCTGCTGGCAGAAGAAAGCTGCGTGCTGGCCGCTGCCTGAGCCGATCTCAAGTACTTGGGCGTGGGCAGGCAGCCACTCTTTAAGCACAGCCAGGATCGGCCCTTTGTTGCGCTCGCAGGCGGGGGAAAACAGCATGAGGGGCTTAAGCGTCGAGCCCGGCCCGCAACTCGGCGCAGAAGCGCCCGGCCGCGGCGGCAACGTCGCCCTGCTGGCCATGGGCGGCCGACATCACTTTCACTAGGGCACTGCCCACAATTGCTCCATCGGCGCCCCAGTCGCGCACCTGACGGGCTTGCTCGGGGCCGGAAATGCCAAAGCCCACGGCGATTGGCGTATCTCCCAGGGTCTTGAGCTGGCCCACCAGATCGCCCACCCGGGACTCAAGGTTTGTGCGCACCCCGGTCACGCCGGTGACGCTCACCAGGTAGGTGAAGCCGCGGCTGGCCTGATGGATTCTTCCCATGCGCTCGGCTGGCGTGGTGGGCGCCACTAGCAGCACCAGATCGAGGCCGGCAGCTGCTGCGATTGCTGAGAGTTTCTCGGCCTCTTCAAGGGGTAGGTCGGGCACCACCAAGCCGGCGGCTCCGGCGGCGGCCGCGGCGACACAGAAGGCCTCCATGCCGCGGTTGAGCAAGGGGTTGCTGTAGGTGAACAGCACCACCGGCATGGTCAGTTCACCCTTGAGGGAGCTGAGCATCTCCAGCACCCCGGCTGGAGTGGTGCGAGCTTTCAGGGCTCGGCTGGCAGCGGCCTGGATCACCGGCCCATCGGCCAAGGGATCGCTGTAGGGAATGCCTAGCTCCACCAGGTCGGCGCCGTTGGCCTGCAAGGCCAGCAGGCTTGCCCGGGTGTGGGTCAGATCCGGATCGCCCGCCATCAAAAACGGCATCAGGGCGCAACGTCCACGTTGGCGAAGGGAGCTGAAACGCTGCTGGATTTGGGTGGGGGCGGCAGACACAGCAGCTAGAAGGGCTTCGGCCAGTGAGCCTATGCCTCGCCCTGGGGAGCATCTGGCAGCTGGCCCGTTTCGCGCAGTAGACGCTCCTGCTCTTCGGGGCTGAGGGCGTCAAATTTGCGCTGCAGGGCTTCAGTGGTGAAGGCGTCGTAGGCCTCGCGGTATTGGCGCCGCTGCTGGATAAAAGTCATTTTGCCTGTGACCACCCGAAATAGGTAGCTGCCCGTCCAGGCGAGTACCAGCACCATCAGCAGGGCAGAGGCGGCGATACCAGCAGAAAAGCCCTCAAATCCCCCGGCCTGAAACAGCCAATAACCACCCCCGCCCAAGCCAAAGACCCCTAGGGCCAGCAGCAGGGCCCGTCCGTTGGTCATGAGAGCACGTTGCCCTGGCCTGCCATGCGCAGGTTGATGAAGGGTGCAAACAAAATCAGACCTGGGAAAAACAGAAACACCAGTCCGTAGACCCCAAAGCGCTCGAGCTTGCCCATCACCGTCCAACGCTTGATCATCCAGGCGTAAAGCAGCAGGGGCACGGCCACTAGATAGGCGCCTGCGATCAGGGCATAGGCCACCAGCACCAGCAGTAGATCAGGCGAAACGGATTGAAGAAACCCGGGCAGCTGCACGGCAAACCTTCGTGTTGCCACCAATTTAGGATGGCCAGGCAGGGGGCATGGCGGAATTGGTAGACGCAGCGGACTTAAAATCCGCAGACGGCAACGTTGTGGGGGTTCAAGTCCCCCTGCCCCCATTGATTTTGGTTGGACTTGCCTCGTGCTGATTCGAGAGGTTTTGAGTGGTCGCTGGAAGCTGCTGCTGCTGGTGAGCGCTGTTGCGATTGTGGTGCCGCCTGAGGCGGCGGGCCCTTTCAAGCTCCCCTATTTCCTGCTTTGCGGCCTCGCCCTGATCCCTCTGGCCCAGATCACAGCTGAGCTGGTCGATCGCCTTGTGCACCGCGTTGGTGAGCGGTTGGGAGGGCTGTTGAACGTCACCCTGGGCAATTTGCTTGAGCTGGTAATCGCCTTGACGGCCTTGAAAAGCGGCCTCTACGACCTGGTGGTGTTGAGCATCGCTGGTGCCGTCATCACCAACAGCCTGTTGGTGCTCGGTGTCAGCACGATCGTGGCTGGCCGGCGTGAGTTGGTGGTGGATCTCAATCGCCACAGTCGTGGCCTGAGCACCCGCCAGTTGCTGATAAGCGTGATTTTGATGTCGGTCCCCTCGATCTTCTTCTGGGACTCGATGCACCCGATCACCGAGGGCAGCAACACATTTGATCTATTTGCCGTCTACTCCCTGATTGTGGCGGTGATTGTGATGGTGGCTTATCTGCTTTCCTACCTATATCAACTGGGTACCCATCGGGGGCTCTTTACTGTTGAGCGGGAGCTGGCAGAAGCAAGTGCTACTAGCGAGTCCCAGGGGTCCCTTCTGGCAATTATGGGGGTGCTGGTTTTGGTGGCCCTGGCCATTGCCGGGGTTTCGGAGCACTTGGTAGCTGGACTTGAAGATCTGGTCAAAGGCAGTGCGGTCACCCCCCTATTTGTGGGCATGTTGTTGTTGCCGTTGTTTTCGGCAATTCCAGAAGCTCTGGTCGCCTTTCGGGCGGCCAGTAGAGGTCGCATGGCCCTGGCGATGGCCAGCACCGTCGAATCCAGCGTCCAGTTGATGTTGTTCGTATTGCCCGTTCTGGTGCTGCTCGGACCGCTGATGGGGCGTTTCTTGCACCTCACCTTCCCGCCCCAGGCCCTGGCCTGCCTTGGGGCCACCGCCTTTGCAGTGCACTGGGTCACGGAAGGGGATTCCCTGACCTGGTACCAGGGTTTGCTGCTGCTCAGCATCTATACGGCCCTGTTCGTGGGTGCTTTGTTGCTCAAACCCATTATTTGAATCGCTCAAGCGAAGGGGTACCTGCTTTCGGGTTATGGTTGAGGGGTCTGGCAGAAGCCGGCTAGCTCTAAGAGCTTGCGCACGCCAGAACCAGCACCATGCATCCCCTGCGCTTCCTGGGGACGGCCGATCAGTCTGACAAGTCAGATCTGTCTGCCAAGTCAGCTCAGTCCAGTTTGATTGTTCTGCTTAGCGATTGCTCCGTGTGAATTCCCCTTAGGGGAATGGCAATCCTTCGGTGCGAGATCCATATCGATTCACTTTTCCATGTTTGTTGTTTCCCCTTCCCCATCCCGCTCAAGCCGCACCAGCTATCCCAGCTGCCCGCTGCACTCCCGTCCCCAAGGACGTCCCAGCGCCCAACCGCTCACTTGGGAGGAGTTGCTCGGCCAGCGCTGAGCAGGGCCGCAAAGTGGCTGCCCTCGTCTCCAGGGGTGTCGGAGGTGTTTAACAGCACATCAAGATGCTCGCCCCAGCGCACCGTCAACTCATGCAGTACGGCGTCTTGGTCAGAACCAGCAAGCCAGAGGGTGTTGAGAAATACCGTTTGGCTGCTTGCTGAAAAATGGCTGCGGGCCCCTGGCAATTCGTCGTCTGCCATCAACTCCACCTTTGGCAGACCACTGAAATCGCCCTGGGCTCGGGCCTCAGCCAAAGCGGTCAGAGCCAACGGCTCCATACCTAACCCCAGGCCTTGACCTGCTGCTGCCAGAGACCAAGCAGATCTTGGAGCTTGGTTGCAGTCATGGGGACTGCAGGCGCTGCCGCTGCAGATAGACACGAATCAACTTTTCGTCCATCAGCCCCTGGCGCGCCAGAGGTGCTTCATTGCAGCGCTCGAACAGTCCCAGCAATGTGGAGGCTTGGAAGCTGAAGCCCTGGTCGGCGGCTATGGCCACCACATCGGGAGCCGTTATCACTTCGTTTAGCTGGTCGCGCAGGGCAGAATCCTTCTGAATCTGGCCCAGAAAGGTAAAGAGACTTTCGAGCTCGTCGGGCTGGCCGGAGCCAGCTGCGGATGTTGTGGCGTCCGGATCAATCACTCTGAATGTCTGCCCGAAATCAAGGCAAAGCGTAGGTCGCAGCCCCTGGATTGAGCCCTTTCGGCGGGTGACCGTACAGAATCCCCATATCGATTCCTTGGCAGCCCTTCACCGATGCCCCTTTTGCCCAGCGCCATCGAAATCATCGTTGGCATCGTGCTGCTATTTGGTGGCGGCGAATTGTTTGTGGGTGGGTCCACGGCCGTGGCCCTGTTGTTTGGCATTCCCCAGATCGTGATCGGGCTCACGGTGGTGTCTCTCGGCACCAGCGCCCCAGAGCTGTTCGTGAGCTTGATCTCTACGATTCAAGGCGGCGATGATATCGCCGTTAGCAACATCGTTGGCAGCAACATTTTCAACGTGCTGGTTGTGCTTGGGCTCAGCGCCCTGGTGGTGCCGCTGCGAGTTAAGAGCCGGTTGGTACGCCGCGATGTGCCATTGCTGCTTGGTGTGTCGATGGCGGTGTGGGGCATGGCCTCCGGTGGCCGGCTCACTTGGCAGGCCGGTTTGGCCCTGCTGGTCGGCACGGTGATCAACATCGTTTGGGAGATGCGCACTGCCGGTGAAAATCCTGATGAAGGTGATGATATTGACGAAAACGATCGGGCTACACCGGCTGTAGCTGGGGCCAAATTGGCTGGCGGCCTTGTGTTGCTCGTGGTTGGATCCCAGATCTTGGTGAAGGGGGCCACCGCCGCTGCCGTGGGCTTGGGCGTCAGCCAAACAGTTATTGGCCTCACGATTGTGGCCGCCGGCACCTCGATGCCGGAATTAGTTACCTCACTTGTGGCTGCTTATCGCGGCAAGGCAGACCTGGCAATCGGCAACGTGGTGGGCAGCAACCTGCTCAACCAGCTGGTGATCCTTGGGCTTTGCGGTGTGGCTTCCGGTGGCCAGGGCCTCACGGTGGATCCGGTGATGGTGAACCGCGATTTCCCAATCATGGTGCTCACCACCCTGGCTTGCTTGCCGATTTTCTGGAGTCATGGCGTGATCAGCCGCCTTGAAGGTGGAATCTTGGTAGGTCTCTACGGCCTTTATCTGGTGGAGCAGGTGCTTACTAATACGGTCACATCAGCAGTTGATGAGTTCAGATTTGTGGCCCTAGTGGCAATCCTGCCGCTGGTGTTTGTGTTTCTCGTGTGGCAAACCCTGCGCTGGCGTCATCAACGGCACGCATGAGCCTCTTGGCATGCGGTGGTGTGCAAGCCCTCTTGAATCCCTCTTTGCAATCACCTAGGAGTGGCGGGCTTTTTTGCCGCCTGCCACCAGCCAGGCGCTCAGGGCCAACAACAACACGCTGCCGCTGAATACCAGCAGGTTGGTGGTGCTATGGATTGGGAAGACCAACATGGCCTTGAAGGCCGACACTATCAACGCCACTACGATCACCTTTACCAACTTTTCCTTGAGGTCATCGAGGCTGCGAATGTCGAGCAGGCCGCTGCCGCCGTCTTTGCCGTCCTCGTGCGCCGCTTCAATGTTGGAGATCAGCAGCTCATACACCCCGTAGCCAAAGATCATCAGGGCGATGCCGATCAAGTAAAGGTCGACTCCTCCCACCAACTTGCCCAGCTGCAGGGCGATTGCGTAACTGGTGTCGCCTGAGCCTTTGAGCAGCGCTTTCAGGGCCCCAAGCACCTCCAAGGTGCCGGCAAGGTATGCGGCTGCAGCACTGAGCAGGCTCATCACCACCGGCACAATCGCGATCAGCCGGAAGCGCCACAGCCAACGCTCAAATATCCACTCGAGGCGTTGTTGACGGTTAGCCATAGCTCTGATCAATAGCATTAATGGCGCCACCCTACCCTTGATGTAACACTGGTCCGACAGCGGAATTATCCATGGTCCAGCTTCACCGGTTCACTGCCGCCGTACCCCTGATCGCGTCCCTGGCCCTGGTGGGCTGCGCCAGTGATGGGGGTGGAGTTCAAAGCCAGAAAATGGCCGCAATTAAGGCTCGGGGTAGCTTGATCTGTGGTGTGGACGGCAAGCTGCCGGGTTTCAGTTTTGTGAGTCCTGACGGCAGCTACAGCGGCCTGGACGTAGACATTTGTAAGGCAACAGCGGCTGCGGTTTTATCGGATCCTGCCAAGGTCACTTACCGCGACCTCAGTGCCACCGAACGCTTTGCGGCTCTGAGCAGCGGTGAAGTTGACCTACTTTCCCGCAACACCACCATGACCCTCAGTCGCGATGCGCCTGGCGGTAATGCTCTCGCCTTTGCCCCCACCACCTTCTTTGATGGCCAGGCCGTGATGGTGCCCGCCACCAGCGGCATTCGATCCCTTAAGGACGTTGCCGGCAAGCCGATCTGCGTGGAGACCGGAACGGCATCAGAACTCAACCTGGCCGACCGTATGCGGGAGCTCAATGCCACCTACACCCCACTCAAATTTCAGTCGGGAGATCAGACCTACGCGGCCTATCTGCAGGGCCGCTGCGTTGCCGTCACCACCGATCGCTCCCAGCTAGCAGCAAAGCGAACCGGTTTCCCGAAGCCCTCTGAACACATCCTGCTTCCAGATGTATTGAGCAAGGAGCCCCTCAACCCTGCCACTGTTAATGCCGATCCGGCCTGGGCTGATGCCGTGCGCTGGGTCGTTTACAGCCTCATTCAGGCTGAGGAGATGGGCATCACTGCCGCCAACATCGACGCAAAGGTGGCTGAGGCCAAAGCAAACAAAAACCTTGCCCAGCTTCGCCGCTTTTTTGGAGTGGAGGGCGATCTTGGCAAGCAGCTGGGGTTGCCTGCCGATTTCGTGGTTCGGACCGTGAAGGCTGTGGGTAACTACGGCGAGGTGTTCGAGCGCAATGTGGGCACGGGATCGCCCCTCAAGCTGGAGCGAGGTGTGAATCAGCAATGGCGTCAAGGGGGCTTGATGTATTCGCCTCCCTTCCTGTGAGTTCCGTTAGCGCCGGCACACTGCCATGACGAGCCGATCTGAAGTCACCCCCTGGTGGCGCAACCGCCGCTACCTACCCTGGCTTGTTCAGGGGGCGGTGGCTCTGGTAATTGGGGTGGTGGTGGCATTTCTGCTCACCAACCTGCTGCTCAACCTCACCGCCCGGGGCCTGCTGCTCAGCTGGAGCTGGCTGGGGCAACCAGCGGGATTTGATCTGGCTGAAACAATCCTGCCGTTTGATGCCAGCCTTCCCTACTGGCGAGCCATGCTGGCGGGATTGGTCAACACCCTGCGGGTAGTGATCGCAGGCTTGGTGGGTGCGACTGTCCTCGGCACCCTTATAGGCACTTCTTCTTTCAGCAGCAATGGGCTGCTGCGCAGACTGGCTCGGGTGTATGTGGAGGTGATTCGCAATATTCCCCTGCTGCTGCAACTGATCTTTTGGTATTTCGTAGTTTTTTTGGCCTTGCCGAATGGCCGTGACGCTCTGCAACTGCCGGGGCTAGTGCTCGCTAAATCAGGACTGTTTTTAGGCTCCCCCGAATTGGTAGATGGGGTTTGGCAGGCCCCTCTGCGCTTCACCGTTGAATTTGGGGCCCTGCTCACCGGGCTGGTGGTTTATACCGCTGCCTTTATCGCCGAGGTGGTGCGCGGCGGTATTGCCTCTGTGCCCAAGGGACAGTGGGAGGCAGCCACCTCATTGGGTTTTCCGCCCCTGCTGACCCTGCGGCGAATCGTTTTGCCCCAAGCCTTGCGCGTAATTGTGCCGGGGCTCAACAGCCAATACATTTCACTGGCCAAGAATTCCTCACTGGCAGTGGCCTGCGGTTTCACCGATCTCTATTCAGTTTCGGAAACGACCCTGAATCAAACCGGCCGTGCCATTGAGGTGATGTTGATCTTGTTGGGTTCTTATTTAGTGATCGACCTCGTGATTTCTGCCCTGATGAACGGGCTGAATGGCTTGGTGCAGCTGAGAGAACGCTGAAATGGCAAGTACAGCTCCTCTGGTGGTGCGAGCGAGTCCCTTGCGCAGATTGCAAAAGGAGCTCTTTGGCAGCCGACTCGATGGCTTGATTTCAATCGCCCTGCTGGCCGCCCTGCTGGCAGCGGCCTTGGGCTTTTTCCGCTGGGCCCTATTCCAGGCCCAATGGGCCGTGCTCAGTGCCAACAGCACCCTGTTTGCTGTAGGTCGCTATCCAGTGGAGCAGCAGTGGCGCCTATGGCTGCTCACTACCTTGCTGGCCCTGGCAACTGGGCTGAGTTGGGGTCTGTTGAGGGCTTTTCCCGGCTCCGGTGCTGTTCGTGCTCTTTGGCCCCGCAACGACCGCTGGGCCGCCGCAATCCTGGGGGTGCTCGCCCTCTGGCGGCCCATGGCCCTACAGCTAACCCTTGCCATCCAGGCGCGTTGGTGGGGGATTGCGGGTCTGTTGCTGCTGGCCCGCTGGGCGGCGGGGCGCTACGGGCCAGCCATTCCCCAGGCTTTCCGCCGGCTGATTCCCCTGCTTTGGCCCTTGCTTTACCTGGTGGGGATGGTGCTGATTAGTGGTGGCCTGGGTCTGGTCCAGGTGCCGCCTTCTGAGTGGGGTGGCTTGCTGCTCACGGTGTTGATGGCCACTTTTGCCATTCTGCTCTGCTTTCCCTTAGGGGTTCTGCTCGCCCTTGGTCGCCGTAGCGAGCTGCCGCTGCTGCGCTGGGGCTCGGTGATCTACATCGAGTTCATCCGCGGTGCACCACTTATTACCCTGCTGTTTCTGGGGCAGAACATCCTCGGCTTCCTCCTGCCAGGGGGGTTGGCTCCCGATCGGGTTTGGCGGGCTGCCTGGGTGCTCACCTTCTTTGCTGCTGCCTATGTGGCTGAGGCGGTGCGATCAGGTTTGGTAGCGGTGCCTGCGGGTCAGTTGGAGGCGGCCCGCTCCCTGGGCTTGTCGGTGCCTCTGGCTCTGGTGCATGTGGTTCTTCCCCAAGCCCTACGAGTTGCTCTGCCAGCCACGGTGGGCCAATTCATATCCCTGCTGCAAGACACCACCTTGCTCTCCTTGATCGGCCTGCTTGACCTACTCGGCACCGCCCGTACGGTGATGGCCAACCCAATGTTTCTTGGTAAGAACGCGGAGGTGTACTTAGTGCTCGCCATTTTGTTTTGGAGTTGTTGCGCGGCCCTTGGGCTGGGCAGTCGCGCCTTAGAAACTCGCCTTAATCCCCATTCCCCCTCTGCGCCCCAGGCATGATCAGCTCCCCCGCCCTGATGATCGAGGCCCGTGGGGTCGAGAAGTGGTATCCCAACGGCTTCCATGCCCTGCGGGGAGTTGATCTTTGCGTCCACCAGGGCGAGGTGGTCGTGATCATGGGTCCGTCGGGCTCAGGTAAGAGCACCTTCCTGCGCACCTTCAATGCCATGGAGGATTTTCAGAAGGGCTCAATCGTGGTGGATGGCATTGAAATCAGCGACGATTTGCGCCGCATAGATGCGATCCGCCGGGAGGTTGGCATGGTGTTCCAGCAGTTCAATTTGTTTCCCCACCTCACGGTGCTCGACAACCTCACCCTGGCGCCGGTGAAGGTGCGCAAGCGCCCTAAAGCTGAGGTGGAGCGCCAGGCCCTGGAGTTGTTGGAGCGGGTTGGGATCGCCGAGCAGGCCCACAAATTTCCAGGCCAGCTTTCCGGCGGTCAGCAGCAGCGGGTGGCGATTGCTCGCTCGCTTTGCATGGAGCCCCGCATCATGTTGTTTGACGAGCCCACCAGTGCCCTAGATCCCGAGATGGTGCAGGAGGTGCTGGCAGTTATGCAGGAGCTGGCCCGCGACGGCATGACCATGGTGGTGGTAAGCCATGAGGTGCGCTTTGCGCGTAAGGTTGCAAGCCGAGTGGTGCTTATGGCTGATGGCGAGGTGGTTGAGGTGGCGCCGCCGCAGCAGTTTTTTACTAACCCGCGCCATGAGCGCAGTAAGCAGTTCCTCAGCCAGATCAGCTGAGTCCTCCCTAATCATCTATTCCAACTACTTCTGATTTCATGACAACTCCCATGCCCCAGAACTGGCATGCCATCGATGGGCAATCCTGCCTGCAGGAGCTGCAGAGCGGGGAGGCTGGGCTGAGCACGGCAGAGGCAAGCCGGCGTCTGGCCGCTACTGGCCCCAACCGGCTTGAACTTGCAGCTGGTCGCAGCAACTTGTTGATCCTGTGGGACCAGTTCAGCAACGTGATGTTGATCATGTTGCTGGCGGTTGCTGCTGTTTCCGCCGGCGTGGCCTATGTGGAGCAGAAGTTCCCTAAGGATGCGATCGCGATTGTGGTGATCGTTGCTCTCAATGGCCTACTGGGCTATCTGCAGGAGAGCCGGGCCCAGAAGGCGCTGCTGGCACTGCGCGATATGTCCCAACCCCAGGTGCAGGTGCGCCGCGATGGCCAGTGGCAAAAGTTGTCGAGTGAGGAGCTGGTGCCGGGCGACCTGATCCGCCTCGAAGCCGGCGATCGGGTGCCGGCTGATGGGCGCCTACTCGAGACGGCTGATCTGGGAGTGAGAGAAGCCGCCCTCACTGGTGAGTCGGAGGCCGTGTTTAAGCGAGCCGAGCTGGTGCTGGATTCAGCCACACCGATGCTGGAGCGCCAGAACTGCATGTTCCAGGGCACCGAGGTGGTGCGGGGAAGGGGAGTGGCGGTAGTGACCTCTACCGGCATGGCCACTGAGCTGGGTCAGATAGCCACCCTGATCAACACCGCTGGCGGCGAGACCACCCCCCTGCAGGAGCGGCTCGATGGTCTAGCCAAGGTGCTGGTTGGCACAGCCCTGGCCCTGGTGGCAATTGTTGTGGGCCTTGGGTTGCTGCTGGGTCAAGACCCGTTCGACCTGCTCGAAGTTTCCCTGTCGATGGCGGTGGCGATTGTGCCCGAGGGCTTGCCGGCCGTGATCACCGTCACCCTGGCGATCGGCACCCAGCGCATGGTGCGGCGTGCTGCCCTGATTCGGCGTCTGCCAGCGGTGGAGGCTTTGGGCTCTGTCACCGTGATCTGCTCAGACAAAACCGGTACCCTCACCCAAAATCGCCAGGTTGTTCAGGAGCTGCGCTTCGGCAATCAATCGGTGCTGGTGGGTGGCCAGGGCTACGAACCCACCGGCGAATTCACGACAGCGCTCCTGGCAGCACCTGAGGCTCCCTTGGCCGGGGCCCATCCTGGTTTGCAGAATCTGCTGCTGCAGGCCGGTGTGCTTTGCAGTGATGCCGAGTTGCGCCAAGGAGCAGAGGGGGCCTGGGAGGTGCTTGGCGACCCCACGGAAGGAGCCTTGGCCGTGGTGGCTGGTAAGGCTGGTTTCGACGATTTCGAGCTCAGGCAGCGCTACGCCCGCAAGGCCGAGATTCCTTTCAGCTCAGAGCGTCAGTTGATGGCGGTATGGGTGAATGATCCCGATGGCAGCCTCCAGGCTCCCCTCGGGGCAGCGGCAGAAGGCTCCAGTCAGCTGATGATCAGCAAGGGTGCCCCTGAAGTGATCCTGGCTAGCTGCAGCAGCTGGCTGGATGGTTCCGGGGTAGTGGCGCTCAGCCCCAATCAGCTCCAGTGGTGGATCGATCAGGCCCGCGACCTGGCGGCCTCTGGTTTGCGGGTGCTGGCCTTTGCCTGTTCTCCCCACCATTCCAGTCCGGACCAAGACCTCTCTGGTTTGGTGTTGATTGGCCTGATGGCCCAGCTGGATCCGGCACGGCCCGAGGTCACTGAGGCGGTGGCGATCTGCCGCGGTGCTGGCATTCGGCCCGTGATGATCACTGGCGATCACCCGCTCACCGCCAGGGCCATTGGTTCAAAAATTGGTCTAACCACCCTTGATGGTGAGGTGGTGCTGGGGCGTGAACTGGAAGCTTGCAGTGATGAGGAGCTGCGCGCGGTGGTAGCTCGCTGCAGTGTCTATGCCCGGGTGCCGCCTGAGCAGAAGCTGCGCATCGTTAAGGCCCTGCAGGCCAATGGCCAGGTGGTAGCGATGACGGGAGATGGGGTTAACGACGCCCCTGCCCTTAAGCAAGCCCATATCGGTGTAGCCATGGGCATCACTGGCACGGAGGTGAGCAAGGAGGCATCCGACATGGTGCTTTTGGATGACAACTTCGCCACGATTGTTAGCGCAGTGGAGGAAGGGCGACTGGTGTACGCCAATATTCGCCGCTTCGTTAAATACATTTTGGGTAGCAATGTCGGCGAGTTGGTCACGATTTCGGCGGCACCCCTGATTGGTCTGATTGGCGTTCCTCTAACTCCTTTGCAGATCCTCTGGATGAATCTGGTTACAGACGGGGTGCCGGCCCTAGCTCTGGCCCTCGAGCCGGCGGAGGCCGGCCTGATGGACCGGGACCCTGCTCGGCCGGGTGAATCGATCTTTGCCAGGGGAATTGGTCGCTACATCGTGCGAGTTGGTGTGGTGTTCGGCTTAATGACGATTGCCATGATGGTGTGGATATATCGCACCCAGGGAGTTGATGGCCCCTGGAAAACCATGGTGTTCACCACCTTATGCCTGGCCCAAATGGGTCATGCCCTGTCGGCTCGTAGTGATCGCCCCTTGTTGCAGGTGAACCCCTTCAGTAATCCCTGGCTGCTCTGGGCGGTGGTGTTCACCAGTGGCCTCCAATTGCTGCTGCTTTATGTGCCCTGGCTGTCCCGTTTCTTTGGCACAGAGCCCCTGGCCTTTGCCGATCTGATGGTGTGCGTTGGGGTGAGCCTGTTGTTCTTCACCTACCTCGAGGCTGAGAAGGTTTTGCGGCAGTGGTGGAGCCGCCGCCGGGCTAATACCCCTGCTGCAATGAATTGATGGCCGATCTTTCCGCCTTGATGGAGAAGCTCCCCCAGCTTCTCCTGGCGGCGGTGGATGCTAACCCGCTTCTGGGATATGGGGCAATTGCCCTGGTGATGTTGCTGGAAAACCTGGTGCCACCTATTCCTTCGGAGGTGGTGATGCCGCTGGCAGGCTTTCTGATCCAGCAGGGAAGGCTGCAGCTGTTTCCTGTAGTGCTGGCTGGCCTGTTGGGAACGGTGCTCGGGGCTTGGTTTTGGTATGGAATCGGCCGTCTAATCAACGAGGAGCAGCTGGAGCAGTGGTTGGCAAACCATGGCCGCTGGTTTGGCTTGAGGCCTGCGGACCTGGCCCGCAGCCGCCGCTGGTTCAATCGCCACGGAGTAGCGGTTGTGTTTTGGGGGCGGATTATCCCCGGGGTCCGCACGCTGGTGTCATTACCGGCAGGTATCGAGTTGATGCCCCAGCCTTTGTTTCTGATTTGGACTACGGCAGGCAGTCTGATTTGGATACTGCTGCTAACTGTTGCCGGTCAGACGCTTGGCGCTGGCTACGCAGGCGTTGCAGCTGCTCTCAAACCCTTTACCAGCGTGCTGGTTGGGATCCTTTTGGTGGCGGCAGCTTGCGGATTGCTGTGGCTGCTTTTGAAGTGGATTAGCAAGAAATTCCACTGGCGGTGAAATAAGTGTTTGATCCAGTTGCGCCTAGATCCTAAATTGGCGGCAAACCAATAGGGGCACCAGCAGGGTCATCACCACGGTGAGGGGGAAGCCGTAGCGGGCCACATCCAAAAAGCGATAGCGGCCGGGGCCAAACACCATCAGGTTGGTTTGATAACCAACCGGGCTTAAAAAGCTCTGGCTGGCCCCAAACAGCACGGTGAAGATCAGCGCCATCGGCGCAATGCCAAGGCCTATGGCCAGTTTGCCGGCGATCGGAATCACCATGGCTACTGTGGCGGCATTGCTCATCACCTCGGTTAGCAGCGTGGTGAACAGGAACACTGCCGCGACTGCCCAGTAGATGGGCCAGTCATCTAGGCCGCTGAGCAGTCCCTTGGCCATGGCTTCGGCCAGGCCTGTTTTCTCAAGGGCCACACTGAAACTGCCCAGGGATCCCAGCAGCAGGATTACATCTAGTCGGATTGAGCGCTGCAGTTCACCGCTGCGCAGGCAGCCTGTGGCCACCATCGCCACGGTGCCAAGCAGCACTGAGGCCACAAGGGGAATTAGTCCCAAGCTCGGCAGCAGGATTGCCAGCACGGCAATCACCAGGGCCAGGCGCTTGCGGCTCACCGTGGGCAGGTCGTCTTCTAGCTGTTCCAGCACCACCAGATCGTTGTTGGCTTGAAGACCGCGAATGGCGTCCTTGGGCCCCTGGAGCAGCAGCACATCGCCCTCGCGCAGCACCGCCTTGCCAAGGCGCTCCCTAAGCACGGAGTTTCCGCGGCGCAGGGCTAGCACTGTGGCGTTGTAGCGCTGGCGGAAACGCAGGTCGCGCAGGCAGCCACCAGCCAGGCTCGATCCGGAAGGCAGCAACACCTCCACCATGCGCTGGCTGCCAGAAATGGTATCTGCGGTGTCTGGGCTGTCGGGGGTGGGAGCAAGCACCACCATTTGCTCCTGCTGAAGGCGCAGTAGATCGGCCCGGGTGCAGCGCAGCAGCAGCCGGTCTCCCTGCTGCAGGGGGCGGTCGGCGAGGGGTGGGGTGAAACGTTCTGGGCCCCGATGCAGTTCGAGCACATCGACATCGAAGCGTCGTTGCAGCCGGCTGCCATGCAACGACTGGCCGATCAATTCCGAGCTGGCTGGAATCATCACCTCGGTGAGATAGCCACTGCTGGTTATATCGCGGGCTAGGTCATCGTCATCGCTGCCGCGATCTGGCAGCAAGCGATCTGATAGCAGGGCCATCACCAGGCTGCCCACGAGCCAGACGCCGATGCCGATTTTTGTGAAGCTGAACAGGCCGAAGGCGCCATAGCCGAGCTTTTCGCTGACTTCGCTGGCCAGCAGGTTCACAGAGCTGCCCAGCAGGGTGAGGGTGCCACCCAGCACCGTGGCAAACGAAAGGGGCAGCAGCACCTTGGAGGGAGATATGCGGCGGCGGTGGCACCAGCCCTCCACTACCGGCAGTAGCGAGGCCACGATTGGGGTGTTGGGCACAAAGGCCGATACCGGCCCCACCACTGCCGACAACAACACAATCATGCGCTTGGGGCTACGCACCGCATCGGAGCCGATCAAGCCGCGCAGGCGATCGAGGGCACCGGAACGAAACAGCCCCGCTGAAATCGCAAACAGGGCCATCACCGTAAGCAGGGCCGGGCTGCCGAAGCCCTGGAGGGCTTCTCCCGGTTTGAGTACCCCAGTGGCCATCAGCAGACCTACCGCTAGCAGGCCCGTGACTTCTGGGGGGATCACTCCCCACACAAACAGCACGATTGAGAGAGCCAGCACCACCAGGGTGATGAGAGCCCCGGGCTGGAGTGAGGCCTGCAGAAGGTCGGCCACAAATATCCCTCGAACATAGAGACCTTAAACCACGGTACCCTGATCGGGATAGGGGGTTTAAGTGGGGACTGGTTTGGGCCGCGCCAGCGCATTTCAGCTGCCAGGCAGTTTGGCCAAGGCTTCACTGGCGCCCATCACCACCAGCAGCTCGCCAGCCTCGAGCACGTGGGAGGCGGGCGGGTTCACCGTGAGCTGGTTGTCAGGTCCGGCGGCCAGCACGCTCACGTTGTAGTTCTTGCGCAGGTTGATCTCCCGCAGCGACTGGCCGATGAAGGCCTGGGGCACCCGGATCTCCTCGATGCTGTTGCGGTCGTCGAGGCGCAGCCGCTCCAGCAGGTTGGGCCGCACCAGTTCCATGCCTAGGCGGTGGCCCTGCATCTTTGAAGGAAAAACCACCCGATCGGCGCCCACCCGCTGCAGCATTTTCATGTGCAGATCACTGGTGGCCCGGGCGATTACCTGCGTCACCTTGCTGCCGGGGCTGTCTTTAACAATCAAAGTGGCCGTCACACTGGCCTCGATCGGCTCACTCATGGCCACCACCACGGTGGTCATGTCGAGTACGCCAGCGGCCCGCAGGGCTTCCTCGTCGGTGCAGTCCACCACCCGCGCCTCGATGGCGGGGTCGATTTGACGCAGCTCATCTATGGCCCGCTGGCTGGCATCGATCGCCAGCACTTCAGCCCCGGCCTTGATCAGTTCGCTACACACGGCGGAGCCAAATCGCCCCACTCCGATTACAGCGAAGCCACCTTTGATGGCGCCTTCAGACGGATTCCAATGCCACCAGTTCGTCATGGAGTGAGCCTGTTTAGGGAATTCAGATGTAGATCTCTTCGCGCGGATAACCCACCCGGGGTTGGGGCCGGCTGCCGTAGATCGCCGAAAGGAGCAGCAGGATGCCCAGTCTGCCTACAAACATGCCCACCATCAGCACCAGCTGGCCCCAACGGTTGAGCTGGGCGGTAACGCCCAGATCCAGGCCCACGGTGCCGAAGGCCGACATGCAGGTGAACAGCTTTTCGAGGAAGTTGAAGGTGGTGCGGGTGGGCTCCCCGGAGGTGGTTGGGCCAATCCCCAGCAGCAGGGCCATCAAAATCACGAAGATTGCTGATGCCATGGCGACCCCCACGGCACGCAGCACCACGGTGTCAGGGATCTGGCGCCGATGGATCACCACCTCCTCGCGCCCTTGCAGGGTGGAGCGGGTAGCCCCCATCAAGGTGGCGAAGGTGGTGGTCTTGATGCCACCGCCGGTGCCGCCCGGGCTGGCACCAATAAACATCAGCACGATCAGCAGCAGCAGGCCCGCATCCGAGAAGGTCTTAACCGAGAGCGGCACGGTGTTGAACCCTGCCGTGCGCGCCGAGATCGACTGGAACAGCGTGACCTGAATATCCTGCCACCACTGCAGATTTTCGATTACGCCACCGGCGGCGAATTGTTCGGTGAACATCAGTCCCAGGGCCCCAAACACGATTAACAAGGCCGTGCTGCGCAGCACCAGCCGGGTATGCAGGCTGAGGCGGCGAAGCCCTTGCAGGCGAGCACGGTTGGTCCAGAGGTCGTTGATCACCCGCCAGCCGATGCCGCCCACCACGATCATCGAGGCGATCACGCCATTCACCACCGGGTTGTCCCGGTAGCGCACCAGGTTGTCGCCCCAGAGGCCGAAGCCGGCGTTGTTGTAAGCGCTAATGCAGTGAAAAAGAGAAGCCCAGAAGCGCTCAAGCGGGTTGGCGATGTCGGTGAAGCCGAAGGCGTAGAGCACCACCGTGCCCAGCCCCATCACACAGAAGCCCGTGATCAGGATGCTGTTGAAGGTTGGGCCGATGCCGCCTACCCCGAATTCATCCAGGGCGCGGCCCCTATCAAGCCTGTGGCGCAGACCCGAATGTCCCTGCACGAAGCCCTGCAAAAAGGTGGTGATCGCCATCAGCCCCAGGCCGCCGGTGATGATCAATCCAGCCAACGTCACCTGGCCGAAGGCAGTCAAATCGCGGCTCACATCAATGATCGAAAGGCCAGTCACCGTGATTGCCGAGGTCACGGTGAACAGGGCTTGCCATAGCCCCACGTCATCGGTGGAGCAGAGCGGGCTGGCAAGCACCACAGTGCCTACGGCAATCACCAGGGCACCGGTGACAACCGTGAATTGGGGCACCGTGAGGCGCTGGCGCCACGTCTTAAGAGCGTTCCAGGGTGGGCTGGTCAGGCTGATGTTGCGTTTGTGATGCCTACCCTAATCACAGTTCTGTGCCTGGATTTTCCCTTTGATTCAGCAGTTGATCGACGGGCTGCCAGACCTGATCAGCGCCGCTGTGGAGACCAACCCCCTGCTCGGTTATGGAGCGGTTGCTTTTGTGATGCTGCTTGAAAATCTCATCCCGCCCATTCCCTCAGAAGTTTTGATGCCTTACGCGGGCTATCTGGTGCATGCGGGCCGGCTGCAATTTCTCCCCACGGTGGTTGCCGGACTGGTGGGCACCGTGCTGGGGGCCTGGTTTTGGTATGGCATCGGCCGCTGGATAAATGAGGAGCGGATCGCTGGCTGGCTGGCTAGCCGGGGCCGCTGGCTGGGCATCCAGCCAGATGACCTAGCCAATAGCCGCCGCTGGTTCAACCGCCATGGCTCGGCGGTGGTGTTCTGGGGACGACTGATCCCAGGGGTGCGGACCCTGGTGTCTGTGCCGGCTGGCATTGAATTGATGCCCCAGGCGAAGTTTCTCGCCTGGACCACAGCGGGCAGCCTGATCTGGACCACCTTGCTCACCCTGGCGGGCAGGGAGATGGGCCAGGCTTACGGCCAGTTGGAGGGTCTGCTGGCCCCCTGGGCCGGAGGGATCAAGCTGGTGTTGGAGATTGCGCTCGTCTGTGGAGTGGTGGCGCTGCTGCGGCTGTGGCAGCTGCGCAGCCGGGCCGCTGGCAGTGAGAGTTAGGGCTAAAACTCCGATGGACCTGGCTAGTTGATCTTTTCTATTTGAGATTCCCTATTTAGTGGTGTGGACGTGGAGCTGACCATCCCTGAAACCAGGGTGTGGAACACAGGCACTCCAGCCACCATCAACACAAACATAAACGTGGATAGCTGGCGCCACTGGGAGGCAAGCTGATCAGATGATGGTTCGAGTGGGTGGCTGCAATCGCTGCAGATCAGCATCTTCTTGGAGCGCCCCACCTTGGTGAGTAGGCGGCAGCCGCATTTTGGGCAGGCCATGGTGTTTAGAGAGTGGAGGAGTTTTTACAGAGTGGAGAAGTCTTTAAAGAGTGGAGGAGTATGGAGCTGAGAGGGACTCCAAGTGATCTCGACGATTGATAAGCACTTCTACTGACACCGATTGGATTTGATCTACCTTTGCCGCCCCAAGCCGATGCGTCTGTTTCTATCGTTACCGATCCGAAGGCGTATTCGTCATCTTTCACATGCCTGAGCTGTTGAGATTTCTATTGCCTGGTTGACACGATGACTGTTGCTCTGCTTCAAACCGCCTGGTTGGTTCCTTTCTATCCCTTGCTGGCGGCCCTTTTGTCGCTGGCCTGGTCGCCGGGGTTGATCTCCCGCACCGGCCCGCGCCCCTGCGGCTACCTCAACTTGGCCATGGTGGCCGTGGCCTTCAGCCACAGCTTGCTAGCGCTAACGGCCTTGCACACCAATGCCGCCGCTGGGGCCCAGGCCCTCTACAGGCCCGTGAGCTTCAGCTGGACCTGGCTCGAGACGGCAGGTCTAAGGGTCGGCTTTGACGGGCTGGTGACCGAGCCAGTACTGATCGCCATGACCGTGATCACCGGCTTGCACCTGCTGGTTCAGATCTACGCCATCGGCTACATGGAAATGGACTGGGGTTGGCCCCGCTTCTTTGGCTGCCTGAGCTTCTTTGAGGCTGGCCTGTGTGGTCTGGTGCTCACAGATTCGGTGTTTTTCAGCTACGTAATTCTCGAGTTGCTAACCCTGGGCACCTACCTGATCGTGGGCACCTGGTACAACCAACCCCTGGTGGTGAAAGGGGCTCGCGACGCCTTTCTCACCAAGCGCATCGGCGACCTGATCTTGCTAGCGGGGGTAATTGCCCTGTTGCCGGTTAGCGGCACCTGGAATTTTCATGGCCTGCAGGGATGGGCCGCCGATCTCACCAACAACGGCCAACCCCTGCCGGCTGGATTCACGTTGATCCTGCTAGCACTGATCGCCGGCCCCATGGGCAAGTGCGCCCAAATTCCTCTGCACCTCTGGCTGGATGAGGCCATGGAGAGCCCCCTGCCCTCCACAGTGCTGCGCAACTCGGTAGTGGTGGTTGGTGGCGCCTGGGTGCTGCTGCGCCTGGAGCCCCTCATCGAACTGAGCCCGCTGGTGCAGGCCGTGCTGGTTGCCGTTGGCGGCACCACGGCGGTGGTGGCCTCGTTGATCGCGCTGGCTCAGGTGGATGTAAAGCGAGCCCTCTCCTTCTTGGTGAGCAGCTGGCTTGGTTTGCTGTTTGTGGCGGTGGGTTTGGGTGGCACATCGGTGGCCGATCACCTGCTGCTCGTTTATCCGCTGCCGATGGCCCTGATCCTGATGGCCATTGGCACCATCGTGATCAGCAACGTGACCCAGGACCTCACCCAGCTGGGTGGGCTTTGGAGCCGGCGGCCGCTTATGGGCCTGGCCTTCCTCACCGGGGCAGCTGGCCTGATGGGACTGCCTCCCTTCGCCAGTTTTGCCGCCTTGCGCGAGCTGCTTGCTCTCACAGCAGCCAGCGGCCATCCCTGGCTGCTGGGTGGCTTGGTGCTGCTCACCAATTGCCTGATCAGCGCAGGCTTGATTCGTGTATTCGGCCAAATCTGGGGCGGTCGCCCCACACCCTTCACCCAGCGCTCCGCCGAGGTGTTGTGGTTGATGGTGTTGCCCACCACCGTGTTGATGGGTATGGAGCTGCACCTGCCTCAATTGTTGGTGCGCAATGGCGTATTCAGCCTCACTCCCCTGCCCGGTTGGGGGCCGCTGGCCTGGCCTCTGCTGGTATCGACCCTGGTGGGAGGGGGTTTCTCCGCTGCCTTCTACCTGCGGCCCCACGGCCTGGCCCGGCTGCCCCAGGCCCTCTCAGGCCTGCAGGAGTGGCTCGCCCACGACATGCAAACCGAGCGCTTTTATCACCGCACCGTGGTGGCTCTGGTGCTGGCCTTAGCCCGCTTTGGCGCCTGGAGTGATAGCCGCCTGGTGGATGGTTTCAGCGGTGGCACCGGGGCCGCAGCCATGGCTGGAGCCCGCCGGCTAAGCCTCACCACCTCCGGCCGCTCCCAGGCTTACGCCCTCAGCCTGGTGCTGGGGGTGCTGCTGATGGCTGCCTGGCTGTTGGCCAGCCCCGCACCCTTACCCCTGTCCTTGCTGCCGTGACCTCTTCCCCACTGCTGCTACTGCTGCTGATCCCCGGGGTTGCGGGTTTGCTGCTGTCCCGATTGCCGGAGGGGCGTCCCGCCTTGGTGCGCTCCCTGGCCGCCCTGGCCGCCCTGGCCCAGTTTTTGGTTGGGGTGTACTGCTGGCTGCAGCCCCCCGCCGACCTCAGCCTTACCTGGTTGCCTCGCCTGGGCCTTGCCCTGGAGCTCGGTCTCGATGGCATCTCCCTGCCCCTGGTGCTGCTCACCGCCCTGCTTACTGCTATGGCGGTGTTGGCCTCTCCTGCAGACCAGGGCCGCTCGCGCCTCTACTTCTCCTTAATGCTTGCCACCAACTTCGGGGTGGTGGGCGCCTTCCTCGCCCGCAATGCCTTGTTGTTTGTGCTGGCATTTGAGCTGGTGTTGATCCCCACCACGCTGCTGGTGGCTATCTGGGGAGGGGAGCGACGAGCAGGAGCTGCCACCCGCTTCCTGCTTTATGGCGCCGTTTCTGGACTCAGCCTGCTTGCTGGGGTACTGGCCTTCGGTTGGTTGGGTCAGGGCGCTGCCACCAGCACCGTGAGCTTCAGTTTTGAGGCCCTGGCGGCAACGCCCCTCGCTCCAGCTGCCCAGGCCTGGGTGCTGGCCCTGCTGCTGCTTGCTTTTGGCCTGAAGTTGCCCGTGGTGCCGCTGCACGGTTGGCAGCCGTTCAGCTACAGCCAGGCCCCTGCTCCGGTGGTGATGTTGCTTGGTGGGGCCGTTTCCAAGCTTGGTGCCTACGGCCTGCTGCGCTTTGGTGTGGGCCTATTGCCAGACGCCTGGACAGCTTTTTCCCCCTGGATCGCTGCTGCTGGTGCCGTTAGCGCCGTGTATGGCGCCCTTAACGCTGTTGCGGCTAAAGATATGCGCCGCCTGATGGCCTACAGCTCGCTTGGCCATATGGGCTTGCTGGTATTGGCTCTGGCTGCCGCTACCCCCTTGAGCCTGCAGGGGGTGATGGCTCAGGTGATTGCTCACGGCTTAATAGTGGCCCTGCTATTTGCCTGCGTTGAGCTAATCCAGCGCAAGACCGGGACCACCGTTATTGCCGAGCTATCCGGCCTGCTCAATCCGATTAGGGGCCTGCCCTTCACGATGGGTTTGTTATTGCTTGCCCTGATGGCCGCCGCTGGCATTCCTGGACTGGCTGGCTTCCCTGCAGAACTTCTTGTGTTTGAGGGCAGCTGGACCGTCTTTCCTAGGGCAACGTTGGTGTGCCTGGTGGCCTCTGGTTTTACTGCTGTTTATGCGGTGCGGCTATTCAATCGGGTTGGTTTTGGCCGGCTCGATAATTCCCGAGCTGACTGGCAGGGCACCAGCCTGGGCGAGCGATTGCCGGCCGTTGTTCTCACCCTGCTGGTGCTACTCACCGGACTATGGCCCCTAGGACTCACCGGCTGGAGTGAAACCGCCACCGCTGCCCTTGCCCTCCGCACCCAACTGCCCGTATGACACCCATCGTTTCGACCCCGGGTGTCCGCACACCCCTGATTCCTCCCTCAACCCATCCCTACGCAGAGGTGATCCACCGGCTTGAGGCGGGAGGATCAATGCTGCCTGATACCCCCGAGAACCTGCAGCAGATCATCGGTATCTATAAGGCCTACGCCGTGCCGATGGATTTTTATTGGCGCGATCTTTTGTATATCGCTGAGCGGGTATTTCTCAATCCGCTTCCCGCATTCAAGTATTTTATTTCTAAGGAGTATCTCGATCTCCCCAATAGCTACTCCGGTGATCAATCCAAGCTGCGTATCTGGCGCGGCGGTGAAAAGGCCCATCCGGAGCTACTGGAGTTTATGGAGCGGGGTGAGACCCGGCGCATGCCCAAGCTGCTGCATCACCTTTGGCACGACCGGGTGAACATGGAATTCGCCGAGGCCTGCATGCAGGCCATGTTCTGGCACCAGGGCATGGGCGGCCGCTTCAACGACTTCCTGGAGAGCGACGTCTACAAGGCCAATGCCGATCGGGCGATCAAGGCCTACTTCAAGGGCAATTTGGTGATGCTGGGGCTCTATAAGCTGTTCCCGGATATGTTTATGGAGCAAGTCAAGCAACTCTCCTTCTACGCCAACCTCGGCCTATTTTGGGAGGTGATGGCACCGGTGTTCTTCGAGATGAGCGACCTCTACGACGAGGGGAAGCTCACTTCCGTTCCCGAGGCGATGGACTTCCTCGTCAACGGCATCTTCGCGGTGGCGGGGCGGCCGATTTACCACCATGTGTTCATCCGGGGCGAGTGCTTCGAGATCATTCCCAAGAGCGAGGGCTTCACCTGGCTCTATGAGGCGGCGTTGCCCTATGTGGAGGCGGTGTTTTACCGCACCTCACCTTTCCGCGGCACCAAGAGCTACAACGCCCAGGCCTATCAGGTGCCGGCTGATCAAGCCGACTTCCACTACGGCATCCTCTATGCCGATGTGTTCCCGGTGGGATCCGCCGGCATTCCTCCCACCTTATTAATGCAGGACATGCTGCATTTTCTGCCTCCCTATTTGCAGGAGATGTACAAGACCCACAAGCGCGGTGAGGAAGACCAGCTGATCCAGTTGGGCATCACCTTTCAGCGCTCGATGTACAACGTGACTTCGGCAGTGATCCAGGCGTTGCGCTGTGCCTTGCTCTATCCCCTCGACGACACCGACCCGGAGCATCTTGCGGCCAACCGCCGCTTCTTTGAGGCCCAGATGGATCGTTTCCTGCGGCCCGAGGCGCGCCTTCCCGACATTCAAACCCAGGATTACCGCTAGGAGAGCTGCCATGGCCACGATTCTGGAAACCGCCCTCGCCGCCGGCGCCTTCAACACCCTGCTGGCGGCCGTCGATGCCGCCGGCCTGCGCGGCGCCCTGGAGGGCCCGGGCTCCTTCACGGTGTTTGCCCCGGTGGACGATGCCTTTGCTGCACTGCCTGCGGGCACGGTGCAAACGTTGGTAGACAACCCACCCCAGTTGGCTCGAATCCTCAAGTACCACGTGCTGGCTGGTGCCTACACCCGCGAGGCCCTGGTGGCCCAGGCCGAGTGGCCGAGCTTGGAGGGGGCTCCGATCCCGATCCGCCGTAGCGAGCCCTTTGAGGTGAAGAACGCCACAGTGGTAACCGCAGACATTGCCTGCGACAACGGCATTGTGCACGTGATTGATCGCGTGATCCTGCCGGGCTGATCCACCTTCGCCACCCTCGCCCCGCTGGCTCCCTTGGGTTCCTCCCTGCTCACGACCCTGCTGCTGTTGTTGGTGGGGGCCCTGCTGGCCCGGTTGACGGCCACCCGGCTCGCCCGCTGGGCAGTGCCGGCGATCGTGCTGGAGCTGGGAGTTGGCTTTGCCCTGGGCAACACCGTGCTGCCTTTTGAGCAGATCCGCTCCCTCTCCGGTCTGCTGGAGCTGGGGGTGCTCACCCTGTTTTTTCAGGTGGGTCTGGAGGTGCGCGGCGGCTTGTTGGGCTCCCGGCCAGCGGCAGTGCTGCGCACGGTGTTGCTGTCGGCGCTAACGCCGCTGCTGGCCTGGTGGCCGCTGCAGCAGGCCTTTGGACTTTCCACTGCCACCACCCTGCTCTTTGTGGCCGTGCTCAGCGCCACCGGCACCGGGGTGACCCTGCGGGCCCTCGGCCAGCTCGGTGCCTTGAAAACCCCCTCCGGTCGCCTGCTTGTGGGGGTGTCGGTGCTCGACGATCTGCCCGCGATCGGCCTGCTCACCTGCTCTCTGCTGTTGGCGGGCACCCGCCTGGGCGGTGGCGCGGCTACGGCCGGGTCCGGTTGGCTGGTGCTGCTCGGCCCAGCCTTGGCCCTGTTGAGCGTGCCGCTGTCGAGCTGGTGGTTGCGGCGCCACGGGCCCTGGCAACCGGGGCCCTTAGGAATGTTGCTGCTGTTGATCGGCTGCAGCTGGATCGGTGAGGTCACCGGGGTGACCAGCCTGCTGGGGGCGCTCTGGGGTGGGGTGCTTTTCAATCGCCTGGCGCCCATGGGGGAAGGGAGCACCGAGGCCCGCGAGCTTCGGGGCAACCTGGCCCTGCTGTCGGAGGTGTTTTTGCCCCTCTATTTCCTAGGGGTGGGGATGCGCATCCAGGCGGGCACCCTGTTGCAGCCCTCGGCCTGGTGGCTGGCCCTGGTGCTCTTGCTGCTGGCGATTGGCTGCAAGTTGATCTGCGGGCTTGGCATCAGCGGCCGGGATCAGGTGGCCGGGGTGGATCGCTGGGTGGTGGTGTTTGGCCTTATCCCCCGGGGCCTGCCTGGTCTGGTGTTTGCCTCCACTGCCTTGGCCAGTGGGGTAATCACCGCCGCCCAGTTCTCCGCCCTTGTGCTCATGGTGAGTGGCACCACCGTGCTGGGCCTGCTTTTGCTGGGCCGGCGTTTGGCAGCTATGGCGTGTCCATTGCCTGCTTCACCACTGCGTAGCAGCGATCAAGCTGGTCTTCGCTGATGCCCAGGGGCGGCAGCAGGTACACCACGTTGCCCAGGGGTCGCAGGTACACGCCCTGCTGTAGGCAGTGGCGTTGGATCCGTTTGCCGACGGGATTGAGGTAGCTGGCTTCGCCGGCGTCCACATCCCAGGCCGCCATGGTGCCGACGCAGCGGGGGCGCAGCACCCGCGGGTGTCGGGCCAGATCTTCCAGCAGTGGGGTGTGGCGCACCTCGAACTGCTGGAAGCGCTCGGGGTTGGCCTGAAGCAGATCCAGGCTGGCAAGGGCAGCTGCACATCCGAGGGGATTGGCGGTGAAGCTGTGGCCGTGGAAGAAGGTGGCCTCCGGCCGTTCGCTGATGAACCCCTGGTAGAGCCGCTCGCTGGCCATCGTTGCCCCCATTGGCAGGAAGCCACCGGTGAGGCCTTTGGAGAGTGCCATCAGGTCGGGCTGAATGCCAGCCCGGCGGCAGGCGAACAGGTCGCCGGTGCGGCCGAAGCCTGTGAACACCTCATCGGCGATCAGCAGGGCGCCGGCGGCCTGCACCCGCTCGGCTACGGCCCGCAGGAAGGCAGGTCGCACCACCCGCATGCCGCTGGCACCCTGGATCAGGGGTTCGAGGATCACGGCCGCGGTGGGCGTCTCTAGGGCCTGTTCGAGTTGGCGTAGGGCGACCTGTTCTCTTTGCTCCACCGCGTCGTCGCCCCAGTGGCTGTGGGGCCAGGCCACCCGGGCTACGGCAAATAGCAGCGGCTCATAGGGGTCGGTGAACAGGGAGCGCTCCCCCAGGGCCATCGCTCCGAAGGTGTCGCCGTGGTATGCCCCCTCAAAGGAGATCACCTGGCGGCGTTCGCTGCCCTGGTTGCGCCACCACTGCCACGCGATCTTGAGGGCCACTTCCACGGCGGTGGAGCCGTTATCTGAGAAGAACAGCCGCTCGAGGCCCGTGAGCGCACTGAGTCGGGTGGCGAGTTGCTCGGCGGGTTCGTGGCTGAAGTTGGCGAAGATCACCTGCTCCAGCTGCTGGGCCTGGCGGGCGATCGCCGCCGCAATGGCTGGCTCGGCGTGGCCGTGCAGGGTCACCCACCAGCTGCTGATGGCGTCGATCAAGTGGCGACCATCACTCAGCTCCAGCTCACTGCCTCGGGCCGCGCGCACCTGCAGCGGCTCGGGGCTGCTGGCCACCTGGGTGGTGGGGTGCCAGAGGTGGGGGTGCCAGGTCACAGGGTCAGGCTTCAAGGTGATCAATGAAGCGCACCGAAAGTCTCCGGATAGTTGCGTTGGCCCTTCGTTCTAAACCTCGGGCCGTGTCTCGTGTGTTTCCCATCTGCCGAGCCGTGGAGCTCACGCTCAAAGGTTCCCCTGCAGCGATTCCGTAGCGCAATCGCTGCAGTTCGGCCTCCTGTTCTGGCAGTTCATCGAGCAGCTGAAGCCGCCAGGGCATTGCTGATGGCGTCGCGAATCAACCAGGTGGCGTAGGTGGAAAAGCGGTAGCCCTGGCCGGGATCGCATCGTTTAGGTGGAGCGCCCCCGCCATGACGGACTCTCCGCAGCCGATCCGGGCCACTGCCCGTGGTGTAATCCCTGAGGAATTTCAGCCGTTGCTGGAGCGACCAGGTGCCCACTGCTGGATCAGCTGTTCGAGGCGTACCAGCTGGTAGCGGGTTTGCTCGTTGGGCTGTTGGATGTAGGCGCTGCGCAGGTGATCCAGCTCCGCGTCAAGCGAGAGCAGCACGGGGTGGTTCTCGTTCACGGAGCAAATCCAGGACCTTCCAGAAAATCCTAAGCCTTTATTAAATTTCGGGGATGGTCGGTCGGGTTTCGATTGGCTCAGGCTCTGATCGGCTCAGGTTCCGATTGGCAGTGGGCCGTCACGGTCGGAGCGGAAGGTGAGAGGCATGGATGGCACATGCCTCTGAATCAACTCCAGCAGCTGCTTGAAAACCTCGCGGGTGTGGGGGGCGGTAGTGCCCATGGCTTCGCGACTCAGCAGCACCAGCTCCAGCACCTTGCCATCTGCTTTTGATTGCACATCGGCGAACAGCTGCATGCGCTGGGTTTCACCGCCACCGCGGATCATGGCGCTGAGGTGGGCTGGGGTGCGGTGCTCGATCTCCGCTCTGAGCCCCTCCAATACAGGCTGGAGGGCCTCCAGCATGGCGGCGGCATCCAGCGGCACGCCGGGTTTGAGCACCACTAAAAACCGCGCCACAGCCACTCCCTTATCAATTCACGCTACCTGTTGCAGCCTGCCCAGCTGGTTGGTCCGGATCCAGAGGTAATCCCTGCACGGCCAGGGCGAGGCGCCGGGCCAGCAGCAGCATCGGATATAGGCGCTTTGCTCTCCCCGGTGTGGCGAGGATCGGGCCGAGCAGCTGCAGCAGGGTGGCGCTGGGCTCCAGCCGGCTGCAAATCCACTGAATCGCCTCGGCTCCATGCAGCACCCGGCCCTCTGCCAACACCACGGCACCCTGGCTCAGGTCCCAGCCCTGCTGCCGCAGCTGCCGCCGCAGTTCGTGATCGCTGCGGCCATCGCGGATCGCCAAGTTCGGGATGCCACTGCGCAGTTCCGCCAGCTCAGCGAAATGGCGGCAGAAGGGACAGCCGCCGTCAAACACCAGTACCGGATGGTCAAGTGCCGGGGGGCCAATCATCGGCTGCAGCCTTGGAGATCGCTGTCATCCTGAAGGCCTAGCGGTTTAGTTGTTGTGTATGCCCAGCTCGGGCCCGGAATCCATCGCCGTGATCGGGGCCGGGGTATCGGGCTGCGCTTTCGTTGCCCAGCTGCGCCGCTTGGGTTACACCGGAACCCTCAGCCTTTGGGAGACAGGGCGAGGTCCGGGCGGACGGGCCAGCACCCGGCGCTCCCGCCAGGATCATGGGCTGCGCATCGATCACGGGGCGCCCCTGCTCAACATCACCGGCGCAACGGAGCCGCTGTTGTTGCAGCCCCTGCTGGCTGGGGGCTGGATTGAGCCGTGGCCTGGTTTGATCGCCCAGCTTCAGGGGGAAGCGACCCTGCGGCCAGACCAGGCTGATGCCCTGGGGCTCGGCCAGCTCTACCGGGGTCGGGGTGGCATGGATCATCTCTGCAAAGGACTGTTGAGCCTGGCCGGCGAGGCTGGCGAAGCGTGGCAGCCCCACTACGGCACCCTGGTGCGCCACCTCGATTGTCAGGATGGTCTCTGGCAGCTGCTGGATCGGGAGGGGGAGTTGCTGGGTCAGGCCCATTGGCTTGTGCTGAGCAGCACCCTGCTGGCCCATCCGCGCAGCAGGCAGATTTTTGGCTGGGAGGAGGTGCCCCTCAAGCAGGCCGCAGAACGACTGGGCGACCTCCGACTGGAGCATGCCCTCACTGTGATCGCCGGCATCCGCGCTGAGGCCCGCAGCAATCTGCTGGTGCTGCTTGAGGCGGCTGCAGCAGGACCTTGGGCCAGTCTTCCTTTCAGCCTGCTTCATTTCGATGCTGCAGCCCAGCAGCGCTGGGGGCTGCAGCGGATCACCATTCAGCCCTTGGCCGACGGGCGCTGCGCCGTGGTGGCCCATTCCAGCCACTCCTTTGCCGCCGATCACCTTGATGTCTATGGCACCCATTCCGCCGTGGCCCGCATGCTTCAGCTGCCCCCCGATGAGGGCCGCGAAGATACGGTGATCACTGCCCTCACCACCGCTCTTGAGCAGGTGATGGCCCCCTGGTTGCCTGGACTAAACCTCGCCACGGCTGATCGCCAGCTGATGCGCTGGGGTGCCGCTTTTCCCCTGGCGCCCGGGCTGCCCTCCGAACTCAGTTGCTGCCCAAGCAGCCGGGTGGGATTCTGCGGCGACTTCATTGCGGGGGTGGGATTTGGGCGGATTGAGGGTGCCCTGCGCAGCGGCGAACAGCTGGCCCACGAGCTTTGTGCACTTGCCTAAAGCTGGGTGCTGCCGATCATTGCGATAGGTGCAGCCTTGCTACAGATCGCCCAAACGGTGTTGATTGCGATTGCAGCCATTGCTGCGGTGGGGCTATCAGTTGGGAGGTGAGACGTCTTGGATGTCTTGCAGGTGATCACCTTCCCGGACTGCGATGCGGCCCCTTTCACCACAAGTGGCACTCAGCAGTGCTGTTCACGGCCCGCCGCGCCGCTGCCGCAGCCTTCCCGTGGTTCCTGCCCAGCAACTTGAAGTGGTAACTCGGGCTGCCCACTACTTCGCCCATCATTTTTCCGAGCAGATCGAGTTGGAGGTGGTGGCTGATTCGATCGGGGTGAGTGCTGAGTGGCTCGATCTCTGCTTTGACCACTGCCGCGGTAAGACACCGTTTCAGACGCTCCAGCACATTCGACTCAGCCGGCTATTCGAGGGCATCGCAGCCCAACCGCAAACCACCCTTGAGCAGCAGGTGCACCGCTGTGGCCTGGCTTCGGTGATGGCAGCCAATCGGCTGTTTGAGGAGTTGTTCGGCATTGGCCTTGCACCTTTTCGTCGGGTTTGTCGCCGCGCCGAGGCTGATCGCTTGCTGCGACAGCGGAGCTGCTGAATCCTGGGACCTTCAACCTCCATCTGGATCGCGCTGGTCAGTGGCTGGGGGCTGGTTTCCTGCCTCGGTCTGGCGGTGATGCTGGTCCTACTGGAGCGCAGCTTCAGTGCGGCCCTAGCTCTACAACCAGCTCCATCAGGAAGCTCCCTTGCCCCTACCTCCTGCACCGTGGTGGTGCCGGCTTACAACGAAGCGGACAACATCAGCGACTGCGTGCGGGCAATCCTCGCCAGCGAGGCGCCATGTGAGAACTGGGCATTGATGGTGGTTGATGACGACTCAAGCGACACCACTGCGGCCTTAGCCCTGCAGGCGGGCGCAGGCGATCCACGCTTTGGCCTGCTGTCGGCGGGTGCCCGTCCCCCGGCAGAGCGCTGGGTGGGTAAAAACTGGGCCTGTTTTCGCGCCAGCAGCGAGCTCGAAAGCGACTGGTTGGTCTTCATCGATGCGGATGTGCGCGTCGCTCCGGGAGCGCTGCGGGCCGCCTTGACAGACGCCATTGCCCACGGGGCCGATTTGCTCACCCTGGCGCCGCGGCTCACCTGTGGCTGCCTGGCCGAGTGGCTGGTGCAGCCGATCATCGCCAGCTTGCTGGGACTGGGTTTTCCAATTGAGCGCGCTAATGATCCCTGCGATCCCTTGGCCTTTGCGGCGGGTCCGTTTCTGCTGTTCCGCAGCCAGGCCTACAGAGCCATTGGTGGCCACGCTGCCGTGGCCGGCGAGGTGGTGGAGGATCTCGCCCTGGCTCGGGCGATCAAGGGCCAGGGCTTCCGCCTGCGCTACCTGCTGGGGCTCGACTGGTTGACCCTGCGCATGTACCGAGACTTGGCCTCTCTCTGGGAAGGCTGGACCAAAAACTGGCTGCTTGGCCTCGATGGTGATGTGGCGAAGGCCTTGGCGGCTGGTGCGGTGGTGCTGCAGCTCTACGCCATTCCCTGGTTGTTGCTGCCCCCAGCCCTTCTGTTGGCCTGGCGATCGCCCCTGCCCCTGTCCTGGTTGCCGGCCCTGGCGGCCCTGCTGGCCATCGCCCTGCAATTGGCGATCTGGCTCTGGAGTCGTCGCCATTTCGGCACTCCCCTCAACTGGTGGTGGTTGAAGGGTCTGGGTGGGCTGTTGATCGGCTGGACCTGGCGGGGTCGCTCCTTGCACATGTAGCAATAGCCCCATACGTTGAGTGCCCACCGCCAGCGGGGTTTCCCCAGGCATGCCCAACCCATTCAACGAATGGATGCCCGAAGTGGTGGTGTTTCACCCCACCCGCTTCGAGGAGGCGCAGTGGATCGTGCACCACCTGCGCGAGCGCAAGACCGTGCTGGTGCACGCCGGGGCGATGGAGCGCAGCGAGGCCCAGCGGTTGATTGATTTCGTGGCGGGTGGTGTCAGCGCTATCGATGGACAGGCCGAATGCCTCGACGATCTCACCTTCGTTTTCGTCCCAGAGATGGTGGCCTTGCGGCGGGATCCCGCACCGCCGTGATCCAGGCTGCACCGCTCTGCCTCCTAGGCTCAAATCCTTTCTGGGAGTGGGCTGAGTGCCCCGTCTACGTCGCTTTCTGTACTCCCTCGGCCCCGTCCTGACGATTGCGGCCCACCTCGGCTGCCTGCTGCTCTTTTGGACCGGTCTCAGTCTCGGTGCGGCCCTTTGGGCTTTGGTGCTCTACTTGGTGCGCATGCTGGCCACCACAGCCATCTATCACCGCCTGATCACCCATTCCAGCTACAAGGCGCCCCGTCCCGTTGCCTGGATCGGGGCCTTTGTGGGGGCTTCGGCAGGTCAGATGGGCCCTAGCTGGTGGAAGGCTCACCACCAAACCCATCACCGCCACGTCGACACTTGCGCCGACCCCCACACCCCCCTTGCTCCTTCAGCGGGATGGAGGGGCCTGTGGCGCTCCCAGGTTGGTTGGTTGTTGTCTTCAAGTTTTTTCCCCACAACCCTGCCGGCCGATGTGGAGGCAGATCCGGTGTTGCGCCTGATCGACAGGCTCCATTTTGTGCCCGTGCTGCTGCTGGCCGGGCTGTCTTGGCAGCTGGGCGGACTGCCTTGGCTGGCGGCCTTCTGCCTAAGCACAACTGTGCTTTATCACGGGGTGGCCAGCGTTAATTCCCTGGCCCACCTGCAAGGCGATCAGCCCTTCGCCACCGGAGATGCCAGCCGCAACAACCTGTTTGTGGCCGTGATCACCCTGGGCGAGGGCTGGCACAATCTTCACCACGCTTTCCAAGCTTCGGTGCGTCAGGGAATCACCCTGCGGCAAGGGCGAGTGCGGCTATTGCCAGATCCCACCTACCGCTTTATCCGCCTGCTGGAGCGTTGCGGCTGGGCCTGGGATCTAAGGATCCCCAGTAATCACGCCCTGCTTGCCCGCGGCGCTGAGAGCTAAAAAGCGCAGGCCACAAGGCTCAACTGCAGCCAGCAACCTCCTGGAGCCAGCTTTTCCACAACCACATTCTTGTGCTGATCGTGGGCTACCAAATGGGCGAAGGTTTCTGCGTCGTCTCTGGTGTTGAAGCGAGCTGCTTGCACCTGCAGCGGCACGCTTTGCTCGCGTTCTACGGCAGCGCGTACGCGATAACGACCCGAAGCGATGGGATCATCCATAGGTGGATTCTGGATCCAATTGCTGGAAATTGCGCCAGCCTTCAGAGTTTCAGAGAAATTGATGGCTGGGGTGAGTTAAGCCAGGGTGTGTAAGCCAGTTCAGGGTCGCAGCAATTCGGCAACCAGTGGCTCCAGCGCCGCGGGATGTTGCAGCAGCTGCTGGTGGGTGCGCACGGGCAAGGGCTGCCGCGGGCCCAGCGGTAATACGGCGCGCCAACCAGGCAGCACCATCAGGTCGGCAGCGCAGTAGAAGCTGCAGCATTCCACGCCGTCTAGCCCCTCGAGATTTGTGTTGAGCTGGCGCAGCAGCGGGCTGCCCCATTTCATGTCGGCAATGCCAGCCAGCAGCCAGCTTGGCCAGGGCTGAGCTGTGAGAGTGCCCTGCTGGGGGCTACCGACGCTGATGAAGCGGCGGGTGCGCGATCGGCCGCCCTGAAGTTGGATCCAGGTACGGCCGATCACGCCACCCATTGAGAAGCCCAGCAGGTCGATTTGGGTGTGGGGACCAAAGGTTGCTTCGATTTGGCGGCCCAGCCGGTGAGCTAACTCCAGGATCGGAGTGGCACCGAGGCGATTGGGTAGGTAGGGGATAAGCAGTGGGGATCGCCGCTCATCCAGCTGGATTTTGAGGCGATCAAACAGGCGTGGCGTGTCCCACAGACCGTGCACCAGCACCAAGGGAGGAGCGCTTGCCATGGGCTCAGGCTAAGAAGCTGGTTGGTTTGCATCAAAAAGCCGCCCCCGAAGGGACGGCCAATGGATCACCTGAGTGACCAGGAAATCAGCTTTTGCGAGCGGGGCTCAGTAGCGGCTGCCGCCACCGCCGTAGCCACCACCGTTGTAGCCACCGCCACCGCCGAAGTCGCGGCGACCGCCGCCACCACCACCGCCGCCACCGCCACCGCTGCCGCGGGGCTCAGCTTTGTTGACGCGGATGGCGCGACCCATCCACTCAACATCCTGGAGATCTTCAATTGCCTTGGTCTCTTCGGCCTCGTTGGCCATTTCGACAAAGGCGAAACCGCGCTTGCGGCCGGTGTCGCGGTCGAGGGGGAGGCTGCACTTGCTCACCTGTCCGTACTGGCTGAACAGATGCTGGACATCTTCCGCTTCCGCATCGAAGGAAAGATTGCCGACGTAAATGGTCATGAACTCAGAAACTATGAATTGATCCTTCGACGGCCCAACAGAAAGTGGTCAGCTCGCTAGAGAGAAATCTTTGAATCACTTTCCACCATACACGGCCGCCTAACGCTTCGGTCGAAACTGCCCCTCCCGGGATGTGCCTTGACCAGCGGTGTGATGCCAAATCATCAAACCCTGGCTAGGGATGGTTGTTCCAAGCCTTGCATCGCCATGTCGAAAGCCCAGCTCACAGCCTTTATGGTCAAGGTTGATGCCGATACGGCCCTAAGGGCCCGGGTTGATGCCGCCGACAGTGTCGACGCGGTTGTGGCGATTGCCCTGGAGCAGGGCCATGCCTTTTCTCCTGCTTCCTGGTCCCGCGCCCAGCGTCCCTGAGCGCAGTCGCGCCTGCTTAGGGCCAGGGCGTGAAGGCGGCGGGCTGGTATTTGACGATGCCGATCCGCCAGCGCCGCTGGGCCAGTTGCTTCAGGCTGGCTAGCAACTCTTCAGTTGTGCCACCGGCGATCCAGTCGGCCTTGATCAGTGGCAACCGCTCGCTCATCACTTCGAGCGGCATCTCCAACAGCAACAGGCTGTCTTCAGCAGCGGCCCGCCGCAGGGCACCCTCGTCACTGCGCTGCCACAGCCTCAGCAGCAGCTCTAGGGCAAGGGTGCGGCCTGCTTCGCCGGGCTCGCCGCCGCTGGCTTCCCTCTGGGACTTGCCGGTTAGGGGCAGGGCACGCTTGCCATCGAGTTCGACTAGGGCCAGGGCCACCAGGTATGGAGCGTCTGCCACGGAAATTTTTGTGAGTCGCCACACCATGGCGAGGGGCGCGGATTCAGTGTGGAAACTGACACGCATTAGGTCTTCTGTTGCCGTTGGCGGATGGGGCTGCCCCACAAGCATTTGCCGGGACTAAATTTTCAGCCGTTCGCTCACAACTCCTTTCCAGGGAGCCAGCGCCATGTCGAGCATTGTTGACCAGTTGGTGACCTATCGCTCAGCTCTGGCGGAGGCCACGGAGCGGGGAGATCAGGCCGTTGCCCGCAAGATCGAGCAGCAGATCAAGGAGCTGCAGGATTTTCAGGTGCGCCATCCGGAGGAAACCGAGGCTCCAACACCGTTTGAGGTGTTCTGTGACCTCAACCCATCGGATGTCAATTGCCTCGTCTACGACGATTGAGCCCTGGCTCAGTTGTTCGTTTTTGTAGATCTAACGGTTAGGTAGACATCACGTCCACACTTTTAAGGGCAGTGCCAAGCAGCCTCGTGAATAGGTCCAGCTGCTCTTGACTGCCCATCACAACAAGCATCTGGCCCGGGGCCAGGCGAGTGTCGCTACCTGGATTTGCCAGCAACTCTGGCCGCTGTTGGGAGTATTGGGAGCCCCGGTACTGCCTCGGCACATCGTTGGCTGCAGGCTGGGGGGGCACGATCGCCAGCACTAGGGCACCAGAGCGCGAGCCGAGCTGGAGCTCCGCAAGGGATGCTCCATTGAGGTTGCCCAGGTCAGCTGGGTCGCTACTCAGCAGAAATTCCTCCACCTCGCAGCCAGAGCCAGCCAAAAGATCCATGAAGGTCACCGCCAGGGGGCGTAGGGCGGTGGCGGCCATGGTGCGCCCCCCACTGACGTAGGGGCTCACCACTTGATCGGCGCCGGCTAGGCGCAGCTTGCGTTCCGCTTCTTCACTATCGGAACGGGCTATGAGCCGGCAGTTGGGCGCCATACCCCGGGCGCTCAGCACCACGTAGAGGTTGGATGCGTTGTTGGGCAGGGCCGCCACCAGGGCACGGCAGCGGTGGATGCCGGCATCCAGCAGGGTCTCGTCGAGGGTGGCGTCGGCCATCAGCACGGCCAGCCCCCGCTCTTCTGCTGCCTCACGGCGCTCCGCGTCCATCTCCACCACCAGCAGGGGAACGTTTTCCCTGGCAAGTTGTTCGGCGATCTCGCGGCCGATGCGGCCATAGCCGCAAAGGATCACATGGTTATGCATGGTGGATAGCCAACTACGGAATCGGCGCTCGCGCAGGCGCCGGAAGTAACCGGATTCAGACAGGCCCAGTACCCCTTGGATACTGATCTGCACCACCACCAGGCCGCCCAGGATCAGCAGGGTGGTGACCACCCGCCCACCCGCGCTCAGGATCTGGGTGTGCCCGTCGCTAAATCCCAGGGTGCTGAGGGTGATCAGCACCATCCAGTAGGAATCCCCCCAGTCCCACCCCTCACTGAGGTGATAGCCGATGGCGCCGGCATTCACCAGCATGGCCAGCGACAGGGGAGCTCGCCAGGGTTTGCGTGCTCGCCGAGAGGGTGGTCGCCTGGGGACGATTGACCAGAAAGGCTTGGGCATGGGACCTGGACCCGGTGCTCCAGATCACGCAACCCAGATTATGGGCCGCAATTAGTTACGGCTTGTGGGCTGATCCCGAACATTTGTAGGGGTTGTCGACAGTTGGCCTGCCAGCTCCGTTAACCCTTAATGGTTCTTTCCGCAGGGGTCGCCTGGATGGGCGCGTCTTCGGTGATTGGTGACATGACAACTGGTTTGGCTGAGCAGCCGCCCCTACAGCTGCTTAAGGAGAGCGGTCAGCGGGAGGTGTTCTGCGGACTCACCTCGATTGTCTGGCTGCACCGGCGCATGCCGGATGCCTTTTTTCTAGTGGTGGGCTCCCGCACCTGCGCCCACCTGGTTCAGAGCGCCGCCGGCGTGATGATCTTTGCCGAGCCCCGCTTCGGCACTGCGATTTTGGGGGAGCGTGATCTGGCCGGCCTGGCCGATGCCAATGATGAGCTCGACCGGCTGGTGAAGGATCTGCTGGAGCGGCGCCCCGAAATCCGCACCTTGTTTCTTGTGGGCTCCTGCCCCAGCGAGGTGATCAAGCTGGATCTGGCTAAGGCTGCCGAGCGGCTCAATACCCAGCTAACCGGCCGGGTGATGGTGCTGAACTACAGCGGCAGCGGCATCGAAACCACCTTCACCCAGGGGGAGGACCAAGCCCTGCTGGCGATGGTTCCCCTGATGCCCAGCAGCGAGGTGGATCAGCTGTTGATCGTCGGCACCTTGGCCGATGCGGTGGAAGACCGGCTGGTGCAGCTTTTTGGTCGCCTGGGTATTCCGGTGGTCACGAGCCTGCCGCCGCGGCGCTCCACCGAGCTGCCCCCGATTGGTCCCGGCACCCGGGTGCTGCTGGCCCAGCCCTTCCTCTCGGCTACGGCAAGGGCCCTGGTGAGCCGCGGCGGCCAGCTGCTTACGGCTCCTTATCCGTTTGGTGTGGAGGGCAGTCGGGCGTGGATGGCGGCGGGCGCCGCTGCCTTCGGGGTGGCCCCGGCCCTGGTGGCCGAGGTGCTCGATCCGCTGGTGGAGCGGGGCCAGCGTGCCATCGCTCCCCACCGGGAGTTGCTGGCCGGTAAGCGGCTTTTTCTGCTGCCCGATTCCCAGCTGGAGCTCTCCTTGGCGAGGTTCCTGCAGCGCGAGTGCGGCATGGAGCTGGTGGAGGTGGGCACGCCCTACCTCGATCGCCAGCTGCTCGATGCGGAGCTGGCCCTGTTGCCACCTGGCACCCGTATTACCGAGGGGCAAGACGTGGAACGCCAGCTGGAGCGGGTCCGCGCCGAGCGGCCAGATCTTGTGGTGTGTGGCCTCGGCCTGGCCAATCCCCTGGAGGCCGAGGGCATCGCCACCAAGTGGTCGATTGAGCTGGTATTCAGCCCCATCCACGGTTGCGACCAGGCCGGCGAACTAGCCGAATTGTTTGCCCGCTCCCTGCGCCGCCGCGCCGCACTCTCCTTTTCCTGACCACCCGTCTCACTAATCAGTCATGGAACTCACCCTCTGGACCTACGAAGGCCCCCCTCACGTGGGTGCCATGCGCATAGCCGCCTCGATGGAGGGGGTGCACTACGTGCTGCACGCCCCCCAGGGAGACACCTATGCCGATCTGCTGTTCACGATGATTGAACGGCGGGACAGGCGCCCGCCCGTTACCTACACCACCTTCCAGGCCCGCGACCTGGGTGGCGACACCGCCGAGCTGGTGAAGAGTTCGATCGCTGCAGCCGTGGAGCGCTTCCAGCCCGAGGCGCTGCTGGTGGGCGAGAGCTGCACGGCCGAACTTATCCAGGACCAACCTGGCTCCCTGGCGGCGACCATGGACCTGGGCGGCATCCCGGTGGTGAGCCTGGAACTGCCGGCCTACTCCAAGAAGGAGAACTGGGGTGGCGCTGAAACTCTCTATCAACTGGTGCGAGGACTGCTCAAGGCCCAGGTGCCACCGCCCGGCGAGCCCAAGCCCGACCCGACTCGCTGGCGTGCCGAGGGCCGGCGGCCCCGGGTGAATCTGCTGGGACCAAGCCTGCTGGGTTTCCGCTGCCGCGACGATGTGCGCGAGATCAGCCAGTTGCTGGCTGGCTACGGCATTGATGTGGCGGTGGTGGCGCCCTTGGGGGCCCGTCCGGCCGACCTCATGCGGATCCCCACGGCTGATGCCAATGTGAGCCTTTATCCCGAGCTGGCGGGCCCGGTATGCAGCTGGCTGGAGCGCAGCTTCGGCATGCAGACGGTGAAGACAGTGCCGATCGGTATCG
Source organism: Cyanobium sp. L1E-Cus (assembly GCF_024345755.1). Lineage (NCBI taxonomy): Bacteria > Bacillati > Cyanobacteriota > Cyanophyceae > Synechococcales > Prochlorococcaceae > Cyanobium > Cyanobium sp. L1E-Cus. Next base: position 438,693 of record NZ_JAGQBS010000002.1, on the reverse strand, counting down.
GCGCTACGGCCGCCTTTTTGCGGGAGCTGCACGGGGTGCTGGGTTTGGAGCTGCCCGCTGAGCTTGAAACCGCAGCCGATGGCACCTGCGCCGCTGAACGGCGCTCGCGGCTGCCTTGGTATTCGCGCTCGGTGGATTCCACCTACCTCACCGGTAAGCGGGTGTTCATTTTTGGCGATGCCACCCACGCCATCGCTGCAGCCCGCATTGCTAGCCGCGAGCTGGGCTTCAAGGTGGTCGGCCTGGGGAGCTACAGCCGCGAGCAGGCAAGGGAGGTGCGGGCGGCCGCCCAGGAGCTGGGGCTGGAGGCGTTGATCTCAGACGACTACCTGGCCGTGGAGGCGGCGATGGCGGAGGCGGCTCCGGAGCTGGTGCTGGGCACCCAGATGGAGCGCCACAGCGCCAAGCGCCTCGGCATCCCCTGTGCCGTGATCAGCTCACCGCTGCACGTTCAGGATGTGCCAGCGCGCACCTCGCCCCAAATGGGCTGGGAGGGGGCAAACGTGATCTTCGACAGCTGGGTGCATCCGCTGATGATGGGTCTGGAGGAGCACCTGATCGGCATGTTCCGCCACGATTTTGAATTCGTGGATGGACACCTCAGCCACCTAGAGGGTGCCAGTGCCCCCGCCAAGCACCCCACTGCTACTGCCACGGCCACGGCTACGGCCACAGCCACTGCTACTGCCACTGCGCCAGCCAGCATTCCCGGCGATGGGGTGATCGTTTGGAGCCCGGATGGTGAAGCTGAGCTGGCCAAGATCCCCTTCTTTGTGCGGGGCAAGGTGCGTAAAAACACGGAGGCCTACGCCCGCGAGCAGGGCCTAGCTCTGATCGACAGCGAAGCCCTTTATGAGGCCAAGGCCCATTTCGCTCCATGATGGGTTGGATGGCAATAGCAGGCCCGCGCTGCGGGGGTGACCCTGACGCTCCTTCACTGATTCCAAAAGCCCAGGGCTAAGTCTTACGGTTCTTAATTATTTAGCTAAGAGTTTCAGTTCCGATCTTTCCTGTTCCCCCAACTTCAATGACCACAACACTTAATCCTCCAGCCACTTCCAAGCCCGATGGCGAGGGTAGCGTGCAGGTACACCTTGATCCCACCATGGCTATCGAGGAGGGTGCCTTGGTGCTGGCGGTTTATGGCAAAGGTGGGATCGGTAAATCCACTACCTCTTCCAACCTTTCGGCGGCCTTCTCGAAGCTGGGCAAGCGGGTGCTGCAGATCGGTTGCGATCCCAAACACGACAGCACTTTCACCCTCACCAAGAGGATGGTACCCACCGTGATCGATATTCTCGAAACGGTTGACTTTCATACTGAAGAATTGCGGCCCGAAGACTTTGTGTTTGAGGGTTACAACGGCGTGATGTGTGTGGAGTCTGGTGGTCCGCCGGCGGGTACTGGATGCGGTGGCTATGTCACAGGTCAGACGGTGAAATTGCTCAAGGAGCACCACCTGCTCGAGGAAACCGATGTGGTGATCTTTGATGTGTTGGGAGATGTGGTGTGTGGGGGCTTTGCCGCACCGCTTCAGCACGCCCACTACTGCCTGATCGTTACTGCCAATGATTTCGATTCGATCTTCGCGATGAACCGGATCATGCAGGCCATCAATGCCAAGGCCAAGAACTACAAGGTGCGTCTCGGTGGTGTGATCGCCAATCGCTCTGAGGAGACCGACGAAATCGACAAGTTCAATGCCCGCACGGGCCTGCGCACCATGGCCCATTTCAAGACCGTGGACGCGATTCGTAAATCCCGCCTCAAGAAGTGCACCATCTTCGAGATGGAAAGCACACCGGAAGTGGATGCGGTGCAGGAGGAATACCTCAATCTGGCCCGCCGGATGCTCGATGACGTCGAGCCCTTGGAGGCCGAATCCCTCAAGGATCGGGAGATTTTCGACCTGCTCGGCTTCGATTGATGGATGGGGGATCTACCCCACGCCAGCAGAGCTACGGCCATCTGCTGAGCATCTGTCTGCTGTTGCTGGTCACTTTCACCCTGCCCGAGCCATGGAATAACTTTTCCTCGCTGGGCTATCTGCTCTTGGCTCTGGTGATGATCCGGGGCCTGGGCAATCCCACCGGCAGCCTGCAGTTCGGCACCGTGCCGCGCCGGCTGTTCAAGGGGCTAGGGGTGGCGGCCATTGCAGTGGGCGTGCTCTGGTATGTCACCCCCCTGGAGCTGCGTAGCACCGGCATCCCAGTGATTGCCCTCTGGGCCCTGTTCAGTGGTTGGAGTGCTATTCGCCTGATCCGGGGCCTGGCCCAGGAGCGGCGCGTCTCGGATGTGGTGTTGCGGGGGGCGCTGGCTGGCTACCTGATGTTGGGGCTGGCGGCCGGCTTGCTCTGTTGTGCCCTGGAGACCATCGATCCGGCCAGCTTCAGCAACGTGAACCTCTCGGCGCAGGATCTGGGCCAGAGCAGCCCAGTGTGGGGCCTCAATTTTGTGCGACTCAACTATTTCGCCTTTGTGAGTCTCACCACGATGGGCTATGGCGATGTGACCCCCCAGACACCCCAGGCCCAGATGGCGAGTGTGGCCATCGCCATAGCTGGCACGTTTTATGTGGCCGCAGTGATGGGGGTGTTGATCAGCCGCCTAACTGTGCAGGAAAGCCAGCAGCCTTAGGGTTTCCCCGCTCCCAGCCCTTGATGATGCGATACATCACGGGAACAACAAACAGGCCCAGGAAGGTAGACACCAGCAACCCAAAGAACACCACCGTGCCGATGCTCACCCTGCCGCCTGAGCCGAAGCCATTGGCGAAGAGTAGGGGTATGCCTCCTGCAAGGGCGGCGAGGGCGGTGAGCAGGATTGGCCGCAGGCGGGCGATAGCCGCTCCGCGGATCGCCGTGTCTAGATCCAGGCCTTCGGCCATGCGCTGGTTGGCGAATTCCACGATAAGGATGGCGTTCTTGGCCGTAAGGCTCACCAGCATCAGCAGGCCCATCTGGCCGTACACGTCCAGCGGCAGGCCCCGCAGCAACAGGCCGCCGACCGCTCCCAACATGGCCAGAGGCACGGTCACCAGAATGATGAAGGGGTCGGCGAAGTTTTCGTAGAGGGCTGCTAGCACCAGCACCATCACCAGGATTGCCAAGGCAAACACCCGAATGTTGCCGCCACCGGCGCGCGACTCTTCCCGCGCCAGGCCGGCCCATTCCAATTCGGTGCCGCCTCCTACCTGCCGCTGCACTTCCATCAGGCTGGCCATGGCTTGGCCACTGCTCACGCCAGGGCGGGGCAGGGCCCGGATGCTGATCGAACGCACCAGCCGGGTGTGGTTGATTGAGGTTGGGCCGGTGTTTTGTTCGATCCGCACCAATTGGGCCAGGGGGATCAGCTGGCCATCGCGGGTTTTCACCTGCAGAGCGAGCACGTCATCGGCGCTGCGGCGCGAGGCGCCGTCAAGCTGCACGATTACCTTGCGCACCTGGTCGCTCTCAAAGCTGTCATTGACGTAGTCACTGCCGAAGCTGGCTCCGAGGGTGTCGACCACGGTGCTGAGATCCACCCCGAGCGAGGCCATCTGCAGCCGATCTGGCACCAGCTGCACCAGGGGTGCACCGGCGGTGAAGCGGGTTGAAACCCGTTCAAAGCGATTGGTGGCTTGGGCGGCGCGGATGAAGGCCTGGGCTTGCTGCTCGAAGTCAGGCAGGCTGAGTTGACCGTTGCTGTTGTCCAGCAGTTCAAGCTCGAGCCCCCCTTCTGAACTGAAACCCCGCACGGAGGGTGCCTCGCTGAGCTGCACCACTGCACCGGTGATGCGGCGGCGCAACTTGCCCTTGAGTCGCTCTCCCACGGCCCGTGTAGCCGCCTCGGGGCTGCGGCGCTGCTCGATTGGCGCCAGGCGCAGGAAGAAGTTGCCCTTGTTGGGGCTGCTATCGCCAAAGGAGCGCCCCGCATAGAAATTGGCGCGGGTGATCAGGGGTTCTTCAGCCACCACCTGGCGCACCTGCTCCAGCACCCGTTGGGTCTGCTGCAGTCCCAGGCCATCGGCCAGGATCACCACCCCCCGCAGCTGACCGTTGTCTTCCTGGGGGATGAAGGCTTTGGGCAGGGCTTGCAGGGCGAATCCTGTGATCAGTAGACCGCCCAGCAGTAGGGATACCACCAGCCGCCGCCGCTCCATCGTCCAGGCCAGCCAGTGCCCGTAGGGCACCTCCAGTCCCTCGAGCCAGCGCCGCGGTGGGTCGATCCAACGCAGCAACCAGGCCGGTTCGCGTTGCTGGGGGTTTAGTAGTCGGCTGCTGGCCACCGGCGTGAAGCTCAGGGCATTGAGGGTGGAGAAGGCAATGGCGCCGCTGATCGTGATTGCGATCGGGGCGTACAGCCGGCCCAAGCTGCCCCCCAGGCCAAGCACCGGGATGAACACCACCACCAGGGCTATAGAGGTGGAAACCACGGCCCCGCCGAGCTCGGCCATGGCTTCGCGGGCGGCCTGCAGGGGGGGCTTGCCGTCCTCTAGGCGGCGGCCAATGTCCTCGCTCACCACGATGGCGTCGTCCACCACCAGCCCAGAGGCCAGCACCAAGCCAAACAGGGTGAGGGTGTTGAGCGATTGGCCGGCAAGCTTCAGCACGCTCAACGAGCCGATCAAGGCCACTGGCACTGCGGCAGCTGTGATCAGGGCCAGGCGGCTGTTGCCAAGGCCAAGAAGTAGCACCAAGAACACCAGCAACACCGCATCGCGCAGGCTGTCGAGGGTGCCCTGGATGCTGCCTCGCACAAAGTCGGCCTCATCAACAATCAGTTGCTGATCCACCCCCGGTGGAAATTGGGGTGCGAGCTCATCTAGTGCTGCATTCACCGCCCTACTCACGGTGATGGCGTTGCTGCCGTCTCGCTGGTAAATCACCACGGCTACCGCTGGCCTGCCCTGCAGGTTGGTGGCGATCGTGTCGTAGCTCTCGCTGCCCAGGCTCACCCGGCCCACATCCCGCAGCAGGGTGACGCCGCCATTAGCGCTGCGGGCCACCACCAGCTGTTCAAATTCCGCTGGACTACGCAGGCGCCCCTCCATGCGCAGCGGCAGGGTGAGCTCCTGGCCGCTGGGGCTGGGGGCTTCGCCCGTTTGGCCCAAGGCAGCCAGCACGTTTTGCTGCTGCAGGGCCGCACGAACATCGGTAATGGTGAGGCCGCGCTCCTCGAGTTGGGCCGGGTTGAGCCAGAGCCTGAAGGCCAGGCTGTTGCCACCTGAAAGGGTGACGTTTCCCACCCCAGGCACCCGCTGCAGCCTCTCTTTCACCACCTGATCGAGCCAACCGCTCAAAAAGGTTTCGCCATAGAGCTTGGGATCAGCACTGAAGCTCAGCACCATCAGCAGGTCGTCGGAGCTGCGCCGCACCTGCACCCCGAAGCGCGCCACCGGTGCTGGCAGCTGGCGGGTTATCACCGCCACTTCGTTCTGGGTGTTGATCTGGTTGAGCTCGGGGTCGCCGCCCTCGAATCCCAGGGTGATGGAGCTGCCGTTGGCGGAGCTGGTGGAGCGGATGCTGTCGAGCCGCTCGAGGCCGTTTAGCTGTTGTTCCAGCAGGGCTGTGACCCCCTGCTCCACAACCTCTGGGCCGGCGCCTGGGTAGGTGGCCCGCACCGTGACTCGGCCGGGAGCAATCGGTGGCAGGTTTTCCACCTGCAGCAGCGGTAAACACACCAGCCCTATCAACAGCACCAGCAGGCTCACCACCAGGGTGAGCACGGGCCGGCGCAGAAAGGGATCTGAGATCGATTTCATGGGAGCCTTTGCGTTGCGCTGCTCGGGCCGGGATGAATGATCAGCCGAGATCGCGCTTCAGCACAACGCAGAGATAGTCAGGCGCTTTATAGCGACTAGGCAGGCAGATATGAAGTTGCTCCAAACGGCTCCAGCAGACGGTGCGTTGAATGGCGGCTACGGTTTTTCCTTCCTTTAAGAGAAGCCTAAGGGCCTTGCAATAAAGCGAATAATTGGCTTCGAGTTCCCCGATGGTGAGTCCCTGACTGCTGCTCATCGCACGGGTGGGCGTCCAAGAGTTGCAAAGACGCACTTATTACCCTACGGCTTCAGGGGGCGCCGAGATCAGGTTGAGCCGCCGGCAGAGCCGCGGCAGGGTGAGGCCTTGGGCTAGCAGGTTGATCAGCACCACAACGAACACGATGCTTTGGGCGTTGTGGGCTAGAGCATCGACGGAGCCTGGGTCGACACCACGTAGGTGACTGATCTGATCGACCGCGTTGTAAGAGAGGGCCAAAGGCACTGCCCCCCTTAGGCCACACCAAGAAACCAGCACGCTGTCCTTCCAGCGGAAGGGGGAGAGGGGTTGAAACACCAAGACGCTTATTGGTCGCACCACCAGCATCAGCACCGCGGCGGTTATCAAGCCAACAGGCAGGGCGGGAAGCAGGCTGCTTGGATTCACAAGTAGACCAAATATTAAAAAGATACAAATCTCGGCCATTGTATTGAAAGGCAGCAGCACCTCCTGAATCGATTCATGGTTGATATCCGCTTGGCGGTAGATCATGTTGGTCATCATTACTCCAGTGATGTACACCGAAATCAATCCGGATCCGCCTAGAAAGTAGCTGCAGCCATAGTCTACAAAGGCAATAGACATGGCCACAATCAGTAGTTGGGATCTGTCGTGGGCCAGCTCATTGATCACGAATTTGGCCACATAGCCAAACAGTGCCCCTATGACTAGGCCGCCGCCTACCTGTTGCACGAAGTTGCGCAGGCCGTTGAGCATCACCACAACAGGTGCTGCTTGCTCGAGGCTGGCCCCGGAGCTGGAAGTGCTGAACAGGCCCACGATCAAGCCGAATAGGAGCAGGGCCGTTGGGTCATTGACCGAGGATTCGAATTCGAGCATGTGCTTGAGCCGTTCTGGCACCAGGTGACGCACCGAACTCAGCACGTTGATGGTGGCTCCGGCATCGGTGGAGCCCAGGCAGGCGGCAATCAGCAGGGCAGCCCCCAGGGGCATGGCGTCGCTGAGTCCTGGCGCTAGTTGGTTTCCACCAGCGGAAGAAAGCAGCCAGATCAGGGCGGCCAGCAGACCCGTGGCAATCGCCACCCCCCCTACCGCCAGGGCCAGGCCATATTCCAAAAAGCCTCGAATGGTTTTGACATCCGTTTTCAGCCCCGCATAAAAAAGCAGCAGGGCTAGCGCAAATACATGCAGGCTTTCGGCCTGTTCATGGGTGACGTTGAGGCTTTGGATGTTGATCGCTAGGCCCAGCAGCAGCACCCCGAGAATCGCCGGGATCCCGATCTGGATCGAGAACCGGCTGATCGCCAACGTGCCTAAAAACAGCAGGCCGATGAACAGCAGCTGGCCCTCCAAGGGCACCCCATTAAGACCTGGTGCCTGGGCAAAGAGGGGTGCCTGGGCAAAGAGGGGTGCCTGGGCAAAGAGGGGTGCCTGAGCAAAGAGGGGTGCGATCACGACCGGACTGAGTCGTCGTGATTCGATCCGAGGCTCGCGGCCTGGGCTTCGCTGAGGCGGCCGGCCCGCTGCAGTACAGCGGTGATCTGGGCGATGTCCAGCACGGAATGGCAGCTGTAGCCCGCCGCCGCCAGCCGCTCCCGGGCGCGGCGATCATGGTCGCCGCCATGGTCGATGAACACCACCACGTCTTGCACCGTCAGGCCCGAGCTCTCCAGCTTGCCGATGCCCTCCAGGACGCTGCCGCCTGTGATCAAGATGTCGTCTACCACCACCACCCGGTCGCCCTCCTCAAAGTCGCCCTCGATCAGGCGCCGGGCGCCATGGGCCTTCACCTCCTTGCGGGGATAGATCAGCGGCTTGTGCAGTTGCAGTGAAAGACCAGTGGCGGTGGGCAGGGAGCCGTAGGGGATGCCGGCGATGCGGTCAAATTCGAGGCCCTGCAGCTTGCCGGCATAGGCGTGGAGCACTCGGTGGAACAGGTTTGGGTCGGAGATGATCTGGCGCAGATCGACGTAGTAGTTGAAGACCGCGCCCGAGGCTTGTACGTAATCGCCGAATAGCAGGCAGCCGATGTCGAACAGATCAACAATCAGGCTCTCGAGCGGGTCGGCGCTTGGTTGCTTCTCAGGTAGCCAGAGGGCGCAGGTATCCGGGTTGCCCTTGTGGTGATTTTCCAGCCACTGTTGCCGCTTGGCCGTGATCTGCTGTTTGAGCGCCTCGGCTCGACTGGCCATGTCGTCTTCTACCAGCAGGTTTTGAGGTAGGGGCAGCAGCAGCCCATCGGCGGCGGCCCCCAGGCCGGCTTGGAGCATGGCGTCGAGCTTTTCCTCTTCCCCCCAGAGGCTGCGCAGGATCAAGAAGCGCTCCGGCGCTTCGGCCCGCACCCGCGCCAGGATTTGCGGATCACTGGTTCCCACCTCCAGCAACAGCTGGTCGGGGGTGGCCCACAGCTGGGTCTCGCGCACAATCTGCAGGTATAGGGGTGTCTCCTCATTTGGGTAGTGCTGGATCTGGCGCGCCGCCTGGTTTGAGCTGTGGCAGGTCATCACCACGGCCTTGTCTGGATAGAGCAGGAAGGGGGCTGCGATGTCTTGGCCGGCAAGGGGTGAGAGGGTCACCGCATCGGCGCCCAGGTCCTTGAACAGGTAGTGGGCCAGGGCCGAGGAGGAGTTGAGATCGCCGTGTTTGGCGTCGATGATCAGGGGCAGATCGCGGGGCACCAGGTCGCGCACCTCCAGCAGCAGCTCCAGTCCCACCGGCCCAAGGGCCTGATAAAAACCAAGGCTGGGCTTGTAGGCGCACACATGGGGCGCTGTGGCCTCGATCACCGCCTTGATCCAGTGGCGGGCCTGGCTGAGGAAGGAGCGGCCCGCCAGACCCCGCCGCGCTGCCCAGCTCTGCAGCATCTCCGGGTTGGGATCAAGCCCGGTCACCAGCAGCGACTGGCGGTCGGCGATGGCGTCGGTGAGTTTGACGAAGAAGCCCATCGCCCGCAGGCTGTTAGGGCTCGTTGTTAAGTCAGCCGTTGGCCTGTCCGCCGGCTGGTGACACAGCTCTTTGCAATCAGCCGCACCATCAACCCTTCCTCATCGGCGGCCACCCGCAGCCAGCGCAGCCCCGGCAACCAGGCCAGGGCCTGCTCCAGTTCGGTGGCGAGGGCGTCGTCGTGTTCGCCGATGCCGCCGCTGAGGGCGATGGCCTCCACTCCACCCAGGCTGGCTGCCATGGCCCCAATCCCTTGCAGTAGCCGGTGGCGGAACACCGCGATTGCCAGCTGGGCGCCGCGGTGCCCCTCGCCAGCCTGGAGGCGCAGCTCCCGCATGTCTCCGCTGAGCTCGGATAGCCCCAGCAGGCCGCTCTGGCGGTTAAGGGCCGTATCCAGTTCGGAGACGCCCATTCCCTGGCGCATTAGGTGCAGCAGCAGCCCGGGATCGACGCTGCCGCTGCGGCTGGCCATCACCAGTCCCTCGAGCGGCGTGAAGCCCATCGTGGTGTCGACGCTGCGCGGCCTTCCCTGGGGATCGATTTCGATCGCGCAGAGGGAGCAGCCGGCGCCGAGCTGGCAGCTGATCAGGCGGCGGATGTCTGGATCTCGGGCCGCGACCGTTTCGCCCACGTGCTGGTGATTGAGGCCGTGGAAGCCAAAGCGGCGCAGGCCCTGCTGGCGCCAGGTTGCCGGGATGGCGTAGGTGGAGGCGGCTTCGCTGAGACTGGCGTGGAAGGCGGTGTCGAAGCAGGCCCACTGCTGGATGGCGCTGCCCTCCAGCTGGCCCTCCAGCTGGCCCTGCAGCCAGTTGATGGCCTCCAGCGCTGGACCGTTGTGCAGTGGGGCCAGGGGCACCAGGTTTGCTAGCTCCGCCAGCACCTGCGGGGTTAGCAGGGTGGGAGCGCTGAAGTGGGCACCACCGTGCACGATCCGGTGAATTACAAGCTGGGGTAGGGGCTCAAGGGCAGCGAGCAGGGGGGAGAGCCACTGCTCCAGAAGTTCAACCAGCGGCTGGCCGCCCGCATCGGCCTGGGGAAGACCCCAGCTGCGCTGCACTTGCCAGAGCCGGCGGCCGCTCGTATCGCAGAGGGCCAGCTTGATGCTGGAGCTGCCCGTGTTCACCACCAGGGCGTGGGTCATGCGATCGGGTGCAGGCCTTTATTGGGCATAGCGTTGCAAGTCTTGCCTTAAAACTGCCGGCAGGAGCCCGGCGCTGACCGCTTGGCAGCACGGCCTTCAGTTTTTCCTGGGCACCACCTTCGGCGCCAACAAAGCCTCTCTAAAGCCGGATTTTCAGGGCAGCAACAATCTCCAGGGCAGGGTTTCTCCAGCATGGAAGGGCACCAGTTCGACGGCGGTGCCGGCCGCATCATTGAGGTGGAGCCGGCTGGGCACCTCCAGGGGCTGCCGCTCCAGGGTGACCGTGGCCTCGTTGAGCGGTAGCCCGTAAAACCGGGGCCCAAACTCCGACGCGAAGGCCTCCAGCCTCTCCAGGGCATTCTCCTGCTCAAACACCGCCGCGTAGCTCTCCAACGCAAATGGGGCATTGAAAATGCCAGCGCAGCCGCAGGCCGCTTCCTTGGCAGTGCGGGCGTGGGGTGCGGAATCGGTGCCCAGGAAGAACTTCGGATTGCCGGAGGTGGCGGCGCCCCGCAGGGCGATGCGGTGCAATTCCCGCTTGGCCACCGGCAGGCAGTAAAAGTCGGGCCGCAGGCCGCCCGCAAACAGGGCATTGCGGTTGATGTGCAGGTGGTGGGGCGTGATCGTGGCCGCCAGGTTGGCCGGCCCGCTACGCACAAAATCAACCGCATCACTGGTGGTGATGTGCTCAAGCACCACCTTCAGGCCGGGGTGGCGCCCCAGTAGGGGCTCCAGGTGGCGCTCGATGAATACCGCCTCCCGATCAAAAATGTCGATATCGGCGCTGGTTACTTCGCCGTGGATCAGCAGGGGCATGCCGATGCGCTCCAGGGCGTCGAGCACGGGCGTTATCGCCTCGATTGAGCTGACGCCGGCGGCGGAATTGGTGGTGGCATTTGCCGGGTAGAGCTTGCAGGCCACCCAGGCGCCAGCGTTGAAGCCCCGTTCGATCTCGGCGGGATCGATGGCATCGGTGAGGTACGCCGTCAGCAGTGGTTGGAAGCGACTGCCGTCGGGCAAGGCTTCGCGGATGCGGCGGCGATAGGCCTCGGCTGCCGCCGCCGTGGTTACCGGCGGGTTCAGATTTGGCATCACGATCGCCCGGGCGAACTGGCGGGCCGTAGCCAGGGCGACGGCCTGGAGCATGGAGCCATCGCGCAGATGCACATGCCAGTCATCGGGTTGACGCAGGCTCAGCTGCTGGCTTGGCATGGCATGGCGTGGGATCGGTTGAGTTGGAACTGGTAAGGATTCGTGTCTTCACGGCATTGTTGCCGCGGGCACACAGTCCTCTGTTTAGCGTTGTATTTAGCTCGCCGGCGGGCTTCCTTCCGAACTTTCCCAGCATGACCGTTGCCCCCAAACCCACGATCGGAGAATTGGAAGCTGGTTACTCCGGCTGCTGCAAGGCCCTGCGGCTACTTATCCGGGAAGGGCGCAGCTTGGAGGCGATCAAGCGCACCGTGGCCTGGGACCGACTCAGCCTGCTCCACTCCTGTCTACCCACCCGCTACAAGGCACCCGACTATCTCTACGCCCTGCTCAAACGGGAGGTGACCGAAGCGGTGTGAATCCTTAGCGGTGTGAACCCTTCGGGCTTGTCCATTTGACGCTTCCCGTCTAGAGCGGGAGGAATGGCATCCAGCCGCTGCTCCACCAGCGGCCCTTTTTATGGCCCATCACCAAATTTTGATTGTCGGCGGCGGCGCCGCCGGCATCACCGCCGCCGCCCAGCTGAAACGGGCCCGTCCGGCCCTTGCGGTGACGATTCTCGAGCCCTCCAGCAATCACTACTACCAACCGGGCTGGACCCTGGTGGGTGCAGGTGTGTTCAGCCTTGAGGAGACTCGCCGCGCTGAGGCCGATCTCATCCCAGCGGGGGTGACCTGGATCCGCGATGCGGTGGCTGGTTTCGATCCGGATCGCAACCTGGTGAGCACGGCCAGTGGCCAGAGCCTCAGCTACGACGTGCTGGTGGTAGCCACCGGCCTGCAGCTCTGCTGGGACAAGATCAAGGGACTGCCCGAGGCCCTCGGCCAGGGCGGGGTGTGCAGCAACTACAGCCAGCACCACGCCACCTACACCTGGGACACGCTCCAGGCCTTCAAGGGCGGCCAGGGGGCGGCCGGCAACGCCGTGTTTACTTGTGCGCCGATGCCGATCAAGTGTCCGGGGGCGCCCCAGAAGATCGCCTATCTGGCTGCCGATGTTGTTGCCAAGAAGCGACTGGTGGCAAAGGTGATCTATGCCACCGCCACCCCTGGCATCTTCGGGGTGCCCGTATATGCCGCACCGCTGCGGGAGGTGGTGAAGCGCAAGGGTATTGATGCCCGCTACAACCACGTGCTTACCGAGGTACGTCCCCAGAGCCGGGAGGCGGTGTTCAAGGTGAGTCAGGGCGAAACTAGCCGCGTAGAAGTGATCGGTTACGGGATGCTGCACGTGACGCCGCCGATGGCTGCGCCCCAGGTGGTGGCCGATAGCCCGCTGGCAGCGGCGAGCGGCTTCGTCGAGGTCGACAAGTTCAGCCTGCAGCACACCCGCTACGCCAATGTGTTTTCGCTCGGCGATGTCAGTGGCATGCCGAACTCCAAGACGGCCGCGGCGGTGCGCGGCCAGGCGCCGGTGCTGGTGGCCAACCTGCTTTCCCTGCTCGATGGCCAGCCCTTAGCGGCGGCCTACGACGGTTACAGCTGCTGCCCCCTGATCACCGGCTATGGCAAGGCGATCATGGCTGAGTTCAACTATGAGCAGCAGCCGGTCCCCTCCTTCCCGCTCGACCCCACTAAGGAGCGCTGGAGCATGTGGTGGATCAAGCGCAAGCTGTTGCCTGGGCTTTATTGGAATCGCATGCTCACCGGTGCCCAGCACGAGCGGCGTTTTATCCCCGGACTGAAGGGCTAGCCGTGTAGGCGCCGCCCTTCACGCAACATCTCTGAGGGGCGAATGCCGTAGGTGTTGTGGAAGTCGCGGCTGAAGGCGGAGAGGTTGCTAAAGCCCAGTTTTGAGGAGATGCCGGCCACGCTGTCGCTCGGCGAGGGGTTGAGCAGGTGCTGACGGGCCAGGCCAAGGCGCTGGCGGCGGACCCATTGGATTGGTCCGCAACCGAAGCGTTGGCTGAAGGCGAGCTGCAGGTTGCGCCTCGAGTAGCCGCTGCGCTGCTCCAGCTGCGTGAGGTTGATTGGTGATTGCAGATTGGCCCCAATCCACTCCAGCAATTCTTCGAAGATCAGCTCCCTGGAGAGCCCCTCGCCATGCCCGCTACCCCGCTGCTCGAGTTGGGGGCAAAGGGCTAGGGCCAGGATGCGATAAATGAGGTCGTCGAGCTGCAGCACCTCCAGATCGCCACGGGCTTGCAGCTCCGGCGCATCCAGCAGGGCAAAGGCTCGACGCATGGTGAGCAGCAATTTGGCCTGCCGCTCCTCGGTCGTTGAGAGCACTTGGGGACGCTGCAGATCAGGGGCAAAGCGTCGACCGGAGAGCCCCATGCCGCCGATGGCAGCGGCCGTGTCCTGCAATCGCTGTAGATCTACGTGCAGCACTAGTCCGTTGTAGTGCCCACTTGCGTAGGTGTAAGAGAAGCCTGGGTTGAAATAAAGGGGGGCTTCAGCGTGAATTTGGAAGGTGTTCCCGTCCACTCCGTAGGAAGATTCCCCCTGATAGCAGATGTTGATTGCGCCTACGCCGGGGTTATCACCGATGCAGCCATGGATAGGGCTTGTATATCCACAGGTGAGGGTGAGGTCTCCCGCTACGGCAGTGCTGGCCCGGTGCCGAAACGGGTTGAGCAAGGGGTTGCGAGGGGCAAAATCCTGGAGAGGAAAGTGCTGGGCCAGCTTGGTCGCGAGGGCCTGGGGATCTAAATCCACCACCGCTTGCTGGTCGTGGAACACCAGGGGGAACTGGGAGACAGGATCCAAGCCAGACCAAAATCGTTGCCCACACCCTATGGAAAGACGGCTGCAGCGCCAGTAGCCGGGAAGCGGTATTAATGCTTAGTGATTTAGGGCTCAGCCCTGCTCCGGGAGATTGAGCAGGATGTTCTTGCTTTCCTTGAGATCGTTCCAGATGCGGCGGATTTCGTCGTAGGCCTGCTCCTGACTCATCTTGCCATTGCTTTGCAGGCCCACCACTAGCCCGACCCTCTCGGCAAATGATTCGAGGTTTTGGTGGAACATCAAACGCTCGGGAGTCCAATCGGAGCCCCGGTAGGCGGAATGGGGTTCAAAAGGCGAGCTAATGCCGTTGGCTATGCCTTGCGGATCGGATGGGGTGGGCCTGGGCCCCGCACTGGACATTGAGATCTTCCAACCCTGGCCAACTTAGAAGAATTGGATTAAGGGGCGTTGAAGGGCGCTTCGGTGTCGTCAGGAGCACCGGCGGTATCAGGTCGGCGGCCGCAACATGCCAAACCATCAGATCTGCGCTCTCATGGATCAGTCCACGGGTAGTAGGTGGCTACAGGTTGTGATGTGTCTGCTGATCCAGGCCAGCATCATTGCCGGTGGTCAACTCTTGATCCGCTGGCAGGCTCCTGAACTGACCCCAACGTGCTGCGCCCCACCCCTGGTGCTCTGAATTCCCACCTCCTGGAGGAGCGGCCGGCCAATTTGCCAGCCCACCTCTACGTCTCTGGCGGGCGGCACCGCAGTTGTTTCAGTGCCGTGTTGTTTGAGCCAGACGGCCCCCGGCTGATATTCCTGCACGATCCTGCTGAACTTTTGCCTCTGCAGGCGCTCGGCTATCCCATCTGGCTGAGGGTGATGGGCCTGGGGGATCCAGGGGCAGTTGAGGCCATGCTCGACGTAGTCCAGGTGCCTCGCATGTTGCTGCCTCCCCTACTGGAGGTACCCCAGCGCTCACGGGTCGACGGGCTAGGGGAAGCCGTGATTGTGGTGCTGCACCGGCTCAGCTTTGCCCGTGATCCATTTCACCTGCTCAGCTCCCAGGTGGGTCTGCTGCTGCTGCCCAATCTGCTGGTCACCTTTGAGGAGGCGCCGGCGGGGGAGTCGTTTCCGGAGCTCACCGCTTGGCTGGAATCCAGGGTGGGTGAGGTGGAACATCGCGACCTTGATGACATTCTCCACTTCCTGGTGGATGAGTTGCTCGATGCCCTCTTCCCCATGCTTGAGCAGATCGCCAATCGCCTCGACGATCTGGAAGAAGCTGCCTTGCGGGACCCCAAGCCGAAGTTATTGGCCCGGGCTTTTGTGTATCGCAGCAACCTGCGCACGATTCGCAACCAGGTGTGGCCCCTGCGCCACCAGATCCGGGTGCTGCTGCGCCAAAGGCAGCAGCTACTAGGCGCCGAAGCCCTGGTTGGCTTTCAGGAGATGGCAGATCTGGTGGAGTTGCTGTTTGAAAACTGTGAGTTGTTGCGACACCAATGTGATGCCATCACCCAGGCCTATGCGGCCAGTGTGGGCAACAGGATGAACCAGGTGATGAAAACCCTCACCATCCTCACCAGCATCTTCGCGCCGCTCACCTTCATCGCCGGTATCTACGGCATGAACTTCGAGAATATGCCGGAGCTGCGTTGGCATCTGGGCTATCTCTACTGCATTGTTTTGATGGCGATCGTGTCGGTGATCCAGACCTACTGGCTGTGGCGCCGTGGTTGGTTTGCGGATTGGACGGCACCGCGCTGAAGCCACAACCTGGCCTTAACCCCCATAAGCCCTCCGATCACCCAGAGTTCTATTGCCGTTGTGATCGTTATGCGCCCTACCTTGCGCTTTGCCTGGCTTGCCCCGATGGTGTCCCTCCTGCCGGCGGGCGCGCTGGCAGCACCGGAGCCGATCCTCATCGGCGGTTCGAGCACGGTGTTCCCGGTGATGCAGGCGGCGATCGCGGCCTATCAGAAGGGCGGCGCCAATCGCCACGTGCGCTTTGAGCTCAAGGAAACCGGCACCTCGGCGGGATTTAGGCAGTTCTGCAGCGGTAAGTTGCCCGTGGCCAACGCCTCGCGTCCGATCAATGCCAAGGAGCTCAAGGCCTGCGCGGCCAAGGGGGTGACTTTCCTGGAGCTGCCGATTGGCTTTGATGCGATCACTGTGGTGGTGAACCCCGTCAACACCTGGGCTTCCAGCATCACCACCCGGGAGCTCGCGCGTATCTGGAGTGCGCGGGCGGCTGGATCGGTAAAAACCTGGAGTCAGGTCAACCTCGATTGGCCCAATCGGCCGATTCGACTGTGTGGCCCTGGTAAGGACTCTGGTACTTATGATTATTTCAATAAGGCCATAAATGGTGATGAAGACAATTCGAGGTCGGATTACTTTTCCAGTGAAAACGATAATGAACTAGTTGCCTGCGTTGCCAAGAATCCTGATGCCTTGGGCTATTTTGGATTTTCCTACTACCAAGCCAACGCCAAGCGTTTGAAGGCCCTCAGCATTGTTGGGTCAAAAGGTGCTGTGCTTCCTTCGCTGGCGACGGTCCAAAAGGAAGCCTATGTTCCTCTGTCCAGGCCCCTGTTTATTTACGTAAACGACAAGGCCTTGCGGCAACGCCCGGAGCTGCAGAAATTTGTGAACTACACCATCAAAAATGGTCTCACTCTGGTGAAACAGGCTGGGTCTGTGCCCATCTCCTCCAGTACCTATAGGTTGGTGGAAAGTAAGTTGCATCAAAAAGTGAGCGGCACGGCTTTCGGTGGCGATATCCCCGTAGGACTCACCACCAGCCAGGCCCTGCAGCGCAGTCTCGACAGCATCAAGAAACCGGAATTCCGCTGAGCTCGGCATGGTGTTCCAGGCAACCTCCCACCCCCTCAGCAATGGCCGGTTTGCCCGGGATCTGCTGCAGCGGCAGGTTGCCAAGCTGGTGCAGTTGCAGACCCCTGTTTCCGAGGGCAAGGGTGCCGAGCCGTTGCATCAGATGCGGGTCACCATGCGGAGGCTGCGCACCACCGTGCTCCAGTTCGAGCCAGCCCTGCAGCTGCCCTCGGCCATCAATGACCAGCGCCTGGCCAAATGGGTGCGGCGACTGGGTCTGGCCCGGGATCTCGATGTGCTGCGGGAGCGCCTAGAAGAGGGCTTCCTGCCCCAGCTGCCGCAGGCCGAGGTGAAGGCCCTCCGGCCCGTGCTCAAGCAACTGCGCCGGGAGCGGCAGTTGGCCTACGGCCATGTGGTGGAGGTGCTGCAGAGCCGCTCCTATCTGGAGGGATTGGCCCAGTTGCAGCTCTGGTTGAAGCAGCCGCAATACACGCTGTTGGGGGATCAGCCGGTCCGGGAGTGGCTGATCGAATGGCAGGGGCCCTGCCTGGCCAGCGTGTTTCTCCATCCGGGCTGGCAGGTCAGTAGCGCTGAGGGCGAGGTGGAGGTGCTGCACGAGCTGCGGCGGCAGATCAAGCAGGCTCGCTATCGCCTGGAAAATCTCTCCGCGCTGGAGGGCGTTCAAACTGCCGCCTGCATCGACAGCCTTAAGCAGGGGCAGGAGCTGCTTGGTGAATTCAACGATCTGCAGGTGCTGCAGTGCGCCATCAACGACCAGGTGCCAGGTCGGTTGGAGGAGGTGCTGCCCCAGCTGGAGTGGCTGCTGGTGCAGCATCAACGCCATTGCTGGGAGCAGTGGCGCGAACTGGTCTGCGATGTACTGCCGAGCAGGCGGCGGCAATCTCTCTGGCGGGCGTTGCTGCCACGACCGCGGCTGTGGCGCCCCTGGTTTTGGCTCAAGGATGGGTCAAAGCGGGCTGTGGCCCGCTTCATCTAAGGTTTGAAGAGCTGGCATTTGCTCGCTTCGGCAGCTGAGCATCAGAACTGCCGCACGCCATGTGTTCTGCAACACCCAACGCATGTAGTCCGCTTGCTCGTAGTTGCCAAGCGCGCTCGATAAGTTGCCTCCGACTTCCTCTGTGAAGTCACCCCTATCGGTGTGAGGACCCGATGAATCTTTCCAAAAAATTGCTGCTGGCTCTTGCCGGCGCCAGCATTTCAGCACCCCTAGCCGCTTCTGCCCAAGAAGTAGCCTCGTTGAACGGCTCGGCCGCCATCAACGAGTACATGCAGCAGCAAGACGTTGATCGCTTCCGCGCCTGGGAATCGAAAAACCAGGTGACCAGCGTCAACCAATTCTCTGATGTGCTGCCCACCGACTGGGCCTATCAGGCACTGAGCAACCTGGTGGAGAAGTACGGCTGTGTGGCCGGCTACCCCAACGGCAAGTTCAAAGGCGGCAACGCCATGACCCGCTACGAAGCGGCCGCTCTTCTTAACGCTTGCCTGGACCGCGTCTCCGAGGTGACCGACGAGCTGCAGAAGCTGCTCAACGAGTTTGACTCCGAGCTCACCGTGCTCACCTCCCGGGTGGACGGCCTCGAGTCGAAGGTTGGCCAGCTGCAGGCCCAGCAGTTCTCCACCACCACCAAGCTGCGTGGTGAAGCGAGCTTCGTGATCGGGGGCACCCCGAACTTCAACACACCTGTCGCCGTAACTCCTGCGGTCGCTGCGGTCGCTGCGGTCCCTGGTACCAGAACAGTTGCCGGCGTCACTGTGCTTTGCTCTGCAGGTACAACTGGATGTTCGGGTGGATCTCGCGCACAAGCAGCGCGTACAGCAAAGCCCAACGCCACAACATTCAATTACGACGCTCGCCTAGCCTTCGATACCAGCTTCAGCGGTAAAGATCTGCTGCGCACTCGCCTGAGAAGTGGTAACTTCAGCAGCTTCCCCTTTGGGAGCGGCAGTCAGGTCTTCAAGCTTGATAAGGCTGAAACCCAAGGCTCTGGCACAAGCTCCGTTTGGATCGATCGCCTCTTCTACACCTTCCCAGTGGGCGATGAGATCAAGCTTACCGCCGGTGCTCTGGTGCGTAACACTGAGATCCTTACCTTCATCCCCAGCGCCTACAAGGCAGACATTCTCGACTTCTTCAATCTGGCTGGTGTCTCCGGTACCTATAACAAGGCAACCGGTGCTGGCTTCGGCTTTAACTGGAAACAGAAAGTAGCCAAGGGCAAGCCCTTCCTCGTCTTTGACGCAAACTACGTTGCTCAAACCGGCAATCTAGTAAGCGGAACTACGAACGGCTACGAAAATTCCAGTATTGGCGCCTTCGATTCCGATAGCGCTATCAACGTTTTAACCCAGTTTGGTGTGCGCGGCCCGAACTACGGCGCTGCGATTGCCTATCGTTATGGCTCGGCTAACTCCGCCCTGAGGGATGCCAACCTGGCCAATTCCCTTGTGAGTTCGGGTAACAGCCTCAATGGTGTCTCCATTGCTGGCTTCTGGGAGCCCTTGGATTCCGGCTGGGTGCCTTCGATCAGCGCTGGCTACGGTTATTACGATGGTGGCACCGCTCTCGCTTCAAGCGGTGCAGGGTTGACTCAAACCATCACCACCCAATCTTGGATGGTGGGCTTGCAGTGGAAAGATGTGTTGCTGAAGGGCAACAACGCTGGCTTTGCCTTTGGCCAAGCACCGTTCTCGACCGACGTGGCAGCTTCCCAGTCCATGATGTACGAGTTTTTCTACAAGTATCAAGTCTCCGACAATATTTCCGTTACTCCAGCTATTTTCTGGGTTAACGATTATCAGCGCAACGCAGGCTCTTACACCTGGGGTGGCGTGATTCAAACCACGTTCCGCTTCTGATCCCTGGTTAGCTTCTTCAGCTCCTCACGCAGTCCTCGGCTGCCCATTTCACACTTCCAAAGCCTCCCCATTTCGGGGAGGTTTTTTTGTAGTTTCCGTTTGCCTATTCAAGGCGATCATCACCCATTGCTTTGCCGCCCCTTAATGGCCTCATAACGTTGGTCAGGGAGGTCGGTTGCTAATATTTTTTTGGAACTGTCTTCTACTTAATGACTTTCCTGAAGCGATCTTTTACTACTTTGGTCTTTGCTGGGCTCATCGGTGGAGCAGCTTCCCAGGCTGCCGTGCGCTTGGCTGGTGCCGGTGCAACGTTCCCTGATGCGATTTATACCCGCTGGTTTTCCATGCTGGCCAAATCGGGTGGCCCTAAAGTGAATTATCAGGGCATTGGCTCTGGTGGTGGCCGCAAGGCTTTCATCAACGAAACCGTTGCTTTCGGTGCCAGCGATGACCCGATCACCGAAAAGGATATCAAGAGCGTGAAACGCGGTGTGGTTCAGATCCCCACCGTTGGTGGCTCAATCGCGGTGGCCTACAACAAGTCTGGCTGCTCTCCTAAGCTCACCCAGAAGCAGGTTGTATCGATCTTCATGGGATCTATCAACAACTGGAAGCAGCTCGGATGCGCTGATGGCAAGATCACCGTGGTGCACCGTTCCGACGGCTCTGGCACCACCGCGGCCTTCACCGAATCGCTGCAGTCATTCTCGACAGAATGGACTCTCGGTAACGGTAAATCCGTGAACTGGAAAGTGGGCGTGGGTGGCAAGGGTAACGATGGTGTTGCCGGTACGATGAATACCACGGAGGGCTCCATTGGTTACTTGAACCAGGCCTTCGTGAAGGGCAAACTGAAGGCCGCTGCCGTACAGAACAAGGCGGGTGAATTCACGCTTCCCACTGCCGCCGCTGGTGCCAAGGCTCTGGCTGACATCAAGCTCGATAAGAACCTGGCTGGTGGCAATCCCAACCCAGCCGCCAAGGGTGCTTATCCGATCGCCACGCTCACCTATCTCCTCTTCTATGCCAAGGGGAATGGTGCCAAGGCAGAGTCCCTGCGTGAAATGGCGACCTTCATCCTGAGTGACAAGGCCCAAGCCATTGCCGACGACCTCGGTTATGTGCCCCTGCGTGACTCGATTCAGGCTGCAGCTCAGAAGGCTGTGGCACGGATTAAGGAGTGATCGTCTGGATCTTGTGATCCCATTTAGCAAGGGGGCTCTATGAGCCCCCTTTTTTGATGGGCTGCGATCGGCGTGGAAGCGCCATTTCGCCCAGATTAATTCCTCGTCAGCGCAGGAGCCAAAAGTTCTGCCAACGGGATTTTGATTTCCCTGTCACTTGACTGGCTATTGCTTAAAACCAGCCTAAGTATCAATTGCAATCGATGCATTCTCTGTTGGTCAAATTATGCCTTGGCAATGTTTCGTGGGCCAACTCCCGCTTCACTGCTGGCCTTGCCGCAATGTAACCAATAAGGGATAATGAATCTAAATTGCTGCTACATATGCTCTGGTTGTCTTCTGCTGTCGGGCAAGTAGTGCTGCATTTATTCCTCTGAGCATAAGAGCTGCATCCTTGCCTCCAAATAGTTAACACTGGTTGGATGTTTGTGCCGAAAAAGGTGCGTGGCCAATCCGCTGACTTTCGGCGAAAAATCATTAACTCAGCTCGGTACCCTTCAGAATTAGCTGGTTTCTATAAGCTGCCGGGGCGGCGTTGGCAGGCGAGTGCTCACTAAGGCAGCTAGAGCAACCATTATGGCTGAGCTCCACAGGCAAGTCTGAAGCCCTCCGAGCATAAATAGGGTTCCGGAGAGCACGGTGCCGAGTAGGCGGCCTGCTGCATTTGCCATGTAATAGAAGCCCACATTTAGGCTCACAGATTCAGTGTCGGTGTATGCCAGCACCATGTAGCTGTGAATTGATGAATTCATCGCAAACACCACGCCAAATACGGCCAATCCCGCCACTACTGCTACCCCAGGCTGGCCAACCTCTCGCCACAACGCAATTGCAATCAGGGCTGGAATAGCGGTGAGGACCGCACTCCAAAACTGCACTGCTGCTACTCCTGGAGGTGCGCTCTGGCCCCAGGCCCTGCGCAGGGCCGGTGCCGACCCCTGCACTATTCCGTAGCAGATCACCCACAGGCCCATGAATCCGCCTACTTCCCAGGAGCGCCACCCCAGGGCGCTCTGTAGAAATACGGGTAGGGCCACCACAAACCATACGTCGCGAGCACCAAATAGGAAGAAGCGTGCCAGCGACAAAACGTTGATGCCGCGGCTCTTGGAAAACAGCGCTGTGAAGCCAGGCTTCTGTTTCATCTTGCCTATTTCTGCAGGCAGCACCAGGGTCACTAGGAAAGCCAAAAACAATCCGGCCGCCATTGCTGCTACGGCGAGATTGAAGCCGATTGTGGTGAGCAACACTCCGCCAAGAAAGAAGCCCACACCCTTGAGGGCATTTTTGGAGCCGGTGAGAATCGCTACCCACTTAAAAAGTTGACCCTCTCCCTTGCTGTGGTCTTCCGGAGTTTCAGGCACCACGGTTTTAATGGCGCTCTTGGCACTCATTTTGTTGAGATCTTTGGCTATGCCGCTGATCGCCTGGGCCACCATCACATAGGCCACGCTCCACCATTTGGGCCAGTCTTCAGCCACTGGGATCAGCATCAGCAGTGCCGCCACCTGCATTAAGGTGCCGCACCAGAGAGTTAGCCGCAGACCAAAGCGAGCTCCCAGCCAGCCGCCATAGAGGTTGGTGATGATGCCAAAAAACTCATAAAAAAGAAACAGAAAGGCGATCTCAAGGGTGCTGTAGCCAAGTTCGTGGAAGTGGAACACCACGAGCATGCGCAGGGCGCCATCGGTGAGGGTGAAGGCCCAGTAATTGGCCGTCACGATCATGTATTGCTGCAGGGCTGAAAGGGCGCGGCTCATGGCTCTGGCTCAGCGCTCGTCGATCAGGGCCACATGGCTCACCAGATCGGCCATGCGAGAGCTGTATCCCCACTCATTGTCATACCAGGCGTATACCTTGAGCTGGGTGCCATTAACGACCATGGTCGAGGCGGCATCGACGATGGCGCTGCGATCGTCATTTACATAATCAACTGAAACCAGCGGCCTGGTTTCGTAGCCAAGAATGCCGCGCAGTGTTCCGTTGGCAGCGACTTCAAAGGCGCTGTTTACCTCCTCCACTGTCACCTCGCGCCTTAGTTCAAATACCGCATCTGTGAGCGAGGCGTTCAGCAGCGGCACCCGCACGGCATGGCCGTTTAGTTTGCCTTGCAGCTCTGGAAAGATCAATCCAATCGCCTTGGCTGATCCCGTTGTGGTGGGGATCAGGCTCTGCATGCAAGAGCGGGCCCGGCGCAGGTCACTTTTAAAGCCATCCACCACTACCTGGGTGTTGGTGACGTCGTGGAGGGTGGTGATCGAGCCGTGCTTGATGCCAAAGCTCTCGTGAACCACCTTCACGACCGGTGCCAGGCAGTTGGTGGTGCAGGAGGCCGCTGTGAGCAAATGGTGCTGCTCGGGGTCGTAGAGGTGGTGGTTGATGCCGAATACAACGTTGAGGGCTTCGGCCCCGGCGATCACACCCTTCACTGGGCAGGCCACCACAACGCGCTTGAGGCCTACCTGGTCGAAGTAGGGCTGGAGTGTTTCCGGTGTTTTGAACTTGCCGCTGCACTCCAGCACCATCTCCACGCCAGCTTCCTTCCAGGGCACGGCTGTGGGATCGCTCTGGCGGCTGTAGCTCACCGCCTGGCTACCCACGAAGAAGCCGCGCGTATTTCCTTGCACCGCCTGTTGCCAGCGGCCATGAACGGAGTCGAAGGCGAGCAGGTGGGCGGCGGTTTGAGCATCACCGCTGCAATCGTTGACGTGGACAAGCTCAATGCCGGGACGGCCCCACAGGGCCCTAAACACCAGGCGGCCGATGCGGCCAAAGCCGTTGATGCCGATTTTCATGGCGCAGAGCCCACAATGGCGGTACGGGTCTCCAAACCCTAAATCAACATCAGTTGATTGATCAACTAAAATTGGTGCATGAGTGTTCTAGATCACCCTGTGGCGCTTGATCCCGCCAAGGCTCGGGCCCTGCTTAAGGCCATGGCCGATCCCCTCAGGCTCCAGGTGCTTGAAGCCTTGGGGGTTCGTGAGCGCTGTGTTTGTGAGCTCACCAGTCAGCTCGGCCTGGCCCAATCCAAGCTTTCTTTCCATCTTAAGGTGTTGAGAGAGGCTGGTTTGATTGAGGCCCGAGATGAGGGCCGCTGGGTGTACTACAGCCTGCGCACCGATGCGATTGAGCAGTTGCGCTGCTGGCTAGGAGATTTGGCTGCCAAATGCTCAACTCCTGCCCCCTCTTGCCGATGACCTCCCCTGCTCAAGAGCCCGTTTTGGCTCGACTTTCTTTGCTTGATCGGCTTTTGCCGTTGTGGATCCTTTTGGCAATGGCGAGCGGTCTGTTGCTTGGTCGCCTATTGCCTGGTCTTCAGTCGCTGCTTGGCACCGTGCAGGTAGGCCACACCTCCCTGCCGATTGCGCTGGGTCTATTGATGATGCTGTATCCGGTGCTGGCTAAGGTTCGCTACGGGGAATTAGCGCGGGTGGCCAGCGACCGCAAGCTGCTGGGGATGGCGCTTGGCTTGGTTTGGGGTTTGGGACCCTTGCTGATGTTCTGCCTGGCTTGGTTGTTTTTGCCGGATCAGCCCGAATTTCGCACCGGTTTGATCCTGATAGGAATCGCCCCGTGCATTGCGATGGTGTTGATCTGGATTGATCTGGCTGGGGGCGATCGGGAAGCGGCTGCTTTGCTTGTGGCCATTAATTCCGTTATTCAAGTGCTCGCTTACGCCCTGCTTGGCAGCTTTTATCTTCAGATCCTGCCGGGCTGGCTTGGCCTTAATAGTGAGGTGGTGAATTTCTCGCTTTGGGAGATTGCCAAGGCAGTGATGATTTTTTTGGGAGTCCCTTTGCTTGCAGGCTTCCTCACCCGACGCATTGGCGTGCGAACCAAAGGTGTGCGCTGGTATGAAAAAACCTTTTTGCCGCGGCTCGCTCCCTGGGCCCTCTATGGACTGCTGTTCACGATTGTGGTGATGTTCGCCTTGCAGGGTCAGGCCATTACATCTGATCCGCTTCAGGTGTTGTGGATAGCCATTCCACTGTTCATTTATTTCGTTTTGATGTGGAGCCTGGCCTTTGTTATTGGCCGCTGCAGTGGTCTCGACTATCGCCGCACCTCGTCGCTCGCCTTCACTGCTGCCGGCAACAACTTTGAACTGGCAATTGCCGCCAGTATCAGTGTTTGGGGTGTCACTTCCCAGCAGGCCCTGGCCGGGGTCGTCGGCCCCCTGATCGAGGTACCCGTTTTGGTGGGCCTGGTTTACGTCTCGCGGGCTTTGAGGCGATGGTTCCCTTTGGTTTATGAGAATTGAGCGCTGTTCCCATGTCATGGGCTTCGCGGCAGGGGAGCGCTCACGGCAGGGGAGCGGGCGCGCCAGAATGTTAGGTAACGAACCATTACAGTGATGCCCAAGCCTCTTTGGCTGGTGCGTCCCCGCCCAGACGGGGGCTGCGATTACGTGAGTTTCCTGCCCGCCCAGGGACCTATTGGTGCGACCACGGTTGAGATGCGGGAAGGTAGCCACTTGCCACCCCAGCTTCCCCTGCTCAAACACCGCAAGCGACTCGGGGCTGAGGAAGCCGAGAGCTGCAGCCGCCGACTGCAACTCGAGTCTGGATTTCTCTCCTGTGAGCCCCTGTTTTAGTCATGCCTCGATACCCTGATTCCAGGGATCGATTTGTGATCCCCCCTGTGCCGTTCCGCGGCTTGTCATGACCCAACGCTCCGACCAGCCATCACCTGCTGCCGACCCGTCTGGCCCTTACGAGCTGCTGGGTGTGCCTGCTGATGCTGGCTTCGACGAGGTGCAGGCGGCCAAATTGGCCCGGCTCGACGAGGTGGGTGACGACACCATGGCGCGCTCGCGGATCGAGGCTGCCTACGACGCTGTCTTAATGGAGCGCCTCAAAGAGCGTCAGCAGGGTCGCGTGAGTAGCGCGGCTAAGTCCGCCTCCCAGCGGGAGCAACTGGCGCCGCCGCCGCCCAAGCTGGCAGTACCTGCCCTGCCTCAGCTTCAGTTGCCCAGGGTTTCCGCTCCCCAGCTCAGGCTTCCTGGCTTGGCTCTAGCCACTGGTCGGGAGCTCTGGTTTCCCCTGGCCACATCTGGGGCTCTACTGCTCCTACTGCTGCTCGCTCCAGGCTTCCCTCCGGATCTGGTGCTTGCCTTTGCTACTGCAATGGCAGTTATCAACCTGCAGTGGCGTAACCGCCGCTTCCTGGCTGCGGTGGGCTGGGGCTTCGCCCTTCTCTGCGCCGGGTTGCTGGTGGGCGCGATTTTGGCCGGTGCTCTCTCCAGCACCTTGCCGCTTGGGTTGCCATTGAACCTGACCCAAGTGCAAAGCCTGCCGGCTCTGCTGCTGTTGTTGCTTGGTGCCCTGCTGATTGGTTGATTTGGTTAATGACTTAACCAGCTAATTGTTTGATTATTGGAACAGCCCAGGCATTGCTGTCTACATGCCAGGAGCGAACTCTGCGATTAGTTCGCTAAGTTCTCCTGACCCAACCGTGTAGATCTCATTACAGAAGTGGCAGGTAAGTTCGGCATGGCCGTCTTCCACTAAAATTGAGTTGAGTTCGGCGTGGCCAAGCAGTTTCAGGGCGCTGACGCTGCGCTCCCGGCTGCAGGGGCAGTGGAACCGCACCGGCGTACAGGCCTCAGCATCTTCCAGGGGCTGGGGATCGAGGTCTGGGAAAATATCTTCGAGCAGGTTGTGTAGCTGGCCTTCGCACTCGGCTAGTCGTTGGCTGAAGTGCTTTACCTCGCGGCAGCGCTCCTCGAGAAGGGCCACTAGCGCTGGTTCGCGGGCGGCCTTTGGCATCACCTGCACCAGCACGCCGCCACTGCAAACCACACCACTCTTGTCGAGCTGCTCGCCCACGAATACCGCTGAAGGGGTCTGCTCGGAGTGCAGCAGATAGGAAGCCAGGTCTTCGCCGATGCCGCCGCTCACCAGCTCCACCGTTGAGCTGAAGGGCTCGCCTTCACCCAGATCTCGCACCACGTGCAGATAGCCGGTGCCGCAGGCGGTTTTGAAGTCAAAGTGGGCCAGGCCTTCTGGATCTTTCAGCAGCTCGAGCTCCAAGCCCGGGTAGCCCACATGGCCGCGCACAGTGCCGTTGCGGCCCGCATCCACCATCAGGCCCTTCAAGGGGCCATCGGAGGCAATCCGCAGGTTGACGCGGCCATGGGCCACCTTCATCGAGCTGGCCAGCAGCAGCCCAGCCGTCATGGCCCGGCCCAGCAGGGCACTGGCGAGAAAAGAGAGCTGGTGGCGCTCCCTGGCGGTGCGGCTGGCCTGGGTGGTACTGACCGCCACCATGCGGATGCCGCCGCCGGCGGCCGTGGCCCGGAGAAGTTGGTCGCTCAAGGCTGGTTTTCCTGGGGTGTGGCCATTGTTGGGGCCATCGTAGGCAGCGCGCCGAAAGGTTCCAGCTGGCCCCGCTCCAGCCGCCAGCCACCATCGATCACGCCGCGAAATAGCTCCGGCTCGTGGGTGACCACCAGCACGGCCCGCTCCTGGGAGAGGGCCGCCAACAGCTCCAGGATTTCGCCACGAACGGCCCAGTCGAGGCCTGCGGTGGGTTCATCCAGCAGCAGCACCCGGGGGTTGCGCAGCAGCTGCACTGCCAGGGCCAGGCGCCTTTGCTGGCCGCCGCTGAGCTGCTCCGGCGCCTGCTGCAATGACAACCCTTCCATACCCACCAGTTGCAGGGCTGCCTGGGCCTCTTCTGCTGTGAGCCGGCGGTGACCGAGCTTCAGCTCCTGCCCCACGCTGAGGCCGAGGAAATGGCGCTCCGGAAACTGAAATACCAGGCCGCATAGCCAGCGAAGCTGGCGACCATTGAGCCGCTCGCCTTCCCACAGCACCTGGCCGCTAGAGGGCTCGGCCAAGCCGCTGATCACCTCCAGCAGGGTGGTTTTGCCACTGCCACTGCGGCCGGCCACCAGGTAAGCGCGGCCCACGGCCAGGGTGAGGCTGACGCCGCAGAGCACCGGTGCCACCGCCGTGGCCGGTTGGTAGCTGACGTTGCGGAGCTCAAGCATC
The DNA here is from genome assembly GCF_024345755.1 of Cyanobium sp. L1E-Cus. Classification (NCBI taxonomy): domain Bacteria; kingdom Bacillati; phylum Cyanobacteriota; class Cyanophyceae; order Synechococcales; family Prochlorococcaceae; genus Cyanobium; species Cyanobium sp. L1E-Cus. The sequence goes on along the minus strand of NZ_JAGQBS010000002.1, from coordinate 410,847 downwards.
CCCCCAGCATGCCGGCGGGCGTGTTTGATTGAGCCAGTTCTCTGTTGCAGCCAATCCGCCATGGAGGTGCGTTTCCGCGAATTCAATCCCTTCAACTGCTGGATCTGGATGCGTTTCCCCCACCCGGTGGGTTCGGGTGAGCGCGGCTACTTGGAAACCGCCTTCGATAGTTGGTTTTACCTGGGCAAGTTGGGGGGCTTCAACGCCGAAAACCTCCAGGCCCACGAGGAGGGAGCGGAGCTGGGCTGGATGGCCTACAGCCACGAGGCTGCTGCCGGCGCCCTGCCAGCCCTGATGCACAACATGGGCCCTATGGAATATCAGGAGGAGTGGGCGCGTTGCTGGGTGGATCTCGGCACCAGTGATGCCTTCGCCCTCGACGTGTTGATCAATGCCCTGGGCCAGCTCAACAACGACGTGCTCGAAATTGAGGAGTTGCTGATTGGTGGCCTCAACGACGACTGGCCGATCGAGGAGCAACCCGATGCCCTGTTCCCTGGCCTCGATGAGCTTGAGGACGAAGACAACGACGAAGACGACAACGATGAAGATGACGAAGACGTTGGTGAAGCTGACGATGATTATGAAGACCCCCAGTCCCGCGACTAGAAAGCAGCGTGACTCGGGATCTGCGCCGTCTGCTAATTACCCCCGGTCGCTTGCCCGCCGGCCCCTCTGCTGGCGCTGAGCTGGAGCTGGATCGCCAGGAGCTCCATTACCTCACCCGGGTGCTGCGCTTGCGCCCCGGTGATCGCTTTGCGGTGGTGGATGGGGCAGGCAGTCTCTGGACTGCCCTGCTGGGTCCTGCCGATCAGGCTCTGCTGGAGCAGCCCCCCAGCTCCCCCCTGGCGTTTGAGCCTCCACCGGCGCCGCCACTGCAGCTGGCGGTGGCCCTGCCAAAGCGCGATGCCGACGTGTTGTTGCGCATGGCCTGTGAACTTGGTGTGGATCGGTTCATCCCTTTACAGGCCCAGCGCAGCGTTGCCGCCGACTCCCTGAAGCCGGAGCGAGCAGAGGCGATCCTGCGGGAGGCGGTGGAGCAGTGTGAGCGCCTGTGGCAACCCCAGCTGGAGTCGCTGCGGCCAGCCGCCGAGCTGCTGGGGGCCCGGCCGCCCGGTGGTTCAGGCCGGGGGCTGCTGTGCACCGCCAGACGGCCGGGCCTGGCCCTGCTAGCCCAGGCGCTGGAGCGCTTAGGAGACCCGCCTGGGGCCAGCGGCGAGCCGCTCACTGTGGCGATTGGCCCGGAGGGGGGCTGGACTTCAGGGGAGGAAGCCTTGGCGCTGGCCCACGGATGGCAAGCCGTGAGTTTGGGCACCACGATCTTGCGTTGCAGCACCGCTGCAGTGTCGGCAGCAGGGCTGCTAAGCCACTGGCGTGCCCAGCAGATTGGCGCGCCCAGCTGAGTTAGTTGCGGAACATGCCGGAGGCCATCGCCTTATAACCAGCCAGGTTTGCGCCGGCTAGGCGGCGGCGGCTGGGCAGAGCGTTGGCGGGGTTGAGGCAGTCGGGGGCGAAGGTGGCGTTGCTGGGTGGGGGTAGGGCCTCCTGGGCGGCCCGCAATTCGGCAGCGATCGCTTCAGCAGTAGTGGGTGCCGAGCCTGCTGGAGCTGGGCTCGCTGGCGTTGCTGCAGCAGCAGCAGCTGCACTGGACGAGTCAATACCTATTTGGAAAGTTGCCGCTTGGCTGGCTTCCGGTTCGCTGGGATCGGGCTTGGCCTCGGCGATCGCCACCTGCGCTGGTGTGGCCCCTTCGCTGCCCAGATCTAAGAAGAAGGAGGCCTTGCGGTTGAACACCATCACGGCAGCAGCGTCGTAATGGGGATTATCCGTTGCTGCGCTGCCCTATGACGCTGCTGCCACGCTGTGCAACACACTTTGTTGGCGCCGCTGCTGCCCTGTGCTGATGTCTGCCCAGGCCCTTGTAGTGCCTGCCCTGCTCTCCCCTGCACTCGTCGCCCCACAGACCTGGAGCCACTGGCTCCTGGCCCTGGCCCTCAATGCGGTGCTGATCTTCCTTGCCCAGCGCCTGCCCCTGCTCACCCGCGCTGGCTGGGTGCATGCCGGCATCCTCGGCAGCTTGCTGTGGGGTTGCCTCGGCCTGCGGGGCTGGCTGGCGGTGGTGATCTATCTGGCTCTGGGCTCCCTGGTGACGCGCCTGGGCTTTCGCACTAAGCAGGCGCGGGGATTGGCGGAGGCGCGGGGCGGGTTGCGAGGGCCGGAGAACGTTTGGGGTTCGGCCGCTACTGGTGCCCTACTGGCTGGCGCTGCCGCCCTGGCGCCGGCAGCGGCGCCGCTGCTGCTGGTTGGTTTTGCTGCCAGCTTCGCCGCCAAGTTGGCCGACACATTCGGCAGTGAAATCGGCAAGCGCTGGGGGCGCCACACGCTGCTGATCACCACCTTGCGTCCGGTGCCCCCCGGCACGGAAGGGGCGATCAGCTTGGAGGGCACCGCCGCCAGCCTGGCGGGCAGTGCGCTGATGGCGGCCCTGATGCTGGCCCTGGGGCTGCTGGCTGGCAGCGGCGCCTGGCTGCTTGTGACCCTGGTGGGACTGGGGGCCACCTTGATCGAAAGCCTGATCGGAGCCAGCTTCCAACAGCGTTGGGGCTGGCTCAGCAACGAGCTGGTGAACGGGCTTCAGACGGCGATCGCGGCGCTGCTTGCGATGGCGTTCTCCTGAAGACAGGCCAGCAGAGCCTCGCCACGCTGCCGGGCTTGGCGGCTGCTGAGCTTGTGCTCAAGGGCCAGCTCGCACCAGCCCAGACCCTCGATCCAGTGACCCAGCAGCAACCGCTGCTCGATGCCGCCCAGCCGGCTTAGCTGAGCCTGCAACCAGTGGGCCTCTAAAACCCTTTCGCCAGCAGTCAGATCTTCGCCCAGATCGTCGCCGGCGCTGGTTGCGGCTGTTGACCCGGCTGCCAGCTGGTCGAGCAGGGTGCCCGCCTGCTCGCCTTCGCCGCTGAGCGGGGCATCGAGACTGCGCACCTGCAGTGCCCGCTGCACTGCGCTGGCCTCCTCAAGTTGGGCGGTGTTGCAACCGAGCTCTAAGGCCAGATCAGCGGCGGCAAGCGGTGCAAGGCCCTGGCTGCGGCGCTGCTCCTGTAGCCGCCTGGCCCGTTGCTGTAGCTCCCGCAGCCGCCGGGGGGTGTGCAGCGGCTGGCCGTGGTCGCGGACGTCGTGAAGCATGGCGCCGCGGATGAAGGGCACCGCATAGCTGCTGAGATTGCAGGTTTGGCGCAGGTCGAAGGTCTCTACGGCCCGGATCAGCCCCAGGCAGCCTGCAGACACCAGCTCATCAAAAGGTTGACCCGTGCGTTGGCTCTGGCGCTGGGCCACCATGCGCACCAGGGCCAGGTTGTGCTCCACCAGGGCGTTGCGCCACCAGAGCTTGGTTGCGGCGTCAGGGCTGGCGGCCATGGCCTCAAGCCAGCTGCGGTTGCGGGTGTGCAGCTGGGAGGGGCCCAGCTCGGCCTGGGCTGGATCGGCTTGGCCGCTGCGGCGCTGGCGGGCAGATGTTTTCGAGTGGGCAGTAGCTGGGAAGGCAGATGCCATGGGGTGGAGGCGTCGGTGTTATTACCGTCGCCGCGGTGCCCATGCGGCTGGCTCCCCCAGGGCGGTGAAGCGCTCTCACCCGAATGGGTGATAAGAAACCTTCGCTCTGTGCTGCTTAGTAGCCCAAGGGGGTGGGCTCTTGGCGCAGCTGCAGATCGGCCCAGTCCAGAAGGGCCGGCCAGGAGCGCACCCGTTCAAATACCCGGCGATGCCCCTCACTGTTGAGGTGCAGGCCGTCGTTGCTCAGCCATAGGGGCCAGTCGGAATCGGCCAGCAGCCCCTCCAGCAGGGGCAGGAACGGCACATTCGCCTCCAGGCAGGCCTCTTCCAGCAGGGCCTCGTAGCGACGGATGTCTGCCAGGGAATACCAGAGCACCCCGGCATAGGGCATGGCGCTCTCCTCCACCGGGGTGAGGCCGATCACATGCACCGCAGCGATCTCCTTGGCCTTGTGCAGCAGCTGCTGCAAGCCAAACAAAAAGCCTTCGGCATCCAGTTGGGGTCGCCCATCAGGACGTCCCACCCGGGCGGTGTCGTTGAGGCCTATGCCGAGCAGGATCCCCTGGGGCAGCTGGCGTCGTAGCTCACCGCGGCAGCCAACCTCAGCGCTGAGGCGGGCTGCCAGTCGCTCCAGGCCATCGCCACGCACGCCGAGGTTGTAGAGCACCGGGCCGCCCGGCAGTTCCATCCAGTGGCGCCGTAGCCGTTCGCACCAGCCCCCCTCAAGGGGATCACCCCAGCCCAAAACGCCGCTATCGCCAAGTGCCACCAGCTTCCTGGGGATGGCCATCACCATGGGGGGTCTCCAGCAGCCACTGGCGTGCGCGGTCGCTGAGATCTTCCCCCAGCAAGGTCAGCAGCGCATAGGCCAGCACAAGGGCCAGCAGTTGGTCGCCGGCAAACGAACTCAGGGCTTCCAGCAGCTGGCTGCCCAGGCCCGAGGCCCCAACCAGCCCAACTACCACCGATTCGCGCAAAATTACATCAGCCCGGTAGGCGCCATAGGCCAAGTAGGGACGGGCCAGGCCGCTGAAGCGGCCGTAGAGCAGGGCCAGGCGAGGACCCACCCCTGCGGCTAGCAGGGCCTGCTCCTTGTTGCCGCCACTGGTTTCGGCGGCTTCTAGGAGCAGGCGTCCGAGAATGCCCAGGTTGTGGAAGCCCAGGGCAAGGGCACCTGTAAGCACCCCGGGCTGGAGCACAAACAGCAGCAACAGCGCCGTTAGCGGTGGCGGCCATAGCCGGCCCAGGGCCCACAGCCCCCGCACCAGCGCGCCCGCCGCAGGCCAGGGCGTCGCTAGAAGCAGTAGCAGCGGCGCCAGCCCCACAGCTAGGGCCGCGGCTACGAAGGTGAGCACCAGAGTGTTGCGTATCAGGCTCGGCCAGGGCAGGGCGGCCACGGATCCCCAGTCGGACGCGCCCAGCGGTGGCAGGCCTTGCCACTGCAACAGGGTGGCGGGCTGCACCTCCAGGCGCCATGCCACCAGCACCAGCACGGGCAGCATGGCCATGGCCACAGCCACCATCTCCTGGCCCTGGCTGCCCACCCCCTGCTGGCTCAGCCCCAGCCGTGCCGGCATGGCCCAGCGACGCCGCAGCCAGCCCATCAATGCCTCCAGCAGCAGCATCACCGCCAGTAGTAGCCATAGGCCGCTCCAAAGCTCGTTGAAGGCCAGCGATTGCAGGGTGAGGCGCAGCTCGGTGCCCAGCCCGCCCAGGCCAAATACTCCCAGCAGGGTGGCGCTGCGCAAGGCGCATTCGAGCCGGTAGCCGCTGTAGCTGATCACCTGGGGCAGCAGGGGCGGCCCCAGGGCCGTGAATAGGGCGGTGGGGGCGGGGCTGCCGCCGCAGCGCAGGGCCTCCAGGCTGGCGGTGGGCAGGGCATCCAGCAGGTCGCTGACCACCCGGGCTACCAGCGCTCCAAACGGAATGGCGATTGCCACTACCGCCACCACTGGTTGAAGCCCGACCACCTGAAGCAACAGCAGCCCCCAGAGCAGCTCGTGAATCGAGCGCGGTATGGCTAGTAGGCGGCGTATCCCGCTGGCTGGAGCAGCGCTGCCGTAGCAGGTGCGCCACACCACCCTTGAACTAGCAATTCCCAGCACCAAGCCCAGCACCAGGCTGCCGGCCCAGCCCAATAGGGCCATGCCGGCTGTTACGGCTAGGCCGCCCAGCACCGATCCCAGCACTATGGGATCAAGGGAGGGCCGCAGGGCTGCGGCAGCAAATTGCCCCACCAGCTCCCAGCCACCGCCATGGCTGATTCCCGGCAGCAACGCCAGCAGCGGCAGCACGATTAGGGCGGGCAGCAACACCCACAACGGCGCCGCTGGTCTCATGCCCCTGGGGTCCCGGCGTAAAGCTCCTCGAGCTGGCCTGGCTCAAGGCTGGCCATGGGTTGGTCAAAGACAAGGCGCCCGGCCCGCAGCCCCAGCACCCGATCGAAACCAGCCAGCAAATCGGGACGGTGCAGGCTCAGCAGCAAGGCCCGAGGCGGGTTGGCGAGCTCCAGCAGCAGGTTTAACAGTTCGCTGGCCAGGCGGGGATCAAGGCTGGCTACGGGTTCATCGGCTAGTAGCAGTTCGGGCTCCTGTCGCAGTAGTCGGGCTAGGGCCACCCGCTGGCGCTGGCCGCCGGAGAGGGCGGAGACGGGCTGGCTGAGCAGGGCTGGATCGAGATCAAGCCGCTGCAACATCGTTGTGCAGGCCTTGGTCTCTAGGGGCATCAGCAGGTTGAGTAGGGCCCGCGGCCAGCCCCAGACCGCTAGCCGGGCGGCGTTGAGGTTTTGCTGCACGGTGAGCTCCTCGATCAGGCGCAGGTCTTGCCAGAGGGTGCCGATCCGGGCTTGCTGTCGTCGTCGGGCCCGTCCGCTGCGGGCCCGTGCCTCCCCTTGCCAAAACACCCTGCCCTGCTGCGGGGTCAGCAAGCCATTGGCCACGGCAAGCAAGGTGCTTTTGCCAGCTCCGCTGGGACCGAGCAGGGCGATCCGTTCACCGGCATCAACCTGCAGCGACACCCGATCAAGGCGAGGCTGGCTGCGGCCCTTGACGGTGATGTCTTGAAGTTTGAGCAGTGCAGACATGCCCCCCTTCAGACCAGGGTGAGGCGGTAAACGATCAGCGCCAGGATCAGAGCCACTAAGGACACCTCAATCAGATCAGGGCCGCGGGGATTCATTGACGTTTCAGGTGCGCCGCCGGTGCAGGCTGGCCGCTGATGGCAGGGCCAGGGCAAGGGCGAGGGCGGGAATCTCAATCAGCAGTTGGCCGTTGCCGAAGGTGATGAAGGCCAGATCAAGAAAGGCGATGCTGCGCAGAAACAGGGACCAAGCCTCATCGCCTTCATTATTGGCGCGGCTCCAAAGCACAAAGCCTGCCAGCAGCAAGACCAAATCAATCAACCAGACCACGGATCTGAGGCGCTGGAGAGGATTGATTCTGAATGCTGCTGGACCCAAACGCCGGCCTGTGTCAGCGGATCTTGCCGATTTGCCGCCCCACCTGCTCGATCTGCTTGTATTCGTCCGGCTTCACCGTGGTGAATTGCTGGGCACCAAATAGGCTCAAGATCTGCTTTTGCTCTGGGTCAGTGGGTCGCCAGCTGATGATCGACTGGCGCAGCTTGGCGCTGAAGCCCTTGCCGAAGCGCTGGTCGAGGTTGGGCTGGCCCAGCCATAGGTAGTCGGGGTAGCTGGGGGTGCGCCAGATCTGCACCACCTTGCTGCGGTTGGCCTTGCCGCTGCGCAGGTTGCTCTTCCACACCTGCTCATTGACGGCGCCGGCGTCGTAGGTGCCGCTCTGTACTAGGGCGATGGTGGCGTCGTGGCTGCCACTGAAGCCGGGGGCTCCGCCGGCGAAATCAGCCAACTTGACGCCGGCCTGTGCGAGGAAGTACTGGGGCATCAGCCGGCCGGAGGTGGAGCTTTCCGAGCCAAAGGTGAAGCGCTTGCCCTTAAGGGCCACTAGCCCCTTCTGGTTCTGGATCGGCTTGAGGCCGCTGCGGGCATTGGCGATAAACACGGTGTAAAACTGCGCATCGATGTCTCGCTGGGCAAGCATCTGGGCACCGGGTTTCTGCAGGCTTGCCTGCACACCGGTGAGCCCGCCAAACCAGACCAGATCAAGACTGCCGGTGCGGAAGGCACTTACAGCAGCTGCGTAATCGGTGACGGGCACATAGCTGACCTTTACCCCTAGTTGCTGGCTGAGCTCATCGGCCACCAGGCCGTAAAGGCGATTCAGCTTTTCAGGGTTCTGGTCGGGGATGGCACCGATGCGCAGCACCTGCTGGGCTTCGGCCGCCGGCAGCAGGGAGGCGGGCACGGGGGGAAGGACCGCCGGTAGCAGGGCTAGGCAAAGCCCCGCCACAGCGGCGGTCCAACGTTCTCGGGTAGGCATGGGACGGGGTGGGAATCAGAGGGCGGCCAGGAAGCGCTGCAGCCGCTCGAGGCCATCCTCGATCGTGGCAGGTGACGCGGCACAGGAGAGACGAATGCAGCGATCGTCGCCGAAGGCAACTCCAGGCACCACCGCTAGGCCCACCTCATCGAGCAGGCGGTTGCACAGGGTCATGGAATCGAGGCCGAAGCCGCTTACATCGGGGAAGGCATAGAACGCCCCCTCAGGCGGCAGCAGTTTCAATCCTTCGATTGCCATCAGCCCCGCACTGAGCAGGCTGCGGCGCTCGTTGAACTGGGCCGCCATGGCGTGCACGCAGTCGCGGGGCGCTTCGATTGCAGCCAGGGCACCGAACTGGGCAAAGCTGCAGACGTTGCTTGTGCTCTGGCTCTGCAGGGCGCTGGCGGCGGCCACCACCGGCTGGGGGCCGGCCAGCCAGCCAATGCGCCAACCGGTCATGGCCCAGCCCTTGGCGAAGCCATTCACCGTGAAGACGCGATCGGCCAGGTCTGGTGCCACGGCGGCAAAGCTGTGGTGGGTGTGGCCTGGGGCTAGCAGGAATTCATAGATCTCATCGCACACCACGGCCACCTGGGGATGGCGGCGCAGCACGGTGGCGATCGCCTCCAGCTCAGGCCGGCTCAGCACCATGCCGGTGGGATTGCCGGGGCTGTTGAGCACAAGCAACTTGCTGGCTGGAGTGATGGCTGCCTCCAGTTGGGCCGGATCGAGGCGGAAGCCCTGGGCCGCTGAGCTGGGCAGCATGGTCACCGTGGCGCCGGCCAGCTTGGCTATTTCTGGATAGCTGAGCCAGTAAGGCGCAGGTAGCAGCAGCTCGTCGCCGGGCTCGAGCAGCACCTGGAACAGGTTGTAGAGCGCCTGCTTGCCGCCGTTGGTGACCAGCACCTGTTGGGCGCTGGTCGGTATGCCGTTTTCAGTGCTGAGCTTGGCGGCTATCGCATCGCGCAGGGCAGGCTCTCCGGCAGCTGGGCCGTAGCGGGTGTGGCCTGCCTCCAGAGCAGCCGTGGTGGCCTGGCGGATGAAGGCCGGGGTGTCGAAATCAGGCTCGCCGGCGCTGAGGCTGCAGATGTCTTGACCATCGGCCTTGAGGGCCTTGGCTCGGGCGGCAATGGCCAGGGTGAGGGAGGGCTGGAGGGCCCGGGCCCGGGCAGAGAGGGCCGGAGTGGTGGTGGGCGCGGCGGTCATCCCTGTGTCCGGCATCAGGACGCGCGGCTTCAGCACTGACTGGCATCCTGCCTTACGGATTTGCCGCGTACGGTTCAAAGGGGCACGAAATGGCCAGCTAGTTACACGTTGATGGTTTTGCCGTGACGACATCTACCCCTGCAGCGCCCGATCCCCTGGGGCAGTTGCTGCTCGATTGCGCAGCCTGTCGCCGCTGTGATCTGGCCGCGGACAGGCAGCAGGTGGTGGTGAGTCGGGGCAATCCCGCCGCCCGGCTGATGTTGATCGGCGAGGGACCCGGCGCTCAGGAAGACAGCGCTGGCTTGCCTTTTGTGGGTCGCTCCGGCCAGCTGCTCGATCAGCTGCTGGCTGCCGCTGGCATCGACAGCAACCGAGATGCCTACGTGGCCAATGTGGTCAAGTGCCGCCCCCCCGGCAACCGCAAGCCCAAGCCCATGGAGCTGGCGGCCTGCCGCCCTTGGCTTGATCATCAGATCGCTTTAGTGAATCCGGCCGTGATCCTGCTGGTGGGGGCCACGGCGCTGGAGGGGGTGCTTGGAATTAAGGGCGGCATCACCAGCCTGCGGGGCCAGTGGCAAGCCAGCGAGATTGAAATTTTGCGGGGCCGGCGCCTGATGCCGGTCCTGCATCCCTCCTATCTACTGCGCTTTAACTCGCAGGCCGAGGGCTCGCCCCGCGCGCTCACGGCAGCCGACTTCCAGGAGGTACGCCGATCCTTTTCTGGCCAATCCCGCCCGCCTTGCTGAACTGCTCAATCCGTTTGACACCCTCTTCGCTTGAGCGGCTTTTGTGACAGGCTTTGGCCTTCCCGGCCCCCCGCTTCACCCAGCCATGACCGGCAACTCGGCTCCCTACGACAGCGCGGCTTCCTACGACAGCGTGGCTCCCTACGACACCCCGGCTCGCTACGACACCGTGATTCACCGCCGCCAGACCCGCAGCGTGCGGGTGGGAGATATTTGGATCGGCAGCGATCACCCGGTGGCGGTGCAGTCGATGATCAACGAGGACACCCTCGATATTGAGGGTGCCACCGCCGGCATCCGGAGGCTGCACGAAGTCGGTTGCGAAATCGTGCGACTTACGGTGCCTTCCCTGGCCCACGCCAAGGCGGTAAAAGAAATTCGCCAGCGGCTTGAAGACACTTACCAGCCGGTGCCATTGGTGGCCGACGTGCACCACAACGGCATGAAGATTGCCCTGGAGGTTGCCCAGCACGTCGACAAGGTGCGGATCAACCCGGGTCTGTTCGTGTTTGACAAGCCCGACCCAAATCGCACCGAATTCAGCCCAGAGGAGGTATCTGCCATCGGCGAGCGCATCGCCGAAACATTTGAACCATTGGTTCAATTGCTCAAGCAGCAGGACAAGGCCCTGCGCATCGGTGTCAACCATGGCTCCCTGGCTGAGCGGATGTTGTTCAGCTACGGCGACACGCCCCTGGGCATGGTGGAGAGCGCCATGGAATTCATCCGCATCTGCGACCGGCTCGACTTCCACAACATCGTGGTGTCAATGAAGGCCTCGCGGGCGCCGGTGATGATGGCCGCCTACCGAATGATGGCCGACCGCATGGATGCGGAGGGCTTCCCCTACCCCCTGCATTTGGGAGTCACCGAGGCAGGCGATGGCGACTACGGGCGAATTAAAAGTACCGCCGGCATTGCGCCCTTGCTGGCTGAGGGCCTAGGCGACACGATCCGGGTGTCACTCACGGAGGCCCCCGAGAAGGAAATTCCTGTTTGCTATTCGATCTTGCAAGCCTTGGGGCTGCGCAAGACGATGGTGGAATACGTGGCCTGCCCCAGTTGCGGCCGCACCCTGTTCAACCTGGAGGAGGTGCTGCATCAGGTGCGCAACGCCACCGCCCATCTCACTGGCCTCGATATCGCCGTGATGGGTTGCATCGTTAATGGGCCGGGCGAAATGGCCGACGCCGACTACGGCTATGTGGGTAAAACCCCCGGCACCATCTCCCTGTATCGGGGCCGCGACGAGATCCGGCGGGTGCCGGAGGCCGAGGGAGTGTCAGCCCTGATCGCCCTGATCAAGGAGGACGGTCGCTGGGTTGATCCCTGAGCGCCTGCTCACTTCCGGTAACCCGCCCCGGTTAGGGCTGGATTGCGGCGCTAGTTTGAAAGGACGTTTCCCTCGCCGCAACGGCTCTTCCCGATGGCCAGCCCCCGCGCCAGCATGCTTGTGCTGGTTGGCATAGGCGCTTGTGCGGCCACGGCGGTGGTGGCCAGGGAAGTGGTGACCCCTCCCGGGGGCTCTTCCCGCATCAGCGACAGCCCCAAGGAAGTAATCGACCAGACCTGGCAGATCGTCTTCCGCGACTATCTGGATATCAACGGCAAGTACAAGCCAGAGCAATGGCGCAGCCTGCGGCGTGACGTACTCGCCAAGAGTTACGGCAGCCCTAAGGAGGCCTATGAAGCGATCCGGGGCATGCTTGGCAGTCTCGATGACCCCTACACCCGTTTTCTCGATCCAAGGGAATTCAAGGAGATGCAGATCGACACCTCCGGAGAACTCTCCGGGGTGGGAATCCAGCTGAGCCTGGATAAGGAAACAAAAAATCTGGTGGTGGTTTCACCGATTGAAGGATCGCCCGCTTCGCGGGCTGGCGTTCAGCCCAAGGATGTGATTGTGGCGATCGACGGCAAGTCGACCAAGGGCATGAGCACCGAAGATGCCGTCAAGCTGATTCGTGGTCAGGCCGGCACCACGGTGACCCTCACCCTCAAGCGCAAGGCTCAGACCCTGGAGTTGCCCCTTACTCGGGAGCGCATCGAGCTCCATGCCGTCGACCACCAGATCAACACCAGTGCTGATGGCGTCAAGGTGGGTTATATCCGCCTCAAGCAATTCAATGCCACCGCCACCAAGGACATGCGCCAGGCGGTGAGGGACCTCGAAGAAAAAGGGGCCCAAGGTTATGTGCTCGATCTGCGCAGCAACCCAGGCGGCCTGCTGATGGCAAGCGTGGAGATTGCCCGCCAGTGGCTAAACGAAGGCACGATCGTTTCCACCAAAACCCGTGACGGCATCCAGGATGTCAAGCGCGCAAACGGCCGTGCCCTCACCACCAAGCCCATGGTGGTGCTGGTCAATGAGGGTTCAGCTAGCGCCAGTGAAATTCTCTCCGGCGCCCTGCAGGACAACAACCGGGCGGTGCTGGTGGGCCAGAAAACCTTCGGTAAGGGCTTGGTGCAGTCGGTGCGGGGGCTATCTGATGGCTCCGGGATGACCGTGACCATCGCCAAATACCTCACCCCCAGTGGCCGCGACATCCACAAGCACGGCATCGACCCTGATGTGACGGCAAAAATGACTGAGCTCGAGGCCCAGCGCCTCAAGCTCGAGGATCTCGGCACCAAGAAGGACAGCCAATACCGGGTGGCGGAATCCACGCTGGTCAAACGGCTTCGCAATGCAAACAGCGTGGAGAAGGCCTACAACCCACGCAGCGCCAATGTGCCGGCGGCCGTGGCCCCCCAGGACTCCAGCGCGCCATAGGCGCTGTAGCGCCTGCGAATTTCCAGGTGAATCCCCGGTTCGGGCTGCCAGCACAGGGCTACCTCTTCTGGCACCCCAGACTGCCGGCGATCCGCCGTTTGGAGGGTTACGCCTAAAGCTGCCGGCAGGCTCCAGATCAAGCCAGCGCTAGCGGGGGCCGGGCTAGCTAGGGCCTGGAGCGGCGCGGGAGGTAATGGTTCCTCCATCCCTGGCTTCGCCTCGCTTACAACCACCAGCGATTCGAGCCGTTCGCTGCCATGGCGAATCACGGCGCGGCGGCGGCGCTCTCCCCACACCAAGCAGAGCTCGCTCACCCAGGGCCAGGCACCGATGCGATCGGGGCCCAGGCTCCAGTGCCCCTGTGGGCTGATTTGCATTTCCGCCGGAGGCTCAGCAAAATTCATTGAGCGCACCTGGCCACTGCAGACGTTGGTTAACGCAGCCACTACTTTGCCGCCCTGGTCTTGCACTGAGAGCTGGCTTTTGAAGCGCTCCTGCTCCAGGCCACGGCCATCACAGCGAATGAAGCAGCCCTGCCAATCGCCAGAGTTGTGGGAGAGCAAGGTTTCACGCCGCATCTGGGCAGTAAGCGGCGAGGATGGCGTATTCATATAGAAATTTGGTGGCTTTGCCGCTTGATTCGCCCCCACCTCAAATGATCCACCCTGCATCTATTTGGGAGATCAAGCCATGGTGGTGCCAGCCCTGGAGCATCTTGCTCACCGGTGCAGTTGTGGTGGCAGGAAGCTGGTTGCTACTTCAGCGTTGGTGGATCACCGCGCCCGTAGTCATAGGGGTGCTGGCTTGGTGGCTGCTTTTTCTGGTTGTGGTGCCAGCTGGCTATCAGGCCGAACTCCGGGCTGCTGAAGAACCTGAAAAGCCTTGAAATCCGCTTGATTTCAAGCGCCTAACTAGGCGAAATCAGGCTACCGGCTGCATCAGTCCACCGCCTGGGCCGGAATCGTCGTCATCGTTGTTGTTGCCGGGGCCTGGTTGAAGCAGGGCGTACATGCCGATCGCCAGGAGGCTCACCACTCCAGAAACGAGGCTGAACCCGCCCCCTAAGCCCGAACCTGCTCCGATCACTTCGCCCATGGATCGCCGTTACACAACTTCTCATGAATGTAACGGATTTTTGCGGGCCCCGGTCGGATTAAGGGGCCTTGGGCCTAAGAGCGGCTCGCTTGCGGCGCCTACACCGCCAGCACCTCTTCATTGCGGGCCTTGAGCTGCTCGCGCCGCTGGGCTTCGGTGAGGCCATCGCTGCCTGGGATCTGCTCCGCCATTTGGTTGAGCCAGCCCATCAGCTCCTCGAGCTGCTTCTCAGCAGGCAGCACCCCCAGGCCCCGGGCCAGCACCTTGGCAGTGGCGCCCGATCCGGGCTGAAACACCAGGCGGCCATGGAGGTGCTGGGGCAGGCCTTGGCGCAGTAGGCGGAAGGCGGGCTCCTCCATGGGGGTTTCTAGGGCGATGTTGGGTTTTTCCGGCTTGATGCGGGAGAAGCCGCAGCGCTTGGCCACCAGCTTCAGCTCCATCAACTGCAACAGCGAGATCACCGGCGCCGGAATGGCGCCATAGCGATCCACCCAGCCGGTGGCCAACTCCAGCAACTCCTCCTTGCCACCACACTCGGCGGCGGCCCGGTAGGCGGCGATCTTCTCGTCGTTTTCCGTGATCCAATCGCCTGGGATGAAGGCGGTCACAGGCAGGTCGATCTGGGTGTCTTCCACCACTGGGATGTCCTGGCCTTGGATTTCAGCCAGCGACTCCTGCAGCATCTCCATATAAAGGTCGAAGCCGATGGTTTCCATCTGGCCGCTCTGCTCCACCCCCAGCAGGTTGCCGACGCCACGGATCTCCATATCGCGCATAGCCAGCTGGTAGCCGGATCCCAGCTGGGCGAATTCCTGAATCGCCCGCAGCCGTTGCCGTGCCGCTTCGCTCAGGGAGGCATTGCCGGGATAAAACAGCCAGGCATGGGCCTGGATACCGCTGCGGCCCACCCGGCCCCGCAGCTGATAAAGCTGGGCCAGGCCGAACTTGTGGGCGTCCTCGATCAGGATCGTGTTCACCCGGGGGATGTCAAGCCCGCTCTCCACGATCGTGGTGCAGAGCATCAGGTCTGCTTCGCCGGCGTTGAAGGCCACCATGGCGCTCTCCAGCTCGCCTTCGGCCATCTGGCCGTGGGCGACCAGCAGCCGCAGGCCCGGGATCATTAGCCGCAGGCCGGAGGCCACGTCTTCGATACCCTCCACCCTCGGCACCACGTAAAAGATCTGGCCGCCGCGGTCGAGCTCCTGGCGGATGGCGCTGCGCACCGCCTCCTCGTCGAGGGCGGCCAGGTGGGTCTTGATTGGCCGGCGCAGCGGTGGTGGTGTGGTGATCAGGCTCATCTCCCGCACACCGGAAAGGCTCATGTAGAGGGTGCGGGGGATCGGCGTGGCGGAAAGGGTCAGCACGTCTACGTCTTTTCTCAGCGCCTTGATCTTTTCTTTCTGGTTGACGCCAAAGCGCTGCTCCTCATCCACCACCAGCAGACCCAGCTGCTTGAAGCCAGTGTTTTTGGACAGCAGCTGGTGGGTGCCCACCACCACATCGACCGTGCCTTCGCCCAATCCTTCCAGGATTGTTTTGCGTTCGGCGGTGGTGCGGAAGCGATTTAGCAGGCTCACCTTCATCGGGTAGGGCGCAAAGCGCTCCGAAAGGGAGCGCCAGTGCTGCTGCGCCAGCACCGTGGTGGGGGCCAGCATCGCCACCTGTTTGCCCGCCGTGACGGCCTTGAAGATGGCCCGGATCGCCACCTCGGTTTTGCCGAAGCCCACGTCGCCGCACACCAGCCGGTCCATCGGCTGGGGCTGCTCCATATCCCGCTTGACATCGGCGATGGCCTTCACCTGGTCGGGGGTGGGCTCGTAGGGGAAGGAGTCTTCGAGTTCGTGCTGCCAGGGGCCGTCGGCGGGGAAGGCGAAGCCCGGTGCCTGGTGGCGCTCGGCGTAGAGCTTGACCAGATCCACCGCCACCTTGCGCACGGCCTTTTTGGCGCGCTCCTTGGCCTTGGCCCAGGCCGTGCCGCCCATGCGGTTGAGCTCTGGAGGCGCATCGGTGCTGGCGCGGTACCGGCCGAGGCTGCCCAGCTGGTCGGCGGCAACCCGCAATAGGCCGTCGGCGTATTGCACCACCAGGTAGTCGCGGGATTCGCCGCCGATCGCCAGCTTTTCCAGCTTCAGAAACTTGCCGACGCCGTGGTTGCGATGCACCACGAAATCGCCCGGCTGCATCTTGCCCGGATCCACGGTGCGGCTAGCAGCCTTGCGGCGCCGGCGCACGTAGCCGCTGGCGGCCAGGGCGTGCTGGCCAAAGAACTCCCGGTCGGTGATCAGCACCAGCCGCCAGGCCGGTAGCTGCAGCCCTTCGAGCTCGGCGGTGCCCTTGGTTTTCAGGGCCACCGGCGTGGCCTGCTCCACCAGTCGGTCGATGGCCGGAAAGTCGGCCGGATTGGGCACGAAGCGGGTGACGCAGTCGTGTTCCTCCAGCAGGGCTACCGCCCGCGAGGGCTGGGCCGACAGCAGCCAGACCGTGGCTTTCTCGGCCACAAAGCCCTTCACCAGGCCGGCCAGCTTGCCGAAGGCGTTGGGGTAGGCCGGCACCGAGCGGGAGGCCAGGTCAAAGCTGTTGGGGTGCTGGTCGGTTTCGTGCAGCTCGGCCAGATCGAAACCCGCAAACACCTCCGCCTGCTCCAGGGCGTCTGCCGCGGGGCGATGCAGGAGCGGCGGCAGGATGGTTGGCGCCGCGCTGGCATCTAGTTCCAGCTCCTGCACCACGTCGGCGTAGTGGTCGCAGGCATGGTCAAACCACTGCTGGCCATGGGAGAGGCAGTGGCGCCGCTCATCGATGGCGATGAGGGTGTGGGCCGGCAAATAATCCAGTAGGGAGGCCGGCTGCTGCCAGGCCAGGCCCATCAGCCGCCTCATGCCCTCCGGGGTGCCCCCTTCGAGTAGCTGCTCGAGGGCCTCAGGGCTGAGCATTTGCTCGAGCCCATCCGGCATCGACTCGCGCAGGGCATCGGCGATCAGGGGGCCGTAGCCGGTGGGTGTGAGCCGCACCACCTCGATGGCGTCTAGGGAGCGCTGGGAGGCGGGATCGAATTCCCGCAGTTTCTCCAGTTCTTCGCCAAACAGCTCCAGCCGCACGGGCAGCTCGGCACTCACCGGAAACACATCAACGATGTCGCCGCGACGGCTCCAGCTGCCCTCCTGCTCGATGGTGGGCACCCGTTCGTAGCCCAGCCGGCTGAGGGTGGTGGCGAGCTGTTCAAGGTCGATCGTGTCGCCCTTGCGCAGGCTCAGGCATTGATCCCGCAGGGTTTCGGGAGGCGGCAGGTGCGGCTGCAGGGCCCTTTCCGTTGCCACGATTGCCAGGCGGCGGGGGGCATCCAGCAGTTCGCTGAGCACCTGCAACTGGCCCCAGGTGATTTCGCTGGTGGGGTCAAAGGGCTCGTAGGGGCTGCCCTCGCTGGTGGGGTAGAGCTGGCAGCTGTTCCACCCCATCAGCTCCAGCAGCGCTGCCCAGCGGCCCGCTTCCTCCAGGGTCGGAACCAGAACAAGCAAGGGCGCCTCGGCAGCCCCGGCCAGGGCGCTGCTCACCAGGGCCCGCGCACTGCGCCCCGCCCCACTGAGCCGCAGTCGGTCGGCCCGCTGCAGACGCAGCAAAACCTCGCCGGTGAGGGGCACCTGCTGCAGCTGGCGCACCAGGGCGGTGAGGGGCATGGGGTCAGGGAATCTCAGAAGGCTCCGATCTTCGCAACTGGCACCAGAGTGGTGTTGGTTGCCGCCAACTTCTGCTTCGACTTCACTGTCTGTCCAAGACCAACTGTCTGTCCAAGACCAACTGTCTGTCCAAGACCAACTGTCTGTCCAAGACCAACTGTCTGTCCAAGACCAACAGCCTGTCCAACACCAACAGCTTGCGCAAGGCGCCAGCCGTGTTGGCGCTGGGCGGCTTGCTGGCTTTGCTGGGGGCTTGCTTGGCAAGCGAGCCTGCGCGCCCAACGGCCCAGGCGGCGGGTCTGCTGCCTGAACAGGAGGCGGCTTTGCTGCAGCGACTGGCTACAGCTGATCGTCAGTGGCTGCCGCGGGCTGAAACCCTTCCCAGTGGGGCGGTGCGTTACCACTACCGCCGCCGGGCCAACGAACCCAGGCTGTCTGTGGCGGAGCTGCGGGCCTTGATCGCCAACCCGCCCAGCTTTGGGGCCGAGCGCCTGGCGATCGGTGAGCTGCTCGTGGTGCTGGCCAAAGCAGGAGTGCGTCTGGAGCTGGGTCAGCCCCGCAAGCCTGGGGCGGCGGGGGAATGGGACCCGGCAGCACGCACCCTGCGCATTCAGCCCCGGGTGGTGGCTAAGGGCAGTGTGGAGTTTGCCCGGGTGCTCAACCATGAGGCGATTCACGTTGCCCAGAGCTGCAGTAATCGGGGATTGCGTTCCCGCCCCCGGCCCCTGGGTCTGCCCTCGGCCTTGCCCGATCACCTAAATGGTGTGCTGAATGAATCTGTCTACAGCCAGGCATCGGAGCAGGAGCGGCAACTGGAGAGGGAGGCCTATGCCAATCAAACCCGCTTGAACCTGGGGGCCCAGTTGGTGCGCCTCCATTGCTAAATCGAGCGTCGTCTCTTTCAAGGTGACGTCCCTGGCGCATCATTGCGGGCGAGCCACTCACTTTCCAGCAACATATTAAATTGCAGTAGTTGGCTGTCGCTAAGTAGTTGGCGGCTGGCTAACGCAAAGTGCTGCTCGAGGAAGGCACGACCCTGGCCCGGATCCCACTGCAACTGGCTAAGCAGCTCCTCACACTGGTTGAGCAGCTCCTTGCGCCGTAAGGGGGGTGGTGCGCTGGCGGGTTCGCTGCCATCGGCAAAGCCTTCTAGGGCTTGTAGGTAGGCCAGCAGGTCCCCATAGCTGGTGAGTCGGTTGCGGTTGGGGTGGCCGAATACCCGCTCGAGATATACGGCCTCCTGCTCGCGATTCCAGCCGAGCCGCTGCAGCTGTAAATCCAGTCTGGCCAACTCGCTGCTCCAATCCTCCGGGTCGGCCGGCGGTTCTTCGATCGCCTGGGCCGGCGGGGGGCTTGGCGCCGCTGGGCGCTCGGCTTGGGGTTTGGGCTGAACCTGGGCGGGCGGACTACTAACCCTGACGGGAGTGGGGGCGGTCGAAGTGGGGGGCGCGGCCACTGGAAGGTGTTCACCCAGGCGTTGGCGGGCGCGGTCTTCTGCAGCCTCGGCGGTCGCTGCTTCGCCCAGGGCCGCGTCGATTACCTGGCCAGCACGGCTTATTTGCACCAGTACCACTCGGCTGCCTGGTTCGGCATGGAGCAGCTGGACGTTGAACTGCAGTTCGCCTAACGGATACTCCAACCCAGCTTTCTAGAGTGGATCCCATCTTGACCCGCTGCAGCCCGTGGAAGCGGAGTCGATCCAATCCCTCACCCCCCTGCTGAACCAGGCAGACCAGTGGCGTGAGGTGCTGTTGTTGCTGCCCCTGTTGGTGGCCTTAGAGGCGGTGCTCTCCGCCGACAACGCGATTGCCCTGGCGGCGATCGCCCGGGGCCTGGAGGATCCGGCCCGTCAGCGCCAGGCCCTCAACCTCGGCCTGGCCTTGGCCCTGGTTTTTCGGCTTGGTTTGATCGTGGCTGCCCGCTGGGTGCTCAATTTCTGGCCGCTGCAACTGGCGGCGGCGGCCTATCTGCTGTGGCTTTGCGGGCGCCACCTGCTGCTGGTGTGGTTTGAGCCCGAAGAGGGGGCCGGCGCGGCTGGTGCTGCTGATGGTGCAGCCACTGCAGGAGCCAAGCCCGGCTCGCTGCACCACGCCGGGCTTGGCTCAATTGTGGCCACCCTGGCCCTTACCGATCTGGCTTTTTCGCTTGACAGCGTTGCCGCAGCGGTGGCGGTGAGTGATCGGCTGTGGCTGGTGATGGCCGGTGGGGTGATCGGCGTTATCGCCCTGCGACTCACCGCAGAGCTGTTTATTCGTTGGCTTGAGGTCTACAAGCATCTGGAAACGGCCGGCTACCTGGCGGTGGGTCTGGTGGGTATGAAGCTGCTGCTGCGCCTGGGCCTGCCCCAGGTGGTGCCGCCGGAGTGGCTGCTGCTGCTGCTGGTGGCTGCCTTGTTTACTTGGGGCTTTTCGGTGCGCCTGCCTCTGGCGCCGAAACCGCTGGAGCCATGAGGGTGGAGCTGCGCCAGATCGGCAGCGATCGCCTGCTCGATTGGCTTGAGGTGCCAGAGCTGGCTGAGGTGCCCCATCCGGGCCGTTGGCTTGAGGCTGGCGGCCGCAGTTTTCTGGTGCTGCAGCGGCGCCACCGCTATCAATTGCGCAATGGGTGCTACGAACTTGCCAGTGTCGCTCTGCAGGTGAAGCCCCAGCGCCAGCCCACCGATGCCCACTGGTGGCAAAACCAGTGGGTGATCGGGAACCCCGATTGCCGTTTCAACGCCCGCAGCCCGCTGCTGCGCTGTGCCGTGCTTCCCGATGGCCCATGTGAGCGCTGCAGCCACTTAGCTGGTCCCTAGGGTGGGGGATCACGCAACACCTGCAATCCGTCAGCCCTCTCCACGATCCGGCACAGAGGTTGCCGATTCCAGTACGGCGGCGGTGGACGCTGCTGCGCTCAGCAGCGATGCTCCCGAGCTGCTCGACTTTGCATCGTTTGGGCTGGGTGAGCCGATCTTGAAGGCGGTAACCGAAAAGGGTTACACCAAGCCCTCACCGATCCAGGGCCAGTGCATCCCGGCGGTGCTGGCGGGTCACGACGTGATGGCGGCGGCCCAGACCGGCACGGGCAAGACCGCCGGTTTCACCCTGCCGATGCTGGAGCGCCTGCGCCACGGCCCCCCCGCCCGCGCCGGCATTGTGCGCTCCCTGGTGCTCACCCCCACCCGCGAGCTGGCTGCCCAAGTTGGCGAAAGCGTGCGGGCCTACGGCCGCTACCTCGATCTGCGCAGCGACGTGGTGTTCGGCGGGGTCAAGGTGAATCCCCAGATTTCCAGGTTGCAGCGCGGCACTGACGTGCTGGTAGCCACCCCGGGCCGGCTGATGGACCTTTATCAGCAGAAAGCCCTGCGGCTCGACCGGGTCGAGATCCTGGTGCTCGATGAGGCCGACCGGATGCTGGATATGGGCTTCATCCGCGATATCCAGAAAATCCTGGCCCTGCTGCCCCCCAAGCGTCAAAACCTGCTGTTCTCAGCCACCTTCTCTGGGGATATTCGCCGCCTTGCCACCGGCCTGCTGCACAACCCCGTGCAGCTCCAGGCCACTCCCGAAAACCGCACCGCTCCCACGGTGGAGCACCTGCTCCATCCCTGCGACATGGATCGCAAGGGTGATCTGCTCAGCCACTTGATCAGCAGCAACAACTGGCAGCAGGTGCTGGTGTTTTCACGCACCAAGCACGGCGCCAACCGCATGGCCGAGCGACTCACCCGCGAGGGGATGTCGGCTTCGGCTATCCATGGCAACAAGAGCCAGGGAGCTCGCACCCGAGCCCTGGCCGACTTCAAGGCTGGTTCTTTGCGGGTGCTGGTGGCAACAGACCTGGCTGCCCGGGGCATTGACATTCACCAGCTGCCCCATGTGGTCAACCTGGACCTGCCGAACCAGGCGGAGGACTACGTACACCGGATCGGCCGCACCGGCCGGGCCGGCCACAACGGCCACGCAATCTCCCTGGTGGCAGCTGAGGAAAGTGAGCTACTGCGGGCCATTGAACGCATGATCGGCACCCGTCTGCCGCGGCAGGAGGTGCCGGGTTTTGAGCCCAAGGTGCTTTCAGCTCCACCCCTGGATCTCAGCGGTGGTCGGGGTAAGGGCAGGGGCGGTGGTGCTCGCCGGGGTGGCCCCCCAGCAGGACCCTCCCGCAGCGGCAGCGATGGGGGCCGCCGGGGGCGCTATAGCTCTGGGCGTTGATCAAAGCCCTAACGGCAGCAATCGACACACCGGCTAAGGGTTGTCTCCGCTCGGATGGGGACGTTGATATCTCCCCCAATGCCCTACGAGCCCGGATCCCCTGAATGCCGCGTCCTGATCGACTGCAAGGTTCAGATCGAGTCGATGCTGCTGGCCCTGGGGCGCATCGACAACAGCCAGCACATCTTCGACCAGCTGTTGTCTGTGTATAACCAACTTGAGGGGCTGCACGCCATCCACCGCAAGGCAGTTGCCGCTCCACTGTCTGCGGGCGAGCCTTGAGGATCAACTAGCTGCCTGGGCAGCTAGGAGCCCGCTGGTCTGTCGCCCCATTTCAAAACCGTGACAGGTGGCATAGGCGCTGGCCAGGGTTGCAACCCGGCGGCGCCTGTGGGGCTGTTGCTCGTGGCTGACCACGTAGCGGCCTGTCGTTTCCCTGTAGATCAGACAACCAGTGCCGGTTTCACCGACGTAGGACAGTTCGTTTCCCATGGTTCCCGAGCAAGGTCTCCTTCCTCTCTAGCTGCGGTTACTGGCGCCGAAAAGTGAGGGAGCCCTAACAACACAGAACTTAAGTTGGCTCTAGGCGCCCCCAAGTTGATCACCTGCGCTGCAGCCGAGTTGTTGCAGCAAGCTCTGGCCTTGGGCAGGTGACTTGCCCTCCAGTTGGGCTTCTCTTACCAGCAATGGGCAGCCAGCAGTGCCAACCACGAGTCCCGCATCGGCAGCAACCGCCAGCACGGTTCCGGGTGCGGCTGTTGCCGACAACAATCCTTTCGACAACGCTCCTTCCGACAACAATCCTTTCGAAAATACTGCTGGCTCAGCTAGTAAGTAGCGGGCTTCTGGACTCAGTTGAGAAGCGAGCCTGGCGACCAGAGGTTCGGTGGCTAGAAGTTTCAGCCGCTTGCCCTGCCACTGGGTGACCGCGCCGGGATACAGGCCCATGATCCGACGATGAATTTCCAGAGCCGACTGGTTCCAGTCGACTACCAAGTCGTCTTTGGTGAGCATCCGGGCGTAGCTGAGGCCCACTTCTCCCTGGACACGAACCCCTAGCCGGGCTAGCCGTTCGGCTTCTGGTCCCGTTCCAGCGGTTTCTATGCTCGGCAGGGCCTCTACCAGCAGCTCGGCGCTGAGCTGGGCCAGCCGCTGCCCCAACTGCTGGGCGTTCTCCAGCAGGCCAATGGAAATAGAGCGCTCCAGCAGCACCGGCCCGGTATCGAGGCCTTCCTCCATGGCCATAACTCCTACGCCAGTGCTGCTGTCGCCCTGCAGCAGGCACCACTGGATCGGTCCGGCGCCACGCCAGCGGGGCAGTAGGGAGCCGTGGGCGTTCCAGCAGCCCAGGGGGGGCTGGGCAAGCACCTCAGGCGGCAGGATCTGGCCAAATGCCACCACAATGGACACATCGGCGCCGAGGGCGCCAAGCCTGGCCTGGAGCTCTGGCTCGCGGCGGATCCGTTCCGGCGTGAATATCGGCAGGCCTAGCTCCAGTGCCCGGGCCTTGACAGGACTTGGCAGTAAATCCTTGCCCCGGCCCCGCCGCCGATCGGGCTGGGTAACCACCCCCACCAGCTCGTGCCCTGCCACCACCAGCGCATCAAGGCTGGGCACGGCGTAGGCGGGGGTGCCCCAAAACAGGATCTTCAAGGACAGATGATCAGGCCTCGCCGGTGATCGAGAGCCCTTCCACCCAGACGTAAGGGCAGAGGCCATCTGGGGTGATCTTGGCCAGGCCTTCAAAGCCGACGATCGCTTTCATCACGGTGCGGATGTCGCCGGCGACGGTGGCGGCTTCGATCGAGCGGCTGACACCACCCTCAACTAACCAGCCGTCAAAAGGCAAGGAGAAGGAACCCTGGCTGGCTTTAACTCCAGCATGCAGAGCTGATAGGGAGTCGATCACCACAACTGGGCCAGAATGGTTTAAGCGGTCTAGCCCCTGCTGGCCGCCGTCGCTGCCAGGGGTAACGCCAATCTCGAACCAATCGGCCCCCACAGACACCTTTGCTCCCATGCCGGCATGGCCGGTGGGCGCCACCCCAAATGCTCGGGCCGTGGCCTCCGAGTGCAGGAAGTTTTTCAGCACACCGCCAGCCACTAGGTCTAGCGGCGCGGTGGGGGTGCCCTCGCCATCAAAGGCAGAGGCGCCCACATTGCCGGGGTGCAGGCCGTTATCGCGGATGCTCAAAAAGGGCACGGCCACGCTGTCGCCGAGGGCGTCGCGGTGGCTGAGGCTCACCCCATCGAGCACGGCCCGGGCATTGAACAGGCTGCTGAAGGCGCCGATCAAGTCGAGGAAGGCTTCCGGGCTGAAAACACAGGTGTAGTAGCCGGTTTCGATCGGTGCGTAGTCAAGGTGGGCGATCGTTCGCTCGGCGGCCTCCTCAATGCAGCCGGCGATGTCGAGTTCGGTGGTGCCGTAGGCCAGGCGCACGGCACCGGAACTGCGTGGTTTGCGACCGGCTTCCTCTGCCCTGGCGTAGAGGTAGAGGCTGGCGGTGGTCAGGGTCTGGTGGCGGCAGGCCCCTTCGCTATTGAGATAGAGGCGCTCGCTGCTGCGCTGGGCCAGGCCGTTGTAGGGAACTGTGCCGATGGCTATGTGGCGATCAAGCAGTTGCCGTTCGGCCTGTTTGAGGGTGTCCAGCAGGCTGAGGATCGGCTGGGGTTGATGCAGCGGTTGATCTAGTGGGGCCAGGGGTGCGGTGGCCAGGGGCGAGAACGCTGGTGTTTCCTCCGCATTGCCAAAGGCGCTGGCGTCGCGGGCGCCGCTCAGGGCCCGGGCCAGCCCGGAATCGCTGAGGTCTGAGGTGCTGGTAATGCCAACTAGGCCGTCGCCGTTCCAAACCCGCAAGGTGATGGCGCTGCGTTGGGCCCCTTTCATCTGTTTGGCTTCGCCGCGGTCTACCTGCACGGAGGTGTCGGTGCTGCAGGAGGCGCCGAGATCCCATTGCTGGATGCCGGCGCCTTGGGCGAGTTGCTGCAGCCGGCCGCTGAGGGCCTCGGCGTTCAGGGTCTGGATGGTGGGCTGGGTCATGGTCAGCGTCCTCCCACGGTGATCGAATCCACCTTGATGTGGGGCTGGCCGACGGTCACGAAGATGCTGCCGCTCACGGAGCCACAGAAGCCCGCTGCTAGTTCCAGGTCGTTGGCGCACATCGAAATGCGCGGCATCACCTCCTTGGCTTCGCCAATCAGGGTGGCTCCCTTTACCGGTTTGGTGAGCTGGCCGTTTTCAATCAAGTAGCCCTCCTCCACGGCGAAGTTGAACTGGCCGGTGGGGCCGACGCTGCCGCCGCCCATCGATTTGCAATAGAGCCCCTTGTCGACGGAGCCGATCAGCTGCTCCGGTGTGTGGGGGCCGGCGGCGATGAAGGTGTTGCGCATGCGGCTGGCCGCAGCAAAGGTATGGCCCTGGCGCCGGCCGCTGCCCGTGCGGCTGTGGCCGGTGCGCAGCTCGCCGGCTCGATCGCTGAGGAAGCGCTTGAGAACGCCGTTTTCGATCAGCACGGTGCGCTGGGGCTCCATGCCTTCGTCATCCATGGAAAGGGAGCCGAAGGCGCCATCGCTGAGGCCTTCGTCGATGGCCGTGACGGCCTCGTGGGCAATGGATTGACCAACCATCTCAGCAAAGGGGGTGGTGCCCCGCTCCACCTGGGTGGTTTCCAGCAGGTGGCCGCAGGCCTCATGAAAAATCACGCCGCCGAAGCGGTTGGCCAGCACCGCAGGCATCTGACCGGCTTCGACGTAATCGGCGTAGAGCATGGTGCCCACACTCGAGCACACCTCCTGGGCGGCGGCGTCCGCGTCCCATTGGCGCAGGTCATCGGGGCGATCGGAGGTGCCGTAGCGGCGGCCGAGGCCGGCGCGGTGGTCGCCGTCGGCGGCAAGCACGTTTAAACCGAGGGACTGGTGCAGGCGGATATCGCGGGCAAAGGTGCCATCACTGGCAGCAACCAGCACCGACTGCCAGTCGCGGGAGTAGCTGCCTCGCCTGGCCTGGAGGTGGCGGCCGTGGTGATCGAGACGGCAGGTGCCCTCCAGCAGCTTCAAGGTGGCTTCAGCTAGGGAGGGGCAGCTATCAAGCCAGTCCAGCTTGGCGGCGGCGAAATCTCGCATCACCTGCAGACCTTCGAAAGGGCTGGAGTTGCTGCTGCTGTGGCTCAGCCCGAGCATGCCGAGGGCTTGCTCAAGGGCCTGCATCAGGCCGCGATCACTCAGGTCGTTGGTGCTAACAAAGCCATCGCGGTCTCCCAGGAACACCCGGATACCAGCGCCCATGCCGAAGGCGGGGCTGACGCTGGTGATGGTGTCCTGCTCGGCCAAGACGCCGAGGTGGTCGGTGCGCTCCAGGAAAATCTCAACTAAATCGGCACCTGCTGCCCTGCCGCTCGCCAGTAAGGCCTCCAGCCGCAGCATCCAGCTTTGATCAAATGCATCTGCAACTACCACTGCCGGCTGGGCTGCAGCCGACTGGAGAACAACCGGTTTGGAGGCAACCAAAAGAACTAAGCGAAGGAATGATGTAACTGCAGGCCAGGCAAAGGCAGGCCAGGCCCAAGAAAAAATCAGCGCACTTGCTCAGCGAACTGAGGGCTGGAATTGCTCGCTGCGGATAGCAGGGGTGAAATAGAGCTTGGCCATTTCTGCGCCATTGGCGATCCAATAAGGCAGCTTGCGCAAAACTTTTATTGCTCCAGGAGCACCGCTTGCGTCGGCCTCGCTGAGCTTGGCGTTGTTGCTAACCAGACGTTCTAGGCGGATGTAGAACTTGGGATGGTCAACATTCAGCACCACTGGGAACACTCTGGCGGAGGTCTCATTGGTTTTAGCAATCACGACCTTGTCGTATTCGCGAGCATCGAGGCCCAGGGCTTCGTAGAACTCTTTGCGAGCAACATCTCGGACATACATGGTGGCAAACACTGCCAGCAGGAAGAAGCGGCACCAAAGCCTGGCGGTGAAGCCCCGAACGGTGTCTGGCTGAGCCTTCATCAAGGCATCAAAGAAATCGCCATGGCGGTTCTCGTCTTGGCACCAATTCTCGAAGAAATTAAAGATCGGGAAGATCTTGCTTTCTGGATTTTGCTCTAGGTGGCGATAGATGGCGATGTAGCGCCAGTAGCCGATCTTCTCGCTCAAGTAGGTGGCGT
Source organism: Cyanobium sp. L1E-Cus (assembly GCF_024345755.1). Lineage (NCBI taxonomy): Bacteria > Bacillati > Cyanobacteriota > Cyanophyceae > Synechococcales > Prochlorococcaceae > Cyanobium > Cyanobium sp. L1E-Cus. The sequence goes on along the minus strand of NZ_JAGQBS010000002.1, from coordinate 384,064 downwards.
AGAAGATGAATTTAGGCTTGAAGAAGGTATACGACTTGCTGGCGGTCAAGAAGCCCAAGTCGAGTTGCAGCCCAAAATCTCCCATTGCTTTATTGAGGAAGCCAGCATGGCGGGCCTCGTCGCGCGCCATGTGAGCAAAGCACTCGGCAAGCAGCGGATTTTTGGTTTTGATGCGGCGGCTGAGCTCCTTGTAGAGCAGGAAGCCAGAAAATTCAGAGGTGCAGCTCTGCTCAAGAAACTCAACGAAAACCCTGCGGGTATCAGGATCTAGCTTCTCGGCTGCCCCCTCAAACTCGCCGTTGCGCACGAAGTGGTGGCGGTTGTAGTCCTTGCGGAACTCCTCGCATATGGCCTCAAGCTCCACCTCATTTGGCCGCAGATCCATCGCCGCCATGGCGTCGAAATCTGTGGTGTAGAAGCGGGGCGTCAGGATCGTGTCTTTGGCCGGATCTTTGACGGCTGGTGCACCGGGCGAGCCCACAGAGGCTTGACTGGGGCTGGCGGTATCTGTGGCAGTTTCGGTGGCAGTTGCGGCTGGAGGCACCATCGAGGCTTGCGGCTTACGGCAGTTCCTGCATCGTAGAGGGCGTGGCCGTCAGTTCGGGCCGAGCCATTTCTGACCGTTGAGCCGCTGCACCAGCCGCGATACCAGCAGCGCCAGGCTCATCTTCTTCTCGTCGATCAGAAACGACTCCAGCAGGCTTGGCTGGCCGCCTGCCTCTGCCAAAGCCACCGTTTTGGCTGAACTGATATCTGGTTTGGTGAAGCACAGCCAGAAGCGACGCCGACCCGGCAGCTCCCCTTGAACCATCCAGCACTCCGACCCCACCACGGGCATGGCTCCTTGCACAAAGGCCAGTTCGGCAGCAGCTCCTCCGTAGCCCTGGATCTCTTTGGCCAGGGCCGGGATCAGTAGCTGGGGCACAAAGATCTCAAACGGCTGGTCTTCCACTGCAGGCGGTTTGGCCTTTGCGGGCTGATCTTTGGCAGCTGGCTGGGCGGATTCGCTCACCGTTGCAGGCCCCTTTCGGCATCGTCCTTGGACTTTACGCAGGTTGCCAGGCAGTTAGCTCACCAGTCGTCACTGCTGGGGCTGTCCCAGCCATCACCCACGGCAGCGGCCTGGGCCACCACCGGTTCGCCTGCTGAAGCTGGATTGCTGCCTTTGCGAATCACCCGGAATGGCACGGCAACGGTTGGGGCTGGTTCGCCAGGGGGTCTCGGCGGCCCGGCTGCGGCTCGAGGGGCTGGCCTTGCTGGCTCGCTTTGGTTTTGCTGCTGCGGCTGCCTCCAGTTCTCCTCGGGGGCACTGGCGCCGCCGCGTACTTGACGGCGCAGGTTGATCGGCCCAGTGCGCAGGGCTAGGGCGGCTCCGGCGGCGCTCAGCCCGGCTCCCGCGCTGGCGGCCAGGGCTATCCAGGCTCCGATTGGCAGGGCCGGGCTGGTCCAAACCAGCAGGCGCAGGGCCGCATTGGGTCGGGGGTTTAGGGCGCCTACCAGCAGCACCAGCAGCAGGGGAGCCAGCAGGGGGAGCAGCAGCAGGCGTTGCAGCAGGGCCAATGGATCGACTGGGGTGAGGAGGGCGGCCTAGGGGGAAGTAGTCCCGGCGGCTGGTGCCCCAGGGGATCCTGGCTGGTGCGGCGGCCCCTGCCAACGGCGCAGGTTGCCGAGCTCGTAGCCGAGCACGTCAAAGACGCGGATCACCAGAAAATCCACCATGTCTTCGATCGATTGGGGTTGGTGATACCAGGCAGGCACCGGCGGGGCGATGCGGGCACCAGCCTCGGCCAAGGCCGTGAGGTTGCGGAGGTGCACCAGGCTCCAGGGGGTTTCCCTCGGGCAGATCACAAGGGGGCGCCCCTCCTTGAGGTGAACGTCGGCGGCCCGCTCCACCAGATCCAGGGCTACCCCAGAAGCGATGCGCCCCACGGTGCCCATGGAGGCCGGCAGGATCACCATGCCGCGGGTTTTGAAGCTGCCACTGGCAATGCCAGCGGCCTGGTCGTTCCAGCGGTGGCAGCGCAGCTGCCCGGTGCTAACAGCGGTGCGTTCCCGCCAAAAGGCTTCCTGGGCATCAGGTTCTGAGGGCACCCTCAGTCCCAGTTCGGCCTGCCAGACGCCAATGGCTCCGCGCGAGGTGACCAGCTCCACCGCTTCTTCCGCCTCCAGCAGCAATTGCAGGGCCCGCTGGGCGAGGGGCTGGGCCGAGGCGCCAGAAACGGCCAGCACCACCGGCCCCGTTCCGGAGCTGGTTCCGGATGGCCGAACCATGGCTCAGACCTCGCTCAGCACCGCGATGGGCGCGAAGGGGTCGATCTCGTCATGGTCCTGGTTTTGGTCCTGGTTTTGGGGATAGGAGTCGGCCGTCTCGCTCTCGTAGCCCTCGGGCAGCACCACGGCCAGATCGATCTGGTGGCGCAGGGCATCCACCTTCTGGATCTCCACCTGCACCTGGTCACCCAGCATGTATGTGCGACGGTTTTTGCGTCCCACCAGCCGGTTTTGGCGGGAGCGGTACTCGTACCAGTCATCCTTGAGGGAGCTGACGTGCACCAGGCCTTCCACCTGGGAAGGGGGCACCTCCACGAAGAAGCCGTAGCTCTGCACACCGCTGATTACCCCAGGAAGCACCTGCCCCACTAAGGGCTCGGCCTGGCGGGCCTGGAGCATGGCCAGCAGGTCGGCCTGTAGTTCAGATAAAAAGCGGCGCCGGCCATTGAGACGCTGCACCAGCCCATGCTCCTGCACTTCCAGGTAGGGAGTGAGCTGGCTAGGGGCCAGCAGCGGCCAGTCGATGGCGCCGTGGCAGGCATCCGATGCCAGATCGACGGTGGTTTTGTGGCGCACACTGGGGCGGTCCTTGCCCTCGGTGAGCAGCAGCACCAGCAGTTGCTGGTTCCAGAGGTCGGCGTAGTGCAGGGTTGGGCAGCACCAGGGGGCTAGGGCCGCCCCCTCTTCCAGCAGGCCGGCCAGGGCATGGGGGCCGGGACTGGTGCTGAGCTGGATCGGTTTGAGGATGGCCTGCAGTTGCTGCTGCAGGGCCCGGCTGCGGTCGGTGCCAGCGAAGGCGGCGGCCAATTCAGCCGCACTGGCATTGCCCTCTTCGCTCAGCTCCAGCGGGATGTCGAGGGCCAGAGCTGCCCGGGCAACGTCGTTGAGGTCGCTGGGGTCCGCCAGGGCATTGGTGGCATATATCGCCGGCAGTTCCAAGGTTGCCAGGTGCTGGCCTAGGGCCTGATCGGCTAGCAGCAACGCTTCGCGCATCAGGGCCAGGGGATGGTGGGGCTCCAGGCTCACAAGCCAGCCAGCTAGGGCGCTGTCGGGGCCGGGCACAGCCAGATCTCCCAGGCTGTCGATGGCGGGCAGGGGCAGGTTGAGGTCGAGGGATCCCGCCGCTTGCCGCCTTTGGCGCAGCAGGCCAGTGACAGCGATGAGCTGCTCCAGCAGGCCCAGCTGCTCCTTCAGCCCCTTGAGCGCCGCTGGCACGGTGCGGCTCTTGGGTTTGCGCTCCGCCAGGGCGTTTAGTGCTTCCAAACCGACTGCCGCCACGGGATTGATCTGGCTGCGGCTGAAGCGGTAGTGCTCAAGGTTGCCGTCAGCGCCCAGCTCCAGGCCAACCGACAGGGCTGCCTGCACCTCGCCCACCTTGAAGGAACTGGCCTTGGCCAGGGCTGGACTCAGCAGCGGTAGCCACTGGTTTCCGGTGCAGTAAGCGTCAGCCTGGTTGCGAAGCCAGGTGTCCAGGGTGCTGCCGGCGCTGAAGCGCTCAGCGATGGCCGGGGTGTGAACCCACAGGGTCCAGCCGCCGTCGCGTTCCTCAATGCCCAGGGCTGGCAGAGCGGGGGCTTCCTTGCCGCTCCATGATTCCAGCAGCAGGGTGGCTTGGGCGGTGAGGTCGATGCGCTCCTTGGAGGCCAGGGTTTTGAGGGTTGCCCGGGGTGGCTGGGGGCGGCTGTGGAGCCGGTGCTTGGTCAGCAGCAGGTCGAGGTCGGCTGCTTCCCCCCCGTTGACAGGCAGGCTGCGCGCCACGTGACCCTGAGGGGCAAATTGCCCCACCGGATAGCGGTCCACCAGCACTTCCACCACCGATGCCTGTTCGCCATCGAGATGGGCAGCGTCGCCAGCCGGCAGCTCCACCGCCGTTAGCAGGCGGTCGTCTAGGGGGGTGGCCATTAGACGCTCATCCTGCTGCTCGACCTGGGCCAGCAGCGAGGTGGTGTGGCGCTCAAGAACGCACTGCACCCCGCCCTCGGGTGAGCGGCGACGGCCGCCTTCGCGGGTCACCTTGACCAGCACTCGGTCGCCATTCCAGGCGTGGTTGAGCTGGTGATCGCGGATGTAGATGTCTTCGCCGCCGTCTTCGCGCAGGGCAAAGCAAAAGCCTTTGCTGGAGCAACGCAGCCGTGCTGCGATCAGTTCAGGGTCTTCGCGGCGGGCGACGCCGGCCTCACTGACCTCGAGCAGGCCAAGGCGGCTGAGCCCGTCGAGGCCGATCTGAAGCTGCTGCTTTTCAGCTTTTTGGCTGATGCCCAGGGCTTTTTCCAGCTTTGTCAGCGGCAGGGCTTCCTGGGCGGGCAGCTGGTCGAGCAGGTCGGCGACCGTGAACTTCATCGATGGGAGGGCTGGTTGGCAGGGGGCCGCCCCGGAGAACCCGGGGTGCAGGGGCGGTGGCTGGACTGAAGCCGGTTGATGGCGGACTGGACTCGGAGCGATGCCCACGGCCGCCAAGGCCTTCATTTGCTGATATTAATCAGCTGACGATTCTTCGGCTTCCGGGCTGCTCGATCGCTGGATCAGGCGTGCGCCGATCACCAGAAAGCCAATCGAGGCTGCCAGCTGCAGGGCATTGGTGGGGATCACGGCGGATAGGGAGCCGCCGGCGGCTGCGCCCAGCAGGCTGGCCAGCACCAGGGCAGCGGAACTGCCGGCAAACACCGCTCCAGGGCGGGTTGAGGTGCCACTGATGGTCACGATGGCCAGCTGGGTTTTGTCTCCCAGCTCAGCCAAAAACACTGTGGCGAAGGTGGAAGCGAGCAGGGCGAAGGGCATGGCGTAGCGCTGCGGTTAGGAGAGGGGAAGGTCGGAGGGGCTGGGAACCAGGCCCAGTACGGCTTGCCGGCCCAGCCACAGGCCCAGGGCCACCATCAGGATTCCCGCCAGGCGCTCCAACTGCTGTGGCGGCATCACCTTGGCCAGCCAGCGGCCCAGTAACACCCCTACCAGGCTTGAGCTAATCAGGGCCAGGGAGGCGCCAACAAACACGACAACTGGCCTGCCTGATTGGGCAGAGAGCAGGAGGGCGGCGAGCTGGGTCTTGTCCCCAAGCTCAGCCAGGAAGACCGTGGTGAAGGTGGTCAGGAAGGCGGCACCCCAACTGCCTGCCCGGTTGGCGCTTGGATCGGGTTCGCTGCTCATAAACGCTTCCGTATGGCACGCCTAAAGCGTTTCATTACCCTGCCACGGCCTCCGTATTCACTGCGGATCTGCTGCAGGCAGCAGCCAATAGCCAGGCGGTCGCCGGCGCCTGGATCATCAACCGTGCCAAACAGCTGCACCAGGTTGGCCACGTTGCAAAAGTCAGGTCGGTCCGCATAGATGCGGCAACTACGCGCGCCGGTGTTGAAGTTGATGCACCAGCCATCGGGGCCAACCATGGCCAGATACTGCTCCTGCTGCTCTGGGCTAAGCGCCTCGATTGCTTCCTGACGCAGACTGGGATCCAGCCGGCAGCAGGCTCCGCAGCCGCTGATGCATCCCCAATGGGCCCGATCGTCCCTGGCCATCCCCCTGCAGCGATTAACTCCATTCAGCCACAGCTCAAGGCTCTACTGCCGCTGTGACAAGCCGTCACAGAGCCTGCCGGCAGGCATGGGCAGCTGGGATCGACCCCTAACCTGTGCCCACAGCGACTACTGCTCTACGGCAGCAATCTCCATGGGTATCGACTTCCACCTGATCGCCAATTTTGCAGCCCTGGCGCTGATCACCCTGGCTGGTCCTGCCGTGATCTTCGTGCTCTTCTACCGCCGCGGCGCACTCTGATCGCCACTTCGGCCGAGGTTCCAGAGGGCGTGATAAATCGGCTCAGGCTGGATCTGGCGGCCCACATAGGCACCCACCACGGCGCTCAGCAGGATGCCGAAGAGCCACTGCTGATCCCCTGCCATGCGCAGGGCAAACAGAACCGTCATCAGGGGCAACTGGGTAGCCCCGGCTAGGGCTGCCGCCATACCTAGGGCCAAGCCAAGCTGGCTGCTGTCCCCAAGCAGCTCCAGGCTGCCGCTGCCAAACAGGGCCCCAATGGCGAAGGCTGGATCAATCAGGCCCCCGGGTATTCCCGCTGCCAAGGCCAAAATCGGTGCCACCAATCGGGCTGCCACCACCAGCAGCCAGCCGATCACGCTGAGGGGCGAGCCGGGCACCGGCAAGCTGCCGCGACCTTCAAGCAGCTGAGCCATCAGGGCTTCGCCATCGCCACCGCTCCAGCCACCGCTGGCCACGGCGATCAGGCCAAGGGCCACTCCCAGCCCCAGCCCCCAGGCCAGGGGCCGTTGTCGTACTCGCTGGCGCAGCAGGGCCGAGCTCTGCCAGAGGATGCGGCTGAACAGGCCGCCCAGCAGGCCGCCACCCACCCCGACGGGCAGGGCCCATAGCAGTTGCTGCCATTCCGGCTGGGTGGTCTGAACCATGCCCAGGGTGAAAAGTGGTGTGCCAGCGAGATTGCTCACCAGGGCTGCTGCAGAGCAGACCACTACTGCCGGCCACAGCACGGCTGTTTGGAAGCGTCCGGTGAGTTCTTCCACCACAAACACAGCTCCCATCAGCGGGCTGTTAAAGCCCCCCGCTAGGCCGGCGCCGGCGCCGATTGCCATCAGACTCTGGGTGCTGAGTTTGGCCAGCAAGCGGGGGAAGCGTTGCCGCAGGCCGTGGGCCACTGCCGCTCCCAACTGCACCACGGGGCCCTCGCGGCCGAGGGGCATCAGGGCCAGGCTGGCCGCCGACCAGATGCAGAGCCGCGCCACGGTGGCGAAGGGTGCCATCAAAGCAGCGGCCTGCTCGGGATTCTCGAGGCTCTCGATTGTTTGGGGTATGCCCGAGCCCGAACCCCGGCCCCAGGGGCCGGCCTGAAGCCAAAGCAGCGCTGGCATCACCAGCACCGGCGCCAGGGCGATCGCCAGGCCCTGCAGCGTCCAGGCCCCGCCGGCAAAGTTGGGCAAGCGCTGCAGCAGCAGCTCCTGGGCGTGGTCCACCAGATTCAGGGGCCAGCAAGCCAAGCCCACCAGCAGCCCTAAAAGCAGGAGCTGCAACAGGAAGTGGAGCTGGCCGCGGTTTAGGGGCAAGGACATCTCAGGCGACCAGGCCCAGGGCCAGGGCAGCATCGTGCATTAGGGCGCGCACGTAGGGGTGGTCGTGGCTGGCGCCCTCGGCGCTTGTGAGTTCGTCGCCGGCCGCATTGCGCACCACCAGCCCAGCCCCCTCGCGGCGACACCAGTAGGTGCGGTTGTGGTGCTGCAACACCACCTCACCACCATCAACGGCTCCACCAGCGCTGGCTCGCAATCCCACCAGCTCCAGCTGTAGCCGCTCCTCTCCCTGCCAGGAGTCGAGCCGCAGGCGGTAGGCCACATCTACTAGGGCCGGCAGGTTGGTTTCACCCTGCCAGCGCCAGCCCATGGCGCGCAGGCTCGCCTCGCCCTGGCGCAGCTCCAGTTGCAGGTGGCCGCCGCGCAACAGCTTCTGGGTCGCCACCTGGCAGCCCTGGCTCCAGAACACGGGCTGGGGGTGGGCGATGCCGAAGGGCTCGAGCCGTTGCAGCTGGCGGTAGAAGCTGCGGTTGATCTGCTCGAAGCTGAGCAGGGCTTCCGGTTCTACCGGGGTGCCATGGCCTGCCTGCTGCAGCCAGGTTTGGGCCAGTTGGTTGAGTTGCTCGTGCAGGGCGGCCACCTGCTCGGCGCGCACGGTGAAGCCCCCGGCGGCGGGGTGGCCGCCGAAGCGCTCCAGCAGGGGCGCGCACTGCTGCAGGGCCCCGTCCACCGCAAAGCCCCGGGGAGCCCGCACCGAGGCCCGCAGGCGGCCGTTGCCCTCGCCAGCGAGCAGGGCGGCGGGCAGGCCGAAGCGCTCCACCAGCCGGGCGGCCACGATGCCGATCACGCCGTGGTGCCAGTGGTTCTGGGCCAGCAGCAGGAAGGCCGGGCGCTGGGGACCATCGGCCTCGAGCAGGGCCAGGGCCTCGGCTTCGATGGCGGTGCAGAGGTCGCGGCGTTGGCGGTTGAGCGCCTCGCAATCGCGGGCCAGGGCCAGGGCCCGGCTTGGATCTTCGGTGGTGAGCAACTCCACCACCAGCTGGGGATCACCAAGCCGGCCGACGGCGTTGATCCGCGGCGCGATCTGGAAGCCCACCGCCTGGGCATCGAGGGGCGTCTCGTCGAGGCCAGCTAGCTGTTGCAGCGCCTGGAGCCCCACCAGGGGGCTGCGGCCCAGCTCGGGCAGGCCATCGATCAGCCAGCGCCGGTTTACCCCCACCAGCGGAGCCATGTCGGCGATCGTGCCGATACAAAACAGATTGAGAGCAATCTGCTGGCCGTCGGTGTGCCGCAGGCTTTGGCAGAGCGCCGCCGCCAGCACATAGGCCAGCCCCACCCCCGCCAGGCCCCGATAGGGGGATCCGGCCGGCGTGCGTTGGGGATGGAGCAGGGCCAGGTGCGGCGGCAGCGGATCGGGAATCGTGTGGTGGTCCGTGAGGATCGCTTCGACGCCAAGGGCTTGGGCCCGCTCCAGGGCCTCAAGGGCAGACACCCCGTTGTCGACGGTCACCAGCAGGGCGACCCCCTGCTCCGCCAGCTTCTCCACCATGGCGGCGTTGAGGCCGTAGCCGTCATCCATGCGGCTGGGGATCGCCGCGATCGGCCTGGCGCCAAGGCGCTGCAGCACCCCCACCAGCAAGGCCGTGCTGGTCATCCCGTCGGCGTCGTAGTCGCCGCAGATCGCCACCGCTTCCCCCTGGCTGCAGGCGCGCTTCAGCCGCGCGACGGCCTTGGTCAGGTCGGGGAAGTGACGCCCGGCCGCCGGTGCCGCCTCCGGATCCAGCAGGGCGGCGATGGCCTCCGGGCTAGTGAAGCCCCGGCGGCTGAGCAGCGCCAGTAGTGGTTCGGGCAGGGGATCGCTGGCCGGCGCTGCCTGCAGGGCGCCAGGCGCCAATGGAGCGGGCAGGTGCCAGCGTTGCTCTTGGAGGGCTGGCAGCAACGACATAACAACCGGTACCAAGTCATTGTGCGGGACCTGCTGCTAGGCCGCATCCCCCAGAAGCGATGAGCCCTAGCCTGATAAGCCCTGGTGCGAGCAGCTGATGGCCCTGCAAGCCCTGCTCTGGGATGTCGACGGCACCCTGGCGGAGACCGAGCGGGATGGCCATCGCTTGGCCTTCAACCGGGCCTTTGCAGACGTTGGTGTGCCGCTGCATTGGGATGCCGCCCGCTATGGCGAGCTGCTGGCCATCAGCGGTGGCGGGGAGCGCATCACTGCTGCTCTCACGGAGCTGCTGGGCGAGCCGCCACCGCCAGAGCTGGTCGCTGAGCTGCAGGCCCGCAAGCAACACCATTACGGAGCTCTGGTGGCCGCCGGCGAGCTGCGGCTGCGCCCCGGGGTGGCTGAGCTGATCGCTGCTGCTGGAGCAGCTGGCCTGAGCCAGGTGATCGTGACCACCAGCGGTCGCGCCGCGGTGGCGGCCCTGGCGGAGCACCTGCTGGGGGGGCTCTGCCAGCACTTCGCCTTCTGGGTGTGCGGCGAAGATGTGGCCCGCAAGAAGCCCGATCCGGAGGCCTACCGGCTGGCCCTCCAGCAGCTGGGCTACCCCACCAGCACGGCGCTGGCCCTGGAAGATTCCGGCAACGGTCTTGCGGCTGCCGCTAGCGCCGGACTGGCCTGCCTGCTCACCCTTAGTCACTACGGCAGTGCGGAACCGCCGCAGCGCTTTGCGCGGGCGCGGGCGGTGGTGGATCAGTTGGGCGCCGGGGCGGCCGTGCTGCGGGGGCCCGCTTGTCAGGGCGGGCAGATCACGCTCTCCTATGTCCAAGCCTTGCTGGAGGATTCGCCCACGTGACGCGTTCGAACCTGCAGCCCACCCGCTTCAATCGGGCTATCGAGCGGCTAATAGCCCAGCTGCTGGGCAATCTGAGAGGCAATTGGCGCCTGCGCAGCAGCGTGGTTTTGGCCCTGCTGCTGGGCTTCTACGCCGGCAGCAATCTCACGGCATACGTGCTGCTGCAGATCCCCGGTGGGCGCCCGATGGCGGTGCTCGCAATGGTGCTGCTGGTGGAGCTGGTTGTGCGCGTGCGCGGCCGTTTGGTTCGAGCCACGCCCGGACTCGGCTGGGTGCTGGTCGACAACCTGCGCATTGGCATGGTGTACGCAGTGGTTATTGAGGCCTTCAAGCTCGGCACCTGATGGATTCCCAGCTAGATCGCAGGTTTGTGCAACCCCTGCTGGCCCAGTTGCAGCTGCTGGGCAGCAGGGGCCAGCGCGCGGTGCTGGCCCTCAATGGGCCGGTGGGAGCTGGCAAATCCACCATGGCTCGAGTGCTGCAGCAACGGGCCGCCGGCCTGGGGCTGGGGCTGGCAGTGGCCTCAATCGACGACTTTTACCTGCCCTGGGAGCAGCGGCAACGAGCGCTTGAAGGCAACCCTTTTGGCGTATCCAGGGTGCCGCCGGGCTGTCATGACGTGGCCTTGGCGCTGGACTGTCTCGACGTCTGGCAGGCCGGCGGAGCCCTGCGGCTGCCTCGCTTTGACAAGACCCTGCGGGGTGGACTGGGTGACCGCTCTTCTGAGGAAGTGGTGGAAGCGGAGGTGTTGCTGCTGGAGGGCTGGCTGCTCGGTTGCCGCTCCCTGGGCAGGGAAGCCCTTGCCACTATTCAGCCTCCTGCAGGGCTGAACGCCGAGGAACTCGCCTGGCTTCCCCACTGGGACCAAGCTCTTGAGGCCTATCAGCAGCTTTGGCAGCGCTGCGCCCAATTGTGGCTGCTGCGTCCCCAAAGCTGGCAGTCACCGCGCCGTTGGCGCCTGCAGGCGGAGGCAAAACAGCGGCGCCGCGGTGAAGCCTGGTTGCCGGCGACTGAGCTGGATCGCGTGGTGCGCGCCAGCCTTTGTTCCCTGCCCCCATTCCTCTATCAGGATCCCCTGCTTGATCTAGCCAGTGGCTACGCAGTGCTGGACAGCCGCCGCTGCTGGATTGGTGGCAGCTGAATTGGCAGCAGCTGCGTTAGCTCAGAGACCTAATTGATTATTCGGAACGATCAGCTTTCGCCGTCGTCGCCTTCTTCATCTACCGGATAAATGAAGCCTTGGGCCTTGCCGCTCAGCACTGCCTTGCCGATGGAAAGAGCTTTCTGAGCTGCCACTGCCGCCTTGCCCTTCCAGGTGGCATGGCGCTGATTGCGCTTGCCCTGGGAAGTTTTCTTCTTAGGAACAGCCATTCCGGCCTACTACATCAAACCAAGATCTTCCGTTGTCGCCTGGCCTTTCGTCAAATCGCTAAGCTCAGTGCAAAGACAGAACCTAGTGAGCGACAGCATTTCTCCAATTGGGCAATCCATGCGGTTGAACGGACTATCGCCTCGCGATCCTGCTCCCTCCTACAGCCAGTTGCTGAAGGATCTGCGGGCGGGCAAGGTTAAGGATCTGGAGTTGTCGTTGCGGCAGCGGGAGGTGCGGGTGCGCTTCGACGACGGACGCCAGGCCACGGTGCCGGTATTCAGTAACGATCAGCTGCTTTTGCGCACCGCCGAGCAGGCGAAGGTGCCCCTCAACGTGCGCGACGACCGGGCTGATGGCGCCACGGCTGGTCTGGTGGCTAATGGCTTGCTTGTGCTGTTGCTTTTGGCTGGACTTGCCCTCCTGATCCGTCGCTCAGCTCAAGTGGCCAATCGGGCCATGGGCTTCGGCAGCAGTAAGCCCCGGTTGCAGGAGGAGGGCGGCGTGGCGGTGCGATTTGAGGATGTGGCCGGTATCGGTGAGGCCAAGGAGGAGCTGCAGGAGGTGGTCACCTTCTTGAAGGAGCCGGAACGCTTCACCGCCGTGGGCGCCAAGATCCCCAAGGGTGTGCTGCTGGTGGGGCCACCAGGCACTGGCAAAACCCTTTTGGCCCGAGCCATTGCCGGTGAGGCGGGCGTGCCGTTTTTCTCGATGGCCGCCTCCGAATTCGTTGAGATGTTCGTGGGGGTTGGTGCCAGTCGGGTGCGAGACCTATTTCGCAAGGCCAAAGCCAAAGCGCCCTGCATCATTTTCATCGACGAAGTAGATGCGGTCGGTCGCCAGCGAGGTGCTGGTATCGGTGGCGGCAACGATGAGCGGGAGCAGACCCTTAACCAGCTGCTCACCGAGATGGATGGTTTCGCGGATAACTCCGGCGTAATTCTGCTGGCGGCCACAAACCGACCTGATGTGCTCGATAGCGCCTTGATGCGGCCCGGTCGTTTTGACCGCCGCATCACCATTGACTTGCCAGATCGCCGCGGCCGTGAGGCGATCCTTGCGGTCCATGCCCGTAGCCGCCCCCTGGCTGGCGCGGTGTCGCTTTCGGCCTGGGCCAGCCGCACCCCGGGCTTTTCTGGGGCCGATCTAGCCAACCTGCTCAACGAGGCAGCCATCCTCACGGCACGCCATCACCAGAGCGAGATCGACGACAGCGCCCTAGCCGGTGCCCTCGAACGCATCACCATGGGCCTTACGGCGGCACCGCTGCAGGACAGTGCCAAAAAGCGGTTGATTGGCTATCACGAGGTGGGCCATGCCCTACTCACCACCTTGGTGCCGAAGGCCGACCCCCTCGACAAGGTGACCCTGCTGCCGCGCTCAGGCGGAGTTGGCGGCTTTGCCAGAATGATGCCAGACGAGGAGATCCTCGACTCCGGGTTGATCAGCAAGGCCTACCTGCAAGCCAGGCTTGTGGTTGCTTTGGGTGGCCGCGCAGCTGAGCTGGTTGTTTTTGGTCCCGCTGAGGTGACCCAAGGTGCCAGTGGTGATCTGGATATGGTCACCCGCATCTGCAGGGAGATGGTGACCCGCTACGGCTTCTCCAATCTTGGCCCGGTGGCCTTGGAGGGTGATGGGGCTGAGGTTTTCCTAGGCCGAGACTGGTTGCGTTCCGAGCCGCCCTATTCGCGAGAAACCGGCAATCGCATCGATGCCCTGGTGCGCGAACTGGCTAGCTCAGCCCTCGACCAGGCCGTGGCCTTACTGCAGCCGCGCCGCGCCTTAATGGATGAGCTGGTCGAAATGCTGATCCGAGATGAAACGATCGAAGGTGAGGCTTTCAGAGCGGTGGTGACAAGCCATGAGGAGGCCCATCCGCAGCCGACTGGCTCAGCTGTTGCCCTGCAGGCCACCGGAAAAGCGGATGTCGAGGCTGCGCAAGTAGGTGTGTAGGGCCGCATCCTGAATCGGCAGCAACCGGGAAATCCGCTCGCTGCTGTTGACATGGGCGTGCCAGTAGCCCGGCGGTGTGATGAAGGCCCCGCCGGAATGCCAGTCAATGCGGCGGGGATTGGCGATGGCGCCGCTGGCATCGAGCTCCGTGCCCACCAGGGTGTAGCAGCCCGGGTCGCAATCGATGATTAGATCAAGGGCCACTGACTGGTGCCGGTGTGGTGGCTGGATGGCGCCAGCAGGGACCACCCCGAGCATGGCCCAAAGGGTGTGGGTAACGGTGCGGCTTTGGGGCAGATCGCTGTTAGCCAGCAGCAGGCTCAGCCGGTTGCTGCGAGCGGCGCTGGGATCGGCGAGTAGCAGGTCTAGTTCGCGCTGCAGCAGGGCGGCGGGGTAGTGGGTTGGATCGAAGCGGGCGGTGCTGGCCTCTACGCCGAGGTGGCTTAGCAGGGGGCCGTCGTGCACCCAGTAAAGAACGCTGGTGGCCTCTGCAGTTAGCAGGGGGGGCTCGCCAGCTGGTAATACAAAAAGATCTCCAGCGCTCCAGTCAAGCTGCGGCGTGCCAGCACGCTTGAGACTGCCCGATCCTTGCAACACATAAAACAGCAAGCTGGTGGCGTTCGCCGCTGCCTTGAGGCCTTCACCAGCTTCGATGCGCAAAAAGTTGGCCGATAGGCCAGGGCTGGTGGCCGGGGCGCTACAGCCGAGCTCGCTGCTGAGATCGAGAGGCAGCACCGCTGTGGGCCCTGACTGGTGCAGGGCTGGGTCCCATTGGCGCAGGGGGATCGGTTCAGTTAGCCCAGCTCGCACCGGATTGGCAGCTTGCCGGTAGTCGAACAACTCGGCCTTTGCTTGCCACTGGGCGGAGCCGGTAGTGGGGATCGACTGGATCGGGGCCTGGGTCATTGCTCTGGCTCCTCACGGGATCTGAACACTATTAGGACTTGGCTCGCGCTTGGAGGCTTCGGTCAGCCGCCGGCCACGGCGGGAACAATCGAAACCTCATCGCCGTCGCTGAGGCTGGTGGCCTGGTTGTCGAGGAAGCGGATGTCCTCACTGTTTACGTAGACGTTGAGGAAGCGGCGCAATTTGCCGGCCTCATCGCACAACCGACCCTTGATCCCCGGATAGCGGCCCTCGAGGGCATTGATCAGGCCATCCACATTGGAGGCATCGAGATCAACACTGGCCTCGTCGTTGGTGAACTTCTGCAGGGGGGTGGGGATCAGAACCTGAACTGCCATGGCGGGGATGGGAGGGGCGTGGGGAATGGTTGGGGTGATCAGTGCTAGCGGTGATCAGTGCTGCTGGTAATCAGTGCTGGTGGGAGGCTTGCGCTTTTGCCCAGGCCGCTTTGAAGCTGTCGAGCTGGGCCTCAATCAGGTACGGCTCGCCGATGGAGGAGGCGATCGCCTCAGTCGTCTTGAGACCGTTGCCGGTGATGTAAGCCACGGTGGTTTCGTCAGGATTGATCTTGCCCTGCTCCACCAGCTTTTTCAGCACGGCGATGGTGGTACCGCCTGCCGTTTCGGTGAAAACGCCCTCTGTTTCAGCCAGCAGCTTGATGCCCTCGATGATCTCGGGGTCGCTGACTGCCGCAATGCTGCCGTTGGTTTTGTTGGCGATGTCGATGGCGTAGGGACCGTCTGCCGGGTTGCCGATGGCAATCGACTTGGCGATCGTGTTTGGCTTTACCGGAGTTATGAAGTCCCGACCTTCCGCGAAGGCCTGGGCGATTGGTGAGCAGCCCTCGGCCTGGGCGCCGCTGAAGCGCACGTGCTTCTCCTCTACCAGCCCCACCTTGATGAATTCATCAAAACCCTTGCGAATCTTGGTGAATAGGGAGCCGGAGGCCAAGGGCGCCACGATGTGGTCTGGCAGTTGCCAGCCCAGTTGCTCGATCACCTCGTAGCCCAGGGTTTTTGAGCCCTCGGAGTAATAGGGGCGCAGGTTGATGTTGACGAAGCCCCAGCCGAAGGTGTTTGCCACCTCGGAGCAGAGGCGATTCACCTGGTCGTAGTTGCCATGCACCGCCATCAAGGTGGGGTTGTAGATCAAGGTGCCCAGCACCTTGCCTAATTCCAGATCGCTGGGGATGAACACGCAGCAGTCGAGGCCGGCGTGGGCGGCGATTGCTGCGGTGGAGTTGGCCAGGTTGCCGGTGGAGGCGCAACTCACCGTGGTGAAGCCCAGCTCCCGGGCGCGGGTGAGGGCCACACTCACGACCCGGTCCTTAAACGAAAGCGTCGGCATGTTGACGCCGTCGTTCTTGATGTACAGGCTCTTGAGGCCGAGGCGCTTGGCCAGGTTGCCGGCTTTGAGCAGTGGCGTAAAGCCCGTGCCTACATCAATTGGATCGCCTTCAATCGGCAGGAATTCGCGGTAGCGCCAGATAGACGCGGGCCCCGCCTCGATCGTGGCCCGGCTCACCCGATTTTTGATCGCCTCGTAGTCGTAGACAACTTCGAGCGGTCCGAAGCAGACGTCTTCGCAGACGTGGCGAGCGCTCGCTTCGTAGGGATGGCCGCATTCCTTGCAGCGCAATCCGGTGAAGGTGGAGCGGGAGAGGGTGGCAGTCACAGTCACGCCCAGTGTTGAAAGAAAGTTAGCAGCGGTGGAACCGGGACTTCTTAATACCCGATCTTGGAGCTCGGGTATTGCCTCTTCCTTCTTGTCCCCTTGACCTGGGGGGTTCACTTCTTAGCCTCCGATGGTGACAGCACCCTCCCCGCGCTTCTCCGCTGAAAGCCTCTTCGGCGCTCTGCGCTGGCTGGCCGCACTAGCCCTGCTGTTCGGCTTGCTGCTCTTGATTGCCAGGCTCGGCATTGAGAGGCTCTGGTTTGCCCAGTTCGGGGCTGAGATGGTGGTGATGCGTCGCTGGCTGCTCCAGCTGCTGGGCTTCGCCGTTGTGATGGGCCTGGGTGTTCCTCTCCAGCTGCAACAGCTGAATCGCTGCTGGCGTCTGCGTCAGCAGGCTGCCAGCAAAGACCTGCCCAAATCCCCCCTAGTCGTGCTCGGGCAGAGGCGGCTGCTGCTCGTTCTTGGAGTCCTGCTTTTGCTGCTAGCGGCAGGACTCACCTATCTGATGGTGCAGGCCAGGGACCTCATTGCTGCTCCCTTCAGTGGCCAGGTGATCACAGGCATTCCCGTGTTGGCCGATCTCAGGCCTCTGGTCGTGGTGGCCCTGGCGGCGGGGCTGCTGGTGCCGTTGCTGCTTTGGCCCCTCACCACTCTGCGGATCAGCTTGGCCACGGCCCTGGCCGGCTCTGCCACGGCGCTGGCTCGGGGTTGGAGCCTCTGGCTGCCTGCTCTCCTGGCGGTGCCTTTCCACGAGGTCGATCCAGTTACGGGATTTGATCTGCGCTTTACCGTGCTGCAGCTGCCGGCGTTGCATCTGCTGATCAGTGTGGTGATGGCCCAGGCCGTTGTTGGCCTGGCTGGCTGTCTCTGGCTGACCTGCACAGAGGGCACGAGCCTCTCGGAGCTCCGCTTTCCAGGACTCAGCTCCCTGCAGCAGCGAGTGTTGCAGCCCCAGTTTGCGGTGCTGGCTCTGATGGCGGCCTTCAGCAATGCTCTCTCGCCCTTCGATCTGATGGTGCAGGGCAGTGGTGTGGCCTCGGGAGCGGGGTTCGTGGATCTGCATGTGCGCCTGCCCCTGCGTCTGTTGTTCAGCGGGCTGCTCCTGCTCACGGCCCTGGGGCTGCTGGTGCCGCTGCCCAAGGGGTGGCTGCGTCGTGGTGCCCTGATTCCGCTGGCGTTAACGGCCCTGGCCGTGCCGATCACCGAGTGGATTGTGGCTCCCTTGGTGCAGAGGTTCTTGGTGCAGCCGCGGGAGTTGGTCCTTGAATCCCCCTATCTGGCGCGGTCTATTGCGGCCACGCGGCAGGCGTTCGGCCTTGAATCCGTTCAGACGCTTACCCTCCAGCCCCGCCAAAACCTCACCGCCGCCGATCTGGCGCAAGCGCCGGGCACCCTGGCCAACATCCGCTTGTGGGACAGCAAGCCCCTGCTGGAGGCCAACCGCCAACTCCAACAGCTACGCCTCTACTACCGCTTTCCCTCCGCGGCCGTCGATCGCTATCCCCTGGGCAGCGATCCGGCCCGCCAGGGCTCCCAGATGGTATTTATCGCTGCCCGGGAACTCGATACGGGAGCCCTACCTAAGGACTCCCGCACCTGGTTGAACCGCCATCTGGTTTTCACCCATGGCTACGGCTTCACAGTCAGTCCCGTGAATGCCTTCGGTCCCGACGGGCTGCCGCTGTATTTCGTCAAGGACCTGGGGCGGAGCGGCAGGGTGCAGGGCATCCCCCAACTGGGCCTGCCTGAATCCACCGTGCGCCAGGCTCTGCCTGTGGGACGGCCCCGCCTGTATTTCGGCTCGGCCAAGGCGCCCTATGTGATTGCCCCCACCAAGGTGCGTGAGTTCGACTACTCCGAGGGGGAGCTGAACATCTATTCCCACTACGGCGGTGCCGGGGGCGTGGCCATTTACGGTCCCCTGGAACGTCTGATGGCAGCGGCCTATCTGCCAGAGCCGCGGCTGTTGTTCACAGGGTCTTTGCAGCCAAATTCGCGGCTGCTGCTCCGCCGCCAGGTAAGTGAGCGCCTTGCAGCTCTGGCGCCGTTTCTGCGCTTCGAGAGCCAGCCCTACCTCGTCACGGCCAGGGTGCCGTCCACCCCCGGCTACGACCCCGGTCAGCACCAGTACTGGCTGCTCGATGGCTTCACCAACAGTCGCAGCTACCCCTACAGCGATGCCAACCCCTCCGGTATCCGTTATTTACGCAATCCGGTGAAGGCCGTGGTTGACGCCCATAGCGGCAAGGTCTGGCTCTATGTGAATGATCCCAGTGATCCGATCCAGCGCACCTGGCAGAAGGCGTTCCCTGAGCTGTTCAGACCGCTCTCAGCCATGCCGAAGTCGCTGCTGGCCCACATTCAGGTGCCTCAAAGCCAGTTTCAGGTGCAGGCCGAACGGCTGCTGCGTTACCACGTAACCGATGTGCGCACCTTCTACAGCGGAGATGACGTCTGGTCGGTGCCGCTGGAGATCTACGGGTCCTCGAATACGCCGGTGCGTCCGTATCACGTGACGGTGCAGCTGCCGGGAGAAAGCAAGCCGGAATTCGTTTTGCTGCTCCCCTTCTCGCCCTTGAAGCGTCCCAACATGGTGGGTTGGTTGGCTGTCCGCAACGATCCCCCCAACTACGGCCAGCAGCTGCTGGTTCGCTTCCCCCAGCAGCGCCTACTTCTGGGGCCGCAGCAGATCTCCTCACTGATCGAGCAGGATCCCGCCATCAGCTATCAGTTCGGCCTTTGGAACCGGGCTGGCTCCAGCGTGATCCACGGCAATCTGCTCGTGCTGCCAGTGGGTCGGGGGCTGTTGTATGTGGAGCCCATCTACCTGCAGAGCAAGAACAACAACCTGCCCACGCTGGTGCGGGTGGTGGTGACGGACGGCACCAACTTCGTGATGGAGCGCAATCTTCAGGATGCCCTGGCCAAGCTCGTGAGCAGCAAGAATGGGGTGGTAACTGGACGCTCACTGACCCTGGCCGGTACTGCGGGCCGGCGCCAATAAAAAAGGGGCCCCGTATGGGGCCCCTGGAATTCGATCGCTGGCCAGATCAGGCTGCGACTGCTGCCTTGGGGTCGAGGGCGCCCTTGGCGTAGAGGCCGGCGTAGTAGTTGATGTCGCGCTGTTTGATCTTGCTGGCGTTGCCGGCACACCAGAACTGCTGATAGCGATCCAGGCACACCTGCTTCATGTACTGGCGGGCAGGCTTGTTGAAGTGGCGGGGATCGAAGTTGGCGGGATCCTTGAAGGCCGCTTCCCGAACAGCTGCGGTGAAGGCCAGGCGGTTATCGGTGTCGATGTTCACCTTGCGCACGCCGTTGCGGATGCCCTCCTGGATCTCTTCGACGGGCACTCCGTAGGTCTCTGGGATAGCGCCGCCAAACTTGTTGATCATGTCCAGCCACTCCTGGGGAACAGAGGAGGAGCCGTGCATCACCAGGTGGGTGTTGGGGATCGCTTTGTGGATCTCGGCGATGCGGCTGATGGCCAGCACTTCACCGGTGGGCTTGCGGGTGAACTTGTAGGCGCCGTGGCTGGTGCCGATGGCGATTGCCAGGGCGTCAACTTTGGTTTTGGCGACGAAATCGGCTGCTTCGGCGGGGTCGGTGAGCAGCTGGCTGTGGTCGAGCTTGCCCTCAAAGCCATGGCCGTCCTCGGCCTCACCCATGCCGGTTTCCAGGGAACCCAGGCAACCCAGCTCGCCTTCCACACTCACGCCGATGGCGTGGGCCACGTCCACCACCTCTTTGGTGACAGCCACGTTGTACTCGTAGCTGGCGGGGCTTTTGGCGTCTGCCATTAGCGAGCCATCCATCATCACCGAGGTGAAACCGTTGGCGGCAGCACCAAAGCAGGTGGCAGGGCTGTTGCCGTGGTCCTGGTGCATCACCACCGGGATGTCGGGATAGGTTTCGACTGCGGCCAGGATCAGGTGGCGCAGGAAATTTTCACCGGCGTACTGGCGGGCACCGCGGGAGGCCTGCAGAATCACCGGGGAGTCGGTCTCACTGGCCGCCTCCATGATCGACTGCACCTGCTCCAGGTTGTTTACGTTGAAGGCAGGGATGCCATAGCCGTTCTCAGCGGCATGGTCGAGCAGCAGCCGAAGCGGAACGAGCGCCATGGGAAAACCTCTCGGGGTCGGGAGTTGAACTGGCGCCGACTCTAGGTGATGCCCCTTGGAGTGCTCTGGCCAGCTCCCAGGCGGGCCCAGTCGCAGCAGCGCTGACTCAGCACTGCCTCGCCCAAGCCAGGCAGCATCGGTCGGCCCTCGCGCACCGCCGCACTCCACCAGCTGTGGATGCGCTGCACCGGCGCAATCCGGCCATCGGCCCAGGTGCGAGCAAAGCTCCAGCGGTCATCAGCCTCCACCGGCCGCAATGGCTCTCCCGCCTGGGAGTGCCACAGCCCAAAGCCATGCACGTAGTCGGCCTGGTTGTCGGAGCCCAGCACGGCGGTGCCGTCGCGTCCGTACAGCTCCAGCCAGCAGCCCCGGCCCCTGCGGGCCACGGAGGCCAGGTTGAGCTGGGCTGGCACCGTCTGCCCCAGTGGTGTTTCCAGCTCCAGCTGCACCAAGGCGATGTCTTCGGCATCCACCCTGGCCAGGCGACCACTGCCATCGGCCAGGGGCCGCTGGGTAATTGCCGTGCTCAATTGGGCCCTAAGGGAGTGGCTTGGACCCACCAGCCAGTGCAGGGTGTCAAATGCATGGGTGCCCAGCGCTCCCAGCACCCCGCCACCTTCGGCTGCCTGGGAATACCAGCTCCAGGGGCGCGAGGGGTCAGCTCGGCTGCCCATCAGCCAGTCATATTTCACCAGCACCAGTTCACCGAGGACGCCACTGGCCAGCAGGTCGGCGAGCTGCTGGAACAGGGGAACGGCCCGGTATTCAAAGTCGACCGCCACGGTTAGCCCCCGCTGCAGGGCCAGCCGTTGCAGGCTCTCGATCTGCTCGGCGTTGAGGGCAACGGGCTTCTCCAGCAGCAGGTGCTTGCCCGCTTCCAGGGCGCGCCTGGCTAGATCAAAACGCGGCCCCGGCGGGGTGGCGATCACGATCGCCTCGACGGCCGGATTGGCCAGCAGCTCGTCGAAGTTGCTGTGGCCAGGCAGTTCGGCGCTGCGGCAGGCGGCGTCCAGTCGCTCGGGGCGCGGGTGCCAGAGGGCTACCGGCTCGGTGCCGGGGCAGGCGCGCAATGCGGGTAGGTGCACGGCCTCGCCAAAGCCCAGGCCAGCAATGGCGACCTTCAGCGGGGGAGCGCTCATGAGAGTCCCTCTGCTGCGGCTGCACAAACTTCGCCGATCACGCTGCTGATCAGGTTGTCTCCCGATGCCGGCTGCCATTCAGCCCTGAACTGGGGTAGGCCGTTGATAGAGGTGTCGCGGAACAGCTCCTGGCCGCAGTCAATTTCCATCACGTAGAGATCGGATAGGGGCCTGGGTTGCTCCTCGCTGACGGGTTTTTGGAAGCGTGTCAGCACCGAAATATTGCCGCCGCGGCTGGTGCGCAGGCTGCCGCCATCCCACCACTGGCGTCCCTCGCTGGTGCTGGCCACCTCATGCCAGTCGACCGGGCCGGCTAGGGCCCTTCCAGGCGTGGCGGCCAGGATTCCCACGACCAGCAACATCAGCAGCAGGGAGCGGGCTGTACGGCTCAGGTAGCTCATGCCGGCACCGTTTCACGGCAGCCGTGCATGGTCAGCAGGCTGGCCAGGGTTGCTTTGAAGTCAGTGCGATCCACGATCGCGTCAACGAAGCCGTGGTCGCGCAGGTATTCGGCGGTTTGGAAGCCCTCGGGCAGCTTTTCACGCAGGGTCTGCTCGATCACCCGGCGGCCGGCGAAGCCGATCAGGGCCTTGGGCTCGGCCAGGATTAAGTCGCCCAACATGGCGAAGCTGGCAGTTACACCTCCTGTGGTGGGGTAGGTGAGCAGGGGCAGGTAAAGCAGCTCTGCCTGGCGGTGCCGCTCCAGGGCGCCGGAGATTTTGGCCATCTGCATCAAGCTCAGCATCCCCTCCTGCATGCGGGCACCACCGGAGGCGCAGACAATCAGCACCGGTATGCGCCGGGCGGTGGCGGTTTCGATCAGGCGGGTGAGCTTCTCGCCCACCACCGAACCCATCGACCCGCCCATGAAGCGGAAATCCATTACCCCTAGGGCCAGGGGTAGGCCACTGGTGCGGCAGATACCGGTAACCACGGCGTCGCGCAGGCCCGTGCTCTGCTGGCTATCGCGGATGCGATCGGCGTAGCTGCGCCGGTCCTTGAAGGCGAGGGGGTCGGTGGGCGAGAGCCCGGTATCCATGGGCTCGAAGCTGCCCGGGTCGGCGATAAGGGCGATGCGCTCAGCGCTGTCGATGCGGTTGTGGTGGCCACATCCCTTGCAAACGCTGGCGTTAGCTACCAGGTCTTTGCGATACACCACCAAACTGCATTCCGGGCACTTGCTCCAGAGACCATCGCCCTCCTCCGGCTCCTGGGTGACCCGCACGGTTGGGGCATTTTTCTGGCGATCCGCAAACCAGTCGAACAGCGACATGCGGCGTTTACCAACAGCTCAACCTATTTAAGGCGCTTCACCACACCAGCCCCAGCACGGTCAGCCACAGGTCGTTGCCGAGTAGCCACACGGCGGCTCCTCCAGCTGCAAGGAAGGGGCCAAAGGGAAAGGGCTGGTGCTTGCCCAGCAGGCCGCTGAGCCGGCCGATGCTGCCCAGCACCGCCCCAGCAAACACCGCCAGGATCACGGTGATGCCAAGCCCGGCGAGACCAAGCCAAGCCCCCAGCAGGGCAGCCAGTTTGGCGTCTCCCAGGCCGAGGGCTGGCCGGCCGATTGCCTTGTGGGCCAAGGCACTGACCGTTTCAAAGCCAACCAGGCCAACTCCAGCGGCCACCAGATGGTGAAACAGCAGCTCTCTGCCGATTTCGTAACCTTGCTGGAAGCCGATCACTGCGGTCACCGCCAGGCCTAATAACAGGCCAATTCGGCACAGGGGTTCGGGCAACCAGAGGCGATCGAGATCGATCAACACCAGCGGCAGCAGCCAGCTCAACAGCAGCCAGCCTGCGGCTACCAGCAGCCAGGGCTGGGGCTGGCTGCCCATGGCGCTCGGCTGGGCCAGCAGGGCCGCTACCCAGAGCCCGGCGCTAAGCAGCTCCACCAGGGGGTAGCGGCAGGAGATAGGAGCACCGCAGTGGCCACAGCGTCCCCGCAACAGCAACCAGCCCAGTAGGGGCACATTTTCAAACCAGCGCAGCCGGCTGCCGCAACGGGGGCAGTGGCTGGGTGGCAGCACGATCGATTCCTCCCGAGGCAGGCGCCAGGCCACCAAATTGAGAAAGCTGCCCACGCAGGACCCAAGTAGCGCCACCACAACGGGCACGGCTGGGGAGCTGGCAAGCAGCGGAGCAAGGGCGCTCAAACGGGCCTCAGGCGAGAGGGGGAGAGGACGGTTTGCGGGGTAGACGCAGCCTGGCTGCACCGCTCCGTGCCAGGCGGCCCAGGATCAAATCAATGGGCACAAATTGCTCATCTGGCAGCAGCACAGGCTGGTCGAAAACAATCCTGCCCTGCAATATTTGCTTGCTATTGAGCACTACGCCGGATGGTTCGTGGCCGGCGTTACCGAGCTCCAAAGACTGAAACAAGATGCGGCGAGCTGCCTGAATCACCAGGCTGCTGTTGATCTGGTCGAGACGCAATGAGTCTGCGGCCTTGGTTTTGGCAGCCCCCGGAATCAAAAACGACGGGGAAGGATTCTTCGTGGGTGTGGCGAAGGAGATCGGCCTCACCAAAACGAATGGCAACCCCAGAATAGGGGTTGCCATTGCAATCAGGACAGCTTCTTCTTCTCTTCGATCATGCGATGGATGATCGGCGTAAGGATCAGCTCCATGGCGAAGCCCATTTTGCCGCCATCTACCACGATCGAGGTGGGGCTCGACATGAACGAGTCGTGGATCATGTCGAGTAGGTAGGCGAAGTCGATGCCCCACTTTTCGCGGGCACCCTTGCGGAAGTGGATGATCACGAAGGATTCATCCGGCGTGGGGATCTCCCGGATCATGAAGGGATTGGAGGTGTCCACCGTCGAAACCCGCTGGAAGTTGATATCCGTGAGGCTGAACTGGGGGCAGATGTGGTTGATGTAATCCGGCATGCGGCGCAGGATCGTGTCCACCGTGGCCTCAGCCGAATAGCCGCGCTCCTTGTTGTCACGAGCGATCTTCTGGATCCACTCCAGGTTCACGACCGGCACCACGCCAACGAGTAGATCAGCCAATCCGGCTACGTCGTAACCCTCGCCCTTGACGCCACCGTGCAGACCTTCATAGAAGAGCAGGTCGGTGCCGTTGGGGATGGCTTCCCAGGGAGTGAACTGGCCGGGATCCAGGTTGGTGCCGAGGCGGGCGTTGTGCTCGGCGGCTTCTTCAATGGAGTGCAGGTAGTAGCGCTTCTGGCCACTGCCGGTTTCTCCGTAGGCCTTGAACAGCTCTTCGAGCTTGTCAAACAGGTTTGCTTCGGGGCCGAAGTGGGAGAAGTTTTCACCATTGGCCAAGGCGGTGGCCATGGCTTCCTTCATCGGGCCCCGCTCGTAGCGGTGGTAGCTGTCGCCCTCCACCACTGCAGGTGTGATTCCCTCGCGCTTAAAAATGTGCTCAAAGGCGCGCTTGACAGTGCTGGTGCCTGCGCCGGAGGAACCGGTGACAGAAACAACCGGGTGACGCTTCGACATGCGCAGGAATCAACGAAACTGACCGCGAGTTTGGCAGGTCGCCGGCGCCTACCCCGCCAGGGCAGCTAGCAGCTGCTCTCCCATGGCGCGGCAGCCCAGCTGGGTGCAGCCCTCGCTCATCAGGTCGCCGGTGCGGTAGCCAGCGGCCAGCACCCGGTCGACGGCGGTTTCTAGGGCGGTGGCAGCGGCGTCTTGCTGCAGGCCGACCCGCAGCATCATGGCGGCGCTGAGCACCATCGCCATCGGGTTTGCCTTGTCCTGGCGGGCGATGTCGGGGGCGGAGCCATGGATCGGCTCAAACAGGCCAGGCCCGCTGGACCCCAGGGAGGCGGAGGGCAGCATGCCGATCGAGCCGCTCAACATGGCGGCCTCATCACTGAGGATGTCGCCGAAGAGGTTGCTGGTGAGCAGCACGTCGAATTGGCGGGGATTGCGCACCAGCTGCATGGCGGCGTTATCAACGTACATATGGCTGAGTTCCACCGTCGGGTAGTCGGCCGCCATGGCGGTGACCTGGTCGCGCCAGAGCTGGCTCACATCGAGCACGTTGGCCTTGTCCACGCTGCAAAGCCGGCCGCTTCTGGCCACGGCCAACTCGAACGCCACCTTGGCGATGCGGTCGATCTCGTCGTCGAAGTAGGCCATGGTGTTGAAGGCCCGCACCCGACCCTCAGCCTCGACGCGTCCCTTGGGGGTGCCGAAATAGACGCCGCCGGTGAGCTCGCGCACCACCATCAGATCCACCCCTTCGATCACCTCGCGTTTGAGGGTGGAGGCATCGATCAGGGCCGGGATGATCTTCACCGGCCGCAGGTTGGCGAACAGGCCCAACGCTGATCTCAGCCCCAGCAGGCCCGATTCAGGGCGCTGCTCCCGGGGCAGGCTGTCGTATTGGGGCGAGCCGATGGCGGCGAGCAGCACCGCATCGGCGGACTTGCAGGCCTCGAGGGTGCTGTTGGGCAGGGGTTCGCCGGTGGCGTCAATGGCAACGCCGCCCATGGGTTGCACGTCGTAGACGAGGCTGAAGCCATGGCTGCTGCTGACCTCATCCAGCAGCTGGCGGGCTACCGCCATGATTTCCGGGCCGATGCCGTCGCCGGGAAGCAGGGTGATCCGGTAGCTGGTCGTCATTGGGGGGTGGGGCGCCGCCGGCGAGGCTAGGGCTTGGCCTGCTTCTCCAGCTGCCGCAGGGCTTTGGCTAGCTCAGGCAGCTTGTTAAATATGGCTGAGCTGCGCAGCCAGAGGCGGTTGGAGATGGCCGGATAGCCGCTCACTACCTCGCCGGCGGCCACCTCGCCATGCACCCCAGATTTGGAGCTGGCGATGGCTCGGTCGCCCATCACGGCCTTGTTTGCCAGCCCCACCTGGCCCGCCAAAATCACGCCATTGCCGAGGCGGGCCCCGCCGGCGATGCCCACCTGGGCCGCCAGGGCGCAGCCCTTGCCGGTGCTGACGCCATGGCCGATATGCACCAGGTTGTCGATCTTGGTGCCGGCGCCGATGCGGGTTTCACCTACTGAGGGTCGGTCGATGGTGCTGCCGCAACCCACCTCAACCCCTTCCTCCAGAACTACCTGGCCGGTCTGGGGCATCTTGCGCCAGCCATTGGCGGTGGGCACGAAGCCAAAGCCCTCGCTGCCCACCACGGCATTGGAGTGCACGACGCAGCCCCGGCCTAGGCGGCTGCCGGGGTGCAGAACGGCACCGGCGTGCAGCTCGCAGTCGTCACCGATCTGCACGTCTTCGTAGAGCACCACATGGGGGTGGAGTACGCAGCTGGCGCCGATCTGCACGTTGGCGCCGATCACGACCAGGGGGCCTAGGTGGGATCCCATGCCGACTACGGCGCTTGGATCGACCAATGCACTGGGGTGGATGCCAGCGGCGGGCTGGCGGCGGGGGTGGAGAGCAGCGAGGGCCTCGGCAAAAGCCAGGCGTGGATCAGCAAGGGCGATCCAGGCCAGGCCCCGCTCCTGGGCCAGCTGCTGCAGGGCTGGGGCCTCGTCGCCGCGGGCTGGCAGCAGGATGGCTCCGGCGTTGCTGCCGGCCAGGGCAGCAGCTAGGGCGTTGCCTGGTTCCAGAAAAGTGAGCTGATCAGACTGGGCCTGATCTAGGGCTGCCGCCCCGTGTAGCTCGGGGTCGTCAGCGAGATGCCGCAGGCTGGCATCCGTAACTTCGCTGAGCTGGCTGAGCAGTTCGCTGAAGCGCATGCCAGGGAAGAGAAGCGGGGCGAATCGTAGGTCCAGCCTTAACAGCTGGTGAGCACCAGCTGGTCGCGGTGCACCACCTCAACGCCGGAGCTGCCCATCAGCTCTCGCAGCTCGGTGCTGCTAAGGCTGGCCAGACCCCGACCCAGTTCGCGCCCATCACTGGCCAGCAGGCGCACCGCCTCGCGGCGCTCGAAATCGCCAACCACCGCTTGTACTCCCACGGCCAGCAGGGAGGCTCCCTGCTGGGTTAGGGCCCTCTCGGCGCCGGCGTCTAGCTGCAGGCTGCCCTTGGGCAGGAGCGCGTGGGCCAGCCAGCCCTTGCGGTCGGGAAGGGGGGTGGGGCTGGGCTGGAACAGGGTGCCGACCCGCTCGCCGGCCAGCAGGGCATCGAGTACGGCGGGGTCACGGCCGTCAGCCAGGCGCACCCGGATGCCGCTGGAGGTGGCGATGCGGGCTGCAGTGAGTTTGGTGGTCATGCCGCCAGTGCCCCACTGACCTCCGCCGGTGGCCACCGATTGCAGGCTGTCGAGCTCGGCCAGGCTGGCCACCTCCTCAATCGGCCGGGCCTCGGCATCGCTGCGGGGGTCGCCTGAATAAAGGCTGTCCACGTCGGTGAGCAGCACTAGCTCATCGGCGCCTATCGCCACTGCCACCAGGGCCGAAAGGGTGTCGTTGTCGCCGAAGCGCAGTTCGTCGGTGGCCAGGGTGTCGTTTTCGTTGACCACCGGCACCACTCCCCAGGTAAGCAGCTGCTCGAGGGTGCGGCAGGCGTTCTGGTAGCGGCGGCGGGAGGCTAGATCGCCGCGGGTCAGCAGCACTTGGGCTACCGCCAGACCACGCACGGTGAAAGCGTCTTGGTAGAGGGCCATCAGCCGGCCCTGGCCCACGGCGGCGGCGGCCTGGAGAGCCACCACTTCGCTGGGGCGCTGCCCCAGGCCAAGGGCTTCGCAGCCCAGACCCACGGCCCCACTGGTAACCAGGGCGATGGTCTCGCCCTGGCGCCGTTGGCGGCTGAGACTGGCAGCCAGATCGGAGATCACCACTGCCGTGGGACGGCCGGCGCTGCCCCGTAGCAGGCTGGTGCCCACCTTGATCACTCGGCGCATGGAGTGGGATGGGGTTGCCATCAGCCCAGGCTGGTGCCCACCAAGTTGGCCAGGCGCAGCTCCAGTTTTTGGAGCCGATCCCGCTTGCAGGGGTGGCCTTGGGGATCGATCGGTTTCACCAGCACTGTGAACAAGCCAAGCCGGTTGCCGGCGATTACGTCCGTAAACAGGCGGTCACCGATCAGGGCGACCTCCTGGTGGGGCAGGTTGAGCTCGGCCAGCACCCGACGCAGGGCGCTGCGGCGTGGTTTGCCGGCGGAAATTGTGTAGGGCAGGTCGAGCTGGGCCGCCACAGCTCCGATCCGCTGGCGGGAGGGGTTGTTGCTGAATAGGTGGATAGGCACCTGCTGCCGAGCCTGCTGCAGCCAGCGCAGGGCGCTGGCGGGCAGCTCCGCCTGGCGGCGGGGAAGCAAGGTGCGATCGACATCGAGCACCAGGGCCCGGATCGGTTGGTCGAGCAGCTCCTGCAGGGGCAGCTCGGCCAGGGTGCACTCCCGCAGCCAGTTAGGGCGCAGCAGCTGGCGCAGCATCAGTCGTCGCCCTCGCGCTCTTCCAATTCAGCCTCGATTCGGGGCTGTACCCGCTCAAACTCCTCGCCTTCCACCAGCAAGGCGCCGTCGCCATTCATGCGGGCCACCACGAAGAAGGGATCTAGGGGGATGTACAACCCGTATTCCAGATCGTCTACGAGGAAGCTCACCAGCAACTCGTAGGTCTCGGAGTCGTCGTCAGCGTCTTCGTCGTCATCGAGCTCATCGGGTTCGGGCTCGTCCAGTTCGCCGCTAACGGTGAGGGTGACGGCAGAGCGCACCAGGGTGAGGTCGTGCTCCTGAAGCACCACATCGGCAACCGAGAGGATGGGCTCGGTGGCATCGATGGTGTCGATCAGTTCTGGGTCTTCGTCGCCGTCGAGGCGGAACAGGCAGACAGGGGTGTCGACCGGTGTGAGCAGCACGTAGTCGTGGCCATCGAGGGGGATCAGTTGCTCGAGGAAGCAGAGCAGCTGGCGGCCGCGGCTGTCGTGCACGAGCACGGTGGGCACATCGGCGGGGATCTCCGAGCTGGACTGGGAAGGGGGTTCGGAACTCATGGGCTGGAATTGGATCTCTTCAGGATGCTGCAGCGTCGGCCGTCTGGCACCGTTCGATGGTCGCCGGGAGCACCGGATCGGGGCCGTCTTGCAGCCATTGTTCGAGCAGCAGGGCCGCGGCGGCGCTGTCGAGGGCACCGCTGCGGTCGCCGTGAAGCCCGTGGCGCTCGCCGGCGGCCCAGGTGCTGGCATGCTCATTTACCCAGGCCAGGGGTAGCTGCAGCCGGCGGGCCAGGCGCTCGCCGTAACGCTGGCAGTGCAGGGCCTGGGCGGTGAGCTGCCCAGCCGCATCTAGCGGCAGGCCCACCACCAGGGCCAGCACCCGCCGCTGCTGCACCAGGGTGTTCAGATGCTCTAGGTCGCTGGCGAAGGAGCCCCGGGCCAGGGCCCGCAGGGGGGTAACGGTGAGGCCGAGGGGGTCACAGCCCGCCAGGCCGATGCGCCGTCGCCCAACGTCGAGGGCCAGCACTGAGCGGGGCTGCGGGGCGCTTCTTGATCGGGTCGCGCTCACAACGGCGGGGCCAGGGGGGTTGGGGTGGGCAGGGGGCGGCGGCGGGGTTGCCACTGCTCAAGCAAGGCATCGATTCGCTGGGCGGCCCGTGCCGGGGCCTGCAGCCCTTGACGCCGCCAGACGCTGCGCGCCATCAGCACCCGCTCGCCTTGCTCCTGAGCTCCCAGGTCAGCCAGCCAGCGCTGGCGAGCTTCATCGCGCAGGTCACAGCGGAGCCAGAGGGGTTCGCCGGCGCCGAGGCCGGCTTGGGCCTGGTGCAGCAGCAATTCGGTGGCAGCGCCCACCAGGTGTTCCCAGCCGGGATGGACACTCAACTCCACATCGTGACCGCCGCCTGGGTGCTCGCCGATCCAGCGCACGGCTGCCACCGCCTGCTCCCGGCTGGGATCCACCAGCATCCAGCCACGGCCGTGGCTCTGGTCGAGCAGATCTTCGACGCGGCGATCGAGCAGCTGACGCAATTGGGCCGGGCAGGCGGCCTGCTCCAGGTGCCAAAGCAGGGTGGCGCTGCGGCGGTTGAGGGGTGTGAGCTGCAGCTCTGCCGGTGCGGGGCTGCTGGCCGAGATAGGGCCGCCGCCGGCAGGGGCGCCAGGCCAACACCAGAGCCGGTCGCTGCGCAAGGGCTGAAAGCCCTGCTCGCGCAGCATCGCCAGGCGGGTGTCATCGAGGGTTGAGGCCGCAGCAATCCAGCTGGCCGCTCCCCGGGCCCGCTGGATTGCTGCTCGCAGCAAGGTGCTGGCCAGTTCATGGCGGGCGGCGCTCGGGGCCAGGCGCAGGTGCTGCATCTGCCAGCAACTGCCACTGCGGTTGAGCCGGCGGCAGATGATCAGCCCGAGCGGCTTCTGGCCGCTGAGAGCCACCAGCACCTGGGGTGCGAGCGAGGGCCTAGCCAGAAGCGCCTGCATAAGCCGCTCGGGCAGGCCCAGCAGCACAGCCCGCTGCAGTACCGGTTGCAGGGGCAGAAAGGCGGGATCGGTGAGTAGGGGTAGATGCCAGCCAGCCAGGGTTTCGAGCCGCCAGCTATCTGGCCCCGGAGGCTCGGGTGGTGCCGGAAGGGCAGAGGGCGGCTGCAGGATCCCGAGCATGGGGGCGTGACCAGTCAGCCGGGTAGCCCAACTGTATCGGCGCCAGAGTTGGCTGCGGCTTGGCTGGGGTTTAGCCGTGCTGGGGGTCAGCTGGGGCGCACCAGCACCAATGGGGTGCGCTCGTTGGCATTACCAGCCGGGTTGGGACGCAGGGCCCGCTCCAGCAGGGCTTCATCGCAGCCGGGGCTGGAGGCCAGCACCTTGACCCGGCCCAGATCGTTGACATCTACCACCGCCACGGCCACGCCCAAGGAGCGGGCCATGGCGGCGCAGAAGGCGGCGGGCTGTAGGGGCCCGAGCACAATCGTTTGGTCGTAGGGGGGCGTGGTGCCGGTGATGTCGTCGATCAGGCGGGCCTGGTCGCCGGCAAGGCGATAAAACCAGCCCTTACTGCCCACCAGTTTCAGGGCCAGGCCAATCAGCCAGGCGCCCAGCACCTGGGCCGGACCGACCACATCGATCAAGGACTGCAGTCCGCAGGCGGTGGCCAGGGAGCTGGTGGGGTGGAACCCACGACAGAGCAGCCGGGCCAGGGCGCTGGGTTGAACGGTGGCCGGGTGGTGATAGCGACCCTGCATCACCGCCAGGGGGGTTTCGCCGATGGTGAGCACATCGCCGGGCTGGATCAGCTCGCCGGCGTAGCGGCGCAGCACGGCTTCTGGGTCGTCGAGCACGCCGAGCAGGTGGGTGCCAACTGGCAGCACGCGGCAGCGGTCGCCGTCGCGCCAGCGGGCGTCTACGGCGGCCAGGGGTGCGGGCATCTGCAGTGGCAACAGCACGCCATCGCGGCGATGGAGCCGGCCGAAGGGGCCGTAGTTGACCCAGAGAATTTCCAGCCAGAGGGTGTCGAGCAGCTGGTCTAGGGACTGGCCCGGGGCGCCGTTCAGGCTGATCTGGATGCGGGCGCTGGTGCTCTTGCGCCCCTTGACTATGTAGGCGGCCCAGTAGCCATCAGGGCGGGATTCCTCATCCGGATGCAGCGCCTCGATCCGACTCGACACCGTGACGCCTGCCAGGTCGCCGCGACCAAGCAGGGTCGGCCGCAGCTCGATCTCCGGCACCATCACCTCCATGCGGTGGTGGGGGTTGTGGATCGTCACCATGACTGAGACGGTGAGGCCAGCGCTGCTGGCTTCGACGCGGAAGTCTTCAGCCCGCAGCCGCAGCGGCGAGGCGGGGCGCAGGCGATGGCGAAGCTCCAGCACTACCAGGGTGAGGCCCAGCAGCAGGGCCAGCACTAGCAAGAGCTTGAGCAGAACCAGGGCGGCAAGCGATGAGGCCATGGACGAAGGCGCCAATTGCGACGAGGCACGAATCGACGGAGCGTAAATGGCCTAGTGGTCTTAACTTCTCGCAATCACGGAATCGGTGATCGGCATGCGCAAGACCTTCGTGCTCGACACCAACGTGCTGCTGCACGATCCGGCAGCCCTGACCCGCTTTGAAGACAACAACATCCTGATCCCGATCGAGGTGGTCGAGGAGATCGACCGCTTCAAGCGGGATCCAGCTGAAAAGGGACGCAATGCCCGCCAGGTGTCGCGGCTGCTGGACGCTCTGCGCGCCCATGGCAACTTGGCCGATGGGGTGCCCAATGGCGAACAGGGCGGCACGCTCAAGGTGGTGTTTTGCCGGGCCGAAACCCTCAGCCAGCTGCCGCCCGAGCTCAAGGGCGGCAGTGGCGACAACAACATCCTGGCGGTGGCCCTTGAGGAGCAGCGCCTGCAGGCGGTGCTGGGTAGCCAGCCGCCGGTGGTGCTCGTTACCAAGGACACCAACCTGCGCATTAAGGCTGATGCGGTGGGCTTGATCGCCCAGGACTACACCAGCGATCGGGTTGACATCGGCGACCTATACCCCGGCTTCTGTGAGGTGTGGGTGGATGCGGAGCAGATGGATCGGGTCAAGCTGCCGCCAGGACTGGCGGTGGAGGGCCTGGTGCTGGAGGCGCCGCTGCAGGCCAACGAGGGCGTAACCCTGATCGATCGGGCCCAGCCGGCCCACACCCTGCTGGCTCGCTACAACGCCGCCACCGCCAGCCTGCAGCCGCTGCAGCGAGCGCCCAAGGCCAAGCTCGGCCGCATCCAGCCCCGCAACCGGGAGCAGACATTTGCCCTTGATCTGCTGCTGGATCCCAGCATCCAGCTGATCACCCTGGTGGGCAAGGCCGGCACAGGTAAAACCCTGCTCGCCCTGGCCGCTGGGCTGCACCAGGTGGCCGATGAGCGGCTCTACGAGCGCCTGCTGGTGACCCGCCCGGTGATTTCCCTCGGCAAGGAGATCGGCTTTCTGCCAGGCGATCTGGACGAAAAAATGGGTCCCTGGATGCAACCAATCATCGACAACCTCGACTTTCTGCTCGGCGGTAGTGAGGAGGAGGGGCGGGGTGCTGCTCGGGCTGGCGGCAGTCACCGCGGGCCGCGCAGCAATTGGACCGACCTCAAGGGCATGGGCCTGCTCGAGGTGGAGGCGATCAGCTACATCCGTGGTCGTTCGATTCCGCGCCAATTCATGGTGGTGGACGAGGCCCAGAACCTCACCCCCCATGAGGTGAAGACGATCGTGACTCGGGTGGGCGAGGGCACCAAAATTGTGCTTACCGGGGATCCCTACCAGATCGATAATCCCTATGTGGATGCTGAAAGCAACGGCCTTACTTGGCTGGTGGAGCGCTTCAAGGGCCAGCGGCTCGCCGGCCATGTGACCCTGCTGCGGGGTGAGCGCAGTGAACTGGCTGAGCTGGCTGCAAATTTGCTGTAGGGCGGCCAGTTTCTTTTACTGGGGCTGGAAGACGACGTTCCAATCCTGCTTCATATCCACAACTAGCCAGCCCTGCTGGGGAGCCTCCTTTAGGGCTTCTACAAGCTTGCCGGTGCTGGTCGTCTTGGCGTCGTAGGCGTACTCACGTTCAGCGTCGGTGTGATGGACGATCAGCCCCAAGCTGGGGCGAGGATTATCGATCGTGGTGTACTGCAACATGGCGTGATCACCATCACTGTTGCCACAGCAAATTACAGGCCTGCGGCCGATAAACTGATGGATTCCGACTGGCTTGCCAGCCTTATCGTTTACAAACAAATAATCAAGGGTTTTGGTGATTACTGGTTTGCCGTCCCGCAGTTCGAATACGGCCCGCGATGTTGAGCCAACAACTTGTTCTGGTGGTATGTCGTAAACCTGTTCCACCCAGGCCCGCATAAAGTCGGCGCCGCCACCTGAAACAATGAAGTTCTTAAAGCCGTTATCGCTTAGATAGCGAAGGAGCTCCTGCATGGGTTGATAGGTGAGCTCGCCATAGGCCTTGCCATAGCGCGGATGGTTGGCCGACCTAAACCATGCCTGCACGGCATCTCGAAATTCTTCTACCGTCATGCCTGCATGGGTGATCGCCAGGATCTGCATCAGGCCATCGAAGTGTTTGCCTTCCAGGAGTTTTGCAAGGTCGCCGTCCAAGGCAGCTTGCACCATGGGGTTTGAGGAGAGGCTCGGCTCTGTGAGGATGCGCAGCTTCAGTTCATCGATGGCAAAAGCCACCTGAAAAGGCAGCGGATTTTCCGGCCAGAGCGTGCCGTCATTGTCATGCACTGCAATGCGTTCGGCTGAAGGCAGGTATGCGGGTGAGTCTTTATTTGTGACTTTGGCGATGAATGCAACAATGGCTCGTTTGACATGCCCTTCATTCCAGGAGGGCAGCGGATCTGCTTGGCAAGAGAGGTCGTATAGCTTTGTTTGGGCCACACCGAAATCGCCTATTTGGTAAAGGCTCACGGAGGCTGTTTTGAAGCTAAAGGTCTCAAATGGCTCTGCTACTAAAGCTTCAACAAAATCACTTGTGCCAATGCCCAGGGTCAGATGGGGCTGGTAGTTCGGGCCAGTTCGCGTATCGCTGAAGTTGTTCACGTAGTCAATAGTCGCTTGGCTGATTGCGCCGCCGTCAAGGCGAGGTGCAAAGGCATCATTTGTGCCGTATTCCACGGCAAATGGCGCGATGGCAGCGATGATTTTTTGCTGGAGTCGGAGCTGCTCGGGAGTCGCCTCGATGTTGAATCCCACTAATTTTAGATTCTCGCTGGCTAATGCAAAGTAGCCAGTTGCTTTGCCTTCAATATTGATCGGGGGCTCTGTACGCAGCACGTTGGCCACGGCATCTGCTACTTGGCCTAGATCTACAGCTTTTATAAATAACTGTAGAATGGTGATATGAGGGGCGTGGTTGGCATCTAGGGGGAAGCTGGCTGGGTGGTTTTCTCGCAGCCGCGCGTTTATCGCCTTTGCTTTCTCAACCGTGGCAGCATCTGGTTCCAGCAGGACGTTGATTGCAATCAGGGGCATCGGCGCAGTGCTGCGAGTAGCAGTCAAAAGTTTGAGCCTATTTTCGCCGGCCGCTCGCCTGGCTCAACAATCCAGGCAAGCGCGGCGCTCAGTGTCGCTGATATCACCGCGCTCGCGCTGCCATTGGCGCCGGCGCAGCTTTTCGTAGGCCTGGCAAAACTCTTCGCCCAGGGCCTGGCGTAGGGCCGAGTCGGCCTTGAAGGCATCGAGGGCCTCGCCGAGGTTGACCGGGAGCCTGCCGCAGCTGGCGGGATCCAGGGGCTTGGCGTAGTTGTCGTTGTCGCTGCGGGGGCCAGGATCGAGCTGGCGCTCAATGCCATCGAGCCCAGCCGCCAGGATTGCAGCCTGCAGCAGGTATGGATGGGCGGCACCATCGGGGAGGCGCAGCTCTAAGCGCTGGTCGTCGGGGATGCGCACCATGTGGGTGCGGTTGTTACCGGTGTAGCTGATGCCGCCCGGACTCCAGGTGGCACCCGAGGTGGTGGGCGGGGCAGCGAGGCGCCGGTAGCTGTTCACCGTGGGGTTGCTCAGGCAGCTCAGGGCCGGGGCATGGGCCAGCAGGCCAGCCAGGAAGTGGTATGCAAGCGTCGATAGACCGAGCTCGCCGCTGGGATCGTGGAACAGGTTGCGGCCTGCTTGCGAGCTGCCAGCGGCGCCCCACAGGGAGAGGTGGGTGTGGCAGCCATTGCCGGTGAGGGCGGCGAATGGTTTGGGCATGAAGCTGGCCCGCAGCCCCTGCTGCTCCGCCAGGGACTTCACCATCACCTTGAAAAAGGCGTGGCGATCGGCGGTGGTGAGGGCGTTGGCGTAGGTCCAGTTGACCTCAAATTGGCCGTTGGCATCCTCGTGATCGGCTTGATAGGGCCCCCAGCCCAGCTGTTCCATCGCCTCGAGCAGGGGGCCGATCAGGGGGTAGCGGCGCATTAAGGCCAGTTGGTCGTAGCAGGGCTTTTCCTGGCTGTCGGCGCTATCGCCGATCCGCTCGCCGCTGGGATCGAGCAGGAAAAACTCAGCTTCCACGCCGCTGCGTAGCTCCAGCCCCCGCTCAGCGGCCCGCTCCAGCTGGCGCCGCAGCAGGCGGCGGGGGCACTGCTCCATCGGCTGGCCATTGAGCTGGAGCTCGGCCGCCACCCAGCCCACCCCCGGCTGCCAGGGCAGGGGGGTGAGGCTGGCCTCCGCCGGGATCGCCATCACGTCGCCATCGGCGGGGGAGAGATCCAGCCAGGCCGCAAAGCCGGCGAAGCCGGCCCCATCGCGGGCCATTCCCGCCACAGCCGAAGCCGGCACGAGCTTGGCCCGCTGGATGCCAAACAGGTCGGTGAAGGAGATCAGCAGGAAGCGGAGCTGCAGCTCCTGCATCCGCTGGGCGAGATCAGACATGGGAGGGCT
This sequence comes from Cyanobium sp. L1E-Cus, assembly GCF_024345755.1. NCBI lineage: Bacteria > Bacillati > Cyanobacteriota > Cyanophyceae > Synechococcales > Prochlorococcaceae > Cyanobium > Cyanobium sp. L1E-Cus. The sequence goes on along the minus strand of NZ_JAGQBS010000002.1, from coordinate 347,607 downwards.
GCTGGAGGAGGGTTTCAACGATGCGGCTCAGCTGCCGCTGCTCGGCAGGGCTGCTGTGGGGGTTGCCGGCCCGGTGGCCGAGCTCCGAGGGGATCACGTGCAGCTCCGCCCCGGGGATGGCGTCGGCGTCGGCGGCAAGGTCGTCGAGCGGGAAGTAGAGGTCGTGGCTGCCGGCCACCACGGCGGTGCGGGCGGTGATGCGGCCCAGGCTTGCGGCCAAATCGCCTCCGGCGGCCACGTCGTGGGCCAGCCAGGTGTCGAGCATGGCGATCAGATCGCGGGGGTCATGGCGCTGGTAGTGGGGCAGCCAGTGCTGCTCCACGTGGTCTTCCACCGGCTCGGCGAGGCTGCGGAAGAAGGGCTGGCTGGCGGCCCAGCTGGCGTAGATCAGGGCGTAGGTGCGCAGCCCCTGCTCCGGCGGTGCGTTGAAGCCGCTGCCATTCCAGTGGCGATCGGCGGTGAGGGCTTGGCGCAGGCTGAGCAGGAACAGGCGGTTGTGGGGGGTGGTGCGGGCGGTGCCGCAGACGCAGCAGATCCGCTCCACCGCCTCCGGGTGTTCGACGGCCCACTGGTAGGCCTGTTGGGCCCCCATCGACCAGCCGTAGATCAGGGGGAGCCGTTCAACGCCGAACACCTCCGCCAGCAGTTGTCGTTGGGCTGCGACGTTGTCGCGGTGGCTCACCACCCAGCCCTGTTCGGCCAGGCCCATGGCGCCGTGGCTGGGGCTGCTGGAGGCGCCGTTGCCGAACATGCCAGCAATCACGATGCACCAGCGCTCCGGATCCAGCACCGGGCCGGCCAGCCAGGCCAGATCCTCGGGCCGGGCCCCATAGGAGGTGGGCACCAGGATCAGGTTGGAGCGCTGGGCGTTGAGCTCGCCGATCTGGAGGTAGGTGAGCTGGGCCTCCGGCAGGGTGTGGCCGCAGGCCAGGGGAAGGTTGCCCAGGGGGTGCTGGGTGCGCTGGGCGACTGCGGTGGCGTTCATGCCGGCAGGCCCAGGAGTGGCAGGTTGCGCAGCAGGCGGCGGTGCACCGCCAGATAACCCCGATCGCAGTGGCGCAGGTGCGGGGCGATGGGGCCGTGGGCTGCGGGCAGGGCGTGGAAGGGGAGGGAAGGGTAGAGGTGGTGCTCGGCGTGGAACGGCATGTTCCACATCAGCCAGCGCACCGCAGGATTGGTGAGGGTGGTGCGGGTGTTCTCGGTGCCGTCGACGCTGAAGCAGCAGCCGCTGTGCTCGGCCAGCAGCACAAAGCGCAGCAGGGGCTGGCCCACCGCCAGGGGCAGCAGCCAGAACCACAGCAGAAAGCCGGTGCCGCTCAGCAGGGAGGCCAGGGCTAGGGCTGCGTAAACGGCGAACTGCAGCCGCACCGAGCGCCGCAACTGGGGAATGGCCTCAGGGCTCAGGTAGCTCAGGTTGCTGAGGTCTCCCCAGAGCAGCCGGGCGTAGCCGCCCCACTTGCCGCTCCACCAGTTCCAGCCGCTTAGTTCGCGCAGGTAGGCCCAGGGGTTGGTGGGCACGGGATCCTCCAGTTCGGGATCGAGTCCAGGTTGGTGGGTGTAGCGGTGGTGCCACTGGTGGTAGCGCCGGTAGTAGGTGGCGTTGTAGAAGCTCAGTAGCCCGGCGAACCAGGCCACCGTGTCGTTCAGCTTTCTGCCGCGAAAGGCCGTGCGATGGCAGCACTCGTGCAGGGGCGCGAAGCAGGTGGCCAGGCCAATGCCGCAAAGCAGCAGCCCTACCAGCCTCAGGGCCAGAGGCCACGGTTGCTGCGCCCACACCAGGCCGCCCGCGAAAGTCATAAGCAGATGGCTGGCCAGGCGCACGGCTGCGGGACCATCACGCAGCTGGTTGAGGCTGGCGAGCGCATCGCGCTCCAGCAGGGGTGGGTGGGATTGGGCCATGGGGCCTATCCCACCAGGCCGGTGGCCCCGGCTTCGGTAGGCGATGTGACTGTTTGAGGGTCTTGCTGGGCGCCCTGGGGCTGGAGGCTTTCAATCTCCCTAACGTCCCGGGAGGGGCCGAGGAAGGCCCCCTGGCCCAGGCGCACCCCCATCGATAGCAGTTCCTGACGGGTCTCCTGGTCGCCCACGAACTCAGCCACCACCAGGGTGCCGAGTCCCTTGGCCAGCTTCACCACCGCCTCGATGATCAGGCGGTCGGCGGGGTCGTGTTCCGTGCCCAGGCCGCGCACGCATTCCCCGGCGATTTTGAGCAGATCGACGGGCAGATGTTTGAGGTAGTAGAAGCTGCCGAAGGCGGCGCCGAAGTCGTCGAGCGCCAGCCGGCAGCCGAGTTTGGTGAGCACCCGGCCCAACTGGCGGGCCCGTTCGAGGTTGGCCATCGCCACCGATTCCGTGAGCTCAAAGATCAGCAGCTCGCGGGGGAAGCTGGTTCCTGCCAGCTGGGTTTCGAGGAACTGGGCGAAACGATCCCCCTGCAGAGACGCGCCACTGATGTTCACCCCCAGGGCGATGGGTTGGGCCTGGTTCATCTCCTCCAGCAGGGTGATGGCCCGCCCGATGACCCACTCATCGATGTCGATGGCCATGCCGAAGCGTTCGGCCGTGTAGAGGAACACCGCCGGGGGAATCAGGATGCCTCCGGGGGCCCGCAGCCGGATCGCCAGCTCGTAGAAGGCCACCGCATTTGTTTGCAGATCGATCACCGGTTTGGCGTGCAGCACGAAGCCGTCGTGGTCGAGGGCTTCTCGGATCCGCTCTGACCACATCAAACGAGCAGTCACCTTTTCGTGCAGGCCGCTGTCGGTGTGAAATACCCTGACGCAGCCCCGGCCGGATTCCTTGGCCTGATATAGCGCCAGGTCGGCGTTGATCAGCAGGTCGTCGGCGCACTGGCCGTCATCGCTTGTGAAGCCGGCCACGCCGCAACTGGCGGCCACGGTGATGCCTTGGCCGGCTCCTTCCACTACCACCGCAGCGATGGCTCGCAGCAGCTTTTCAGCGTGGCTTTCGGCCTCGGCTAGTTCTGCTTCAGGCAGTAACACAGCGAATTCATCGCCTCCCAGGCGGGAAACCTCATCGGTTTCCCGGGAATTTCCGCTGAGGGTGGTGGCCACCGCAATGATCAGGGCATCTCCGGCGGCATGGCCGTACTGGTCGTTGACCTCCTTGAAGTTGTCGAGGTCGAGCATCAACACCGCCCCCCCACTGCCATGGCGGCGGCCGTAGGCGAGCTGGCGGTCGACGTCGATGCGGAAGCGGCGCTGGTTGAATAGCGAGGTGAGCGGGTCGTGGTCGGCGAAATATTCCAGTTGGCCGACGAAATGCTTGCGCTCGGATATGTCGTGCACCTGCACCACCAAGGCCCCCTGGCGGCTGCCACCTGCGTCGTGGCCCTGGGCCACCGTTACTAGTCCCCAGGTGCGATGGCCATCGGCGTGCTCAAAGCGTTTCTCAAAGCTGCAGCTCTCTACCTGGCCATTGCTCAGTCTGGCGAGCTGGTCTTCCCCGATGGCGACATCGTCGCGGTGCACAAGATCTGCAAACGCCAGCCCCGTCAGGTCCTCCATTGAGCGGCCGGTAAAAAATGCCATGGCCCCATTGGCTGACTGGATCAAGCCCAGACCACCCCGCTCGGCGCTGGGAACAACAAAGGCCATTGGGATGCCGGCGTCAGCAAAGGCGCTGTCGCTTAAAAGTTGGGGCATGGCCTTATCTCTCAGCTTAGCCCGTGAAGGTAAGAACCCTCTTGCTTAATGCTGGCAGTTTTATTGGTTTTGGCAGCTTCAGACCATCTGCTGGGGCTGCACCCAGCGATCGAACTCTTCAGCGCTGATTTCACCGAGCACCAGGGCGGCCTCCTTGAGGCTGAGCTGGTGGTTGTGGGCGTGCTTGGCGATGGCGCAGGCCCGGTCGTAGCCGATCGCCGGGGTGAGGGCCGTGACCAGCATCAGGCTCTGATCCAGCAGGGTTTCGATGCGGCTTTCATTGGCCCTGAGACCCTCGACGCAATGCTGGCGGAAGCTGGTGCAGCCGCCAGCGAGCAGCTCGATGCTTTCGAGCACGTTGTGGGCGATCACTGGTTTGAACACATTCAGCTCGAAATTGCCCTGGCTGGCGGCCAGCTGCACGGCCGTGTTGTTGCCCATCACCTGCACGGCCACCATGGTCAGGCTCTCGGCCTGGGTGGGATTCACCTTGCCCGGCATGATTGAACTACCAGGTTCGTTTTCCGGAATTACCAGCTCTCCCAGGCCGCAGCGGGGGCCACTGGCCAGCCAGCGGATGTCGTTGGCGATCTTCAGCAGTGAGCCGGCCAGCACGGTGAGGGCCCCGTGGGCCGCGGCCAGGGGCTCATGGCCGGCCAGGGCCTGAAACTTATTGGGCGCGCTGCTGAAGGGCAGGCCGAGGCGCTCGGCCAGCCGCGCCGCCACCGCTTCGCCGAAGCCGCTGGGGGCATTGAGGCCGGTGCCTACAGCCGTGCCGCCGATGGCCAGCTGGCGCACTTGGGGCAGGCTGGCGCGGATGGTTTCCAGGGCTAGATCCAGTTGGGCTCCGTAGCCACTGAATTCCTGGCCCAGGCTCAGGGGCACCGCATCCTGCAGGTGGGTGCGGCCGATCTTGATGATCGATGCAAAGGCCTCGGCCTTTGCGGCCAGAGCGGCGCGCAGCGCCTCCACGGCGGGCAACAGAGTGCGCTCCAGCTCAATCGCCACGGCCACATGCAGGGCCGCGGGGAAGGTGTCGTTGCTGGATTGGCTGAGGTTCACATGGTCGTTGGGGTGCACCGGGCTCTTGCTGCCCAGCACCCCACCGGCGGCTTCGATCGCCCGATTGGCGATCACCTCGTTGACGTTCATGTTGGTTTGGGTGCCGGAGCCCGTCTGCCATACCTTCAATGGGAATTCCGCATCAAGCGTGCCGGAGGCCACCTCCTCGGCAGCCGCCACGATTAGGGCGGCCAGCTCCGGAGGGAGCTTGCCCTTGGCCATATTCACCTCGGCGCAGGCCGCCTTGAGCGCTCCGAAGGCGTGAAGCACCGCCAGGGGCATGGCCTGGCCGAAGGGGAAATATTCGATTGAGCGCTGGGTCTGGGCGCCCCAGTAGTGCTGCTCGGGCACCTCGATGGCGCCCATGCTGTCGCTTTCAAGGCGGCCCATCAGCGGCTCACCACCTCGGAATTGAGTTCGTTGAAGCTCTCGGTGGTGCTGGTGGTGCCCCCCTCGGGTAGGGGGATGCCGGTGGCCTGGCTGACGGCGGCATTAATGGCATCGACGCTCACGGCGCCCTGCTCATCGAAGACAACCTGCCCCTCGCTGTTGAACACCACCACCTGGGGGATCAGGCCCGACCAGTAGTGGGCCGGATCGCTGGGGCCGGTGTCGGCCCGGTTTTGGAGCGGATCCGTAACCAGCGGGATCAGCTCGATGTTGTTGAGCCACACCCGCTGCAGCTCCGAGACCACCGCCGAGAATTGCTTGCTGGCTGCGTCGTCGTCCAGGTAGTAAACGACAACGGTGGTGCGGTGGTCTTCCAGGGCCTTGGCAAGGCTGCTGCGGGGCGGCACCAGGGAGCCGTTGCCGGCGTAGAGGGCGTAGATGTTGCCGTCGTAGCTGTTGTTGGTGAGCGAGGCCTGGGCGGGGCGGCTACCGAGGCCCACCAGGCCCACAGCCAGCAGCAGCCCCAGGGCTGAACTGAGCAGGAGTCGCAGGATGGGCTGAAGGGTTGAGGCCCGTGCCCCGATCCTGTGTTGCCCGTTCTTATTTCGCCCCATGCCAGCTTGCAAGCTCGTTTAAAGCCATTGTGGCGGGGCGTCAGCTGCGGCCCACGCCCTTGGCGATGCCCCGGCCCATGCCCTGGGCAATACCTCGGCCCACCAGGCCAATGGCTCGGCCCAGCACCCTGGTTAGTAGCACCACCACCAGATCGCCGAGGCCTCGCAGCAGTCCCTGCACCTGGGGCGCTAGGGCATCGCGGCTTTCGAGCGCCAGGGTCACCAGTTGCTGCAGCCAGCCCAGTTGGCGCAGTTCAGCGTCGCGGGGTTCGGTGAGCTCCTGGCAGCGGATGGCGCCATCGCGCAGGCAGTAGAGCCGGCGGCGGCTTTCGTAGAGGGTGATTGGCCGCTCCACCCAGCTGCTCCAACGCAGTTGGGCGTTGAGCTGGTTGCGCAGGCGCTCCAGGTTGCGGGTGGCGAGCAGCTCGGGCTGGAGCAGGTAGCGACGCAACTCGGGCCAGCCGGCGCAGCTGGCCAGCAGCTCGGCACTTACCAGTTCGGCGCTGCGCACCAGCCAGTTGCTCACTAGTAGTTCGAGGTAGAGCACGGCCCGCGGTTCGTCGGCGGCCAGCAGCTGGCCATCCACCAGCAGGGGCTGGGCCCGCACCAGGGAGGCCAGCATCGGCTGGGCCTCGGGTAGCTCCGGGTCGCGGCCCGTTAGATCGCTGCTGCGAAGCAGGCTGTCGGCCACCGGCAGCAGGCTACCTTCGCAGGGCAGCTGCACGTAGGAATTCACCAGGCTGCGCATGGCTTGCTGGCGTAGCTCGGGCTGCCATTGCTCCCAGCGCTCCTGCAGGGGAGAGGGGTCGGCAAGTAGCCGCTGGCGCAGGCTGTCTACTTGGCACAGCAGGGCCAGCAGCAGGTCGCGCCGCCGCTCGGGGCTGAGGCCCTCCAATGCCAGCAGCTGGCCGCTTTGGTTGCTGAGCTCGGCACCACTGCCGGCCTCGAGCCGCTGACGAATGGCGCGCCAGATGCCATCGGCACTGCGCTGCTGCAGGGTGATCGCCAGCACGGGCTCCGGGCTGCTGGGGCAGGGATCGGGCGCGCCCCAGGCCACACTCAGCGGCCCCCAAAGCAGCAGCAGCAGCTCGCGGGCTGCCGAGAGTTCGCGCAGGCGGCCCTGCAGCACCAGCAGCTGCACCAGGTTGGTGGGCGGCGGCGTCAGCAGGCGCTTAATGGCAGCGAGGTCTGCGTCGATCTGCTGCAGGCCGCTGATCAGCAGCCACTGGCCCAGTCCCAGGGCCGGGCTGGCTGCTGGGCTGGGGGAGGCGCTGCCTGCCGCTGCTGCCAGTACGCGCCCGCCCGTCAGCAGGGTGGCGAGGGCCGCCAGCAACTCCTGGGGGTCGGGCGATTCGAGGATTCCAGCCGCCGGCAGCTGCAGCAGGGCATCACCGCCCAGACCATGGGCCGCAGGCAGCAGCAGCAGCAGCGGGGCTGGCTGCCAGCGCTCCTGCAGGCGCAGCAATTCTTCGGCCAGGCGCCCGCCCTGGAGGTCGCCGCTGCTGGCCTGCCAGATCACCAGTTGGGGCAGCCCTTGCAGCTGCTCTGGTCGCTCAGCGACGCAATACAGCCCCGCCTGAGCCGTGAGCAGGCGGGTGAGGCCATCGCGCAGCAGCGGTTCGGCAAACAGCAGCAGCTGCGAACTCACGGGTTTGGCGAACTCATGGGTTTGGTGATGGCATGGGCCAAAGGTACCGATGCTGAAGCGGATTCTCCAGTCCTGGGTGGGCGCAGGGATTCAGCTGCGGCGCCGGCCGGTGAGATTCAGGGTGTAGGTCTCGATGGCGAAGCCGGTGTGGCGCTCGATCTGGTCGAGCAACTCGCGCGGTAGCTCGACGTCTAGGTCTTGGATGGCGCCTGATTGCGAGCAGGTGAGGTGGCTGTGGGGATCGCTGCGATAGCCGTAAAGCCGGCCACTGGCCCGGTCGAGGCACTCGATCACGCCAGCGGTTTGAAGGGCTTCGAGGTTTTGATAAACAGACGTGTGGCCGATGTTGCGGCCCAGGTTGTTGAGCTTTTCAAATATGTCGCGGGCGCTGAGATGGCTCTTCTCAACCCAAAGCAAATCGAGCACCATGCGGCGCTGGCGGCTGAGCCTCATGCCCAGGTCGCGGCAGCGCTGATAGACGTCGTCTACGCAGGTTGATGGATTGGTTGGGGGAAGGGCGCCGGCGTTCACGCGACACGCCTCAAATCAGACTCAATCTGTTATAGGGCAGGTCGCAAGCGATCCGCTATTGCCATCGGGGCAGGCTGCCGGTTCAGGCCATCATCGAGGCACTGGTCGGATCCTGCATTCGGCCCTCATCGATGGCCTGCAGGGCTTCAGCTAGATCCACCCGTCCGTCGTAGAGGGCCCGGCCCACGATCACCCCCTCCACCCCTAGGGGCGCCAGGCTCAGCAGCGACAGCAGGTGCTCCAGGTTGCCGATGCCGCCGGAGGCGATCACCGGCACGGCGCTGGCCTCGGCCATCGCCCTCAGGGCTTCGAGGTTGGGGCCCGCCAGGGTGCCGTCTGTGGCGATGTCGGTGCTGATGATTGCGGCGATGCCGCTGGCGCAGAAGCGCTGGGCTAGGGCGGTGGCTTCGGTGCTGCTCTCTTCGATCCAGCCGCGGGTGGCCACCTTGCCGTTTTTGGCGTCGATGCCCACCACGATCCGGCCGGGATAGCGCGATGCCAGCTCATCGACTAATTCGGGTTGCTCAAGGGCCACGGTGCCGAGGATGACCCGATCCAGTCCGAAGCTCAGCAGCTCCTCAGCCCGTTCGGCGCTGCGCACCCCACCCCCCAGCTGCACGGGGATGCTGAGGGCAGTGGTGATCGCCTTCACGGCCGCATCATTGACCGGTTGGCCGCTGCGGGCCCCGTCTAGATCCACCAGGTGCAGCCGCCTGGCTCCCTGTTGCTGCCAGCTGAGGGCCTGGGCCACTGGGTCGTCGGAGAAGCGCGTTACCTGGTCGTAGTCGCCTTGGTGCAGCCGCACGCAGTGGCCATCGAGCAGGTCGATGGCGGGAATTATCTGCATGGCTGCTGGAGGCAATTGCTGCCAGCCAGGCTGCCAGAGCTGCCGGTTGCGCAGCTCCCGTAGCGGCACCACCAGCCGAAAGCCTCGCTCCAGCACCGCCTGGAGTTCCACGGACCGTTCCGCGCCCTGGCCCCGCTCCCCCAGCAGGGAGAAGTGGCGATAGCCGCGACTGCCGGGGGGCCACGACGTGATGGTGGCGGGCTGGGCTGTGTAGGCCTTGGCCAGACGCATCACAAAAAGAGGCAAACCAGAAACAAAGTGTGGTTTACGGCGCCGTCTTGGCAGCCAAAATTAGAAGCTACGCCTGTGCGCCCGATGGCCCGAGCTGGTGGGCCAAATACGCAGCGGCGTGGTGAACTCCAGCGTGGCGACCAAGCCGAGGGCCCAGGGCTACTGGTCGATCTTGTCCCTCTGGCAGCAGACGCTGGCGGCGCCACCGATCGAGCGGATCGACACGGGCATAACGGTGGTGCAGTAACCGACAGCTAGCCGGGGGTTTGAATGGCGCCCAGTTTCGCGGCCCCGTGGGCAGCAGCATGAACATCCTGGTGATGGGCGGCACCCGCTTCGTGGGCAAACCGCTGGTGGAGCGGCTGCAGGCTGAAGGCCATGCCCTCACCTTGTTTACCCGTGGCAACAAGCCTGCGCCGGCAGGTGTGGAGCACCTGATCGGCGACCGCAGCACTGCTGGGGGGCTGGAGCCGCTGGTGGGTCGCAGTTTTGATGTGATCGTCGATAGCTCGGGCCGCAGCCTGGAGGATTCCCGCGCTGTGATCGAGCGCACCGGGCCTCCGGCCCATCGCTTTGTGTATGTGAGCTCGGCCGGCGTCTATGCCGACAGCGAGCTTTGGCCCCTCGATGAAAACAGCCCTATTGATCCGGCCAGCCGCCACGCTGGCAAGGCCGAAACCGAAGCCTGGCTGCGCAGCGAGGGCATCGCTTTCACCAGCTTCCGGCCCACCTACATCGTGGGGCCGGGCAACTACAACCCTGTAGAGAGCTGGTTTTTTGATCGCATCGTGCACGGACGGCCCGTGCCCCTGCCCGGTGATGGCAGCACGATCACCCAGCTGGGCCATGTGGCAGACCTAGCCGCCGCCATGGCTCGCTGCATCGAGGTGGATGCCGCCGCCAACCGCATCTACAACTGCACCGGCAGCCAGGGCGTCACCTTCCGGGGCTTGGTGCAGGCAGCGGCCCGGGCGGCCGGCAAGGAGCTCGCTTCTGTGGAAATCCGCAGCTTCGATCCCGCTGCTCTCGATAAAAAAGCCCGCAAGGCCTTCCCGCTGCGCCTGGCCCACTTCCTCACCGACACCACCCGGGTGCGGCGCGAACTCGCCTGGGAGCCGGCCTTTGACCTCGAGGCCACCATCGCCGACAGCTACAAAAACGACTACGCCCTGCGTACTCCCACCAGCCCCGATTTCTCCGCAGACGAGGCCTTGATCGGCTGAGCACCCTTGCCGCAGGTGTGAGGTCTATTTCCATAGGCTCCTGCCATGAACTGGACTACCGACTCCATTCCCGATCAGGCCGGACGCTTGGCCCTGATCACCGGCGCCAACAGCGGCCTGGGCCTGGAAACGGCTCGGGCGCTACTGGCCAAGGGCGCCACCGTGGTGCTCGGTTGCCGCAGCCTGCCCCGGGCAGAGCGGGCCAAGGATGAATTACAGGCAGCGGCCGCTAGCGGGGGTGGTGCCGTTGAGCTGCTGGAGCTTGATCTGGCCAGCTTGGCTTGCGTTCGCCGTGCAGCTGCGGAATTTGCCGATCGCTACGGCCGGCTGGATCTGCTGATCAACAACGCCGGCCTGATGGCCCTGCCGCGGCAGCTCACCCCCGACGGCTTCGAGATGCAGCTGGGTGTGAACCACCTGGGCCATTTCGCCCTCACCCTGGCCCTGCTGCCGCTGCTATCAGACCGCCCGAATGCACGGGTGGTGAGCGTGACCTCAGGGGCCCAGTATTTCGGCAGGATTGCTTTCGACGATCTGCAGGGCGATCGCCGCTACGACCGCTGGGCTGCCTACGGCCAGAGCAAGCTCGCCAATGTGATGTTTGCCCTAGAGCTGCAGCAGCGGCTGTGCGATCAGGGCCAGGCCGTGTTGTCGCTGGCGGCCCATCCGGGCTTTGCCCGCACCAATCTTCAGCTGGCCTCAGTTACTGCAAACGGCTCGTGGATTGAACCCCTGGCCTACCGGCTGATGGGCCCGCTGTTGCAGAGCGCGGCCATGGGAGCGTTGCCCCAGTTGTTTGCCGCCACCGCACCCGAAGCCACCCCAGGGGGCCACTACGGACCAAATCAGTTTGGTGGCATGCGGGGCTGGCCCACCGAGGTGCGCATTGCCCCCGCGGCCCTCGATGCCGATCAGCGCCAGCGGCTCTGGCAGCGCAGCGAGGAGCTCACTGCTTTAGGGCTTGCGTAGGTAGCCCCAGGCCGAGCTCAGCGCCAGCAGCAGCGACGGCCAGAACAGCCAGAAGCCAGCGGTTTGGAATGCTGCCGCCAGTCCGAAACCCCAGCCGTTGGGCCAGAGCAGCAGCAGCAGGCTGGCGAATTGCAGGATCGTTTTGAGCTTGCCGCTCCAGGAGGCCGGGCCGCCGCTGGCTTCAGCGGCGCGCCAGCCAGAAATAAGTAGTTCCCGGGCTAGCAGCAGCCAGATCGCCCACAGGGGCAGGATCCCCTCTGCTCCAAGCCACAGCAGCGGCGCGCTGATCAGGATTTTGTCGGTGAGGGGATCGAGGCGGGCTCCCCACACCGAGCCTCCGCCGGCCCGGCGTGCCAGGGCGCCATCGGCCCAGTCGCTCAAGCCGCCCAGTAGCAGCAGCCACCAGGCCAGGGCTGGTTGGCCCCCCGCCAGGGCAACGATCAGCGGTAGTCCCAACACAGCCCGGGCCACGGTGAGGCCGTCGGCCAGTTGGCGTATCCGTTGCGTCGCCATCGTGTCTGCCGTGCTCGGCCCCAGAATGGCTCCAGTCGTCTTGTTTGGCCCGTGGTGCAACAGCTGGTTTCCGCCGTGATGTCTGCACCGGTGTTGAGTGTCACAGCGGACAGTCCCCTGCAGGAGGCCGTGCAGTTGATGAGCGAGCACCACATCAGCGGTTTGCCGGTGGTGGATGGCAGTGGCGCCCTGGTGGGCGAGCTCAGCGAGCAAGACCTGATGGTGCGCGAAAGCGGCTTCCAGCCCGGCCCCTACGTGATGCTGCTCGATGCGGTGATCTACCTGCGCAATCCACTCAACTGGGACAAGGAGGTGCACCAGGTGCTCGGCAGCACCGTGGGGGAGGTAATGGGCCAGCATCCCCACAGCTGCAGCGCCGAGCTGCCCCTGCCGGCAGCTGCGGGCCTGCTGCATGAGCGCAGCACCCAGCGGTTGTTTGTGCTGGATGGCGAGCGCCACCCGGTGGGTGTGCTCACCAGGGGCGATGTGGTGCGAGCCCTGGCGGCAGCGGGCTGAAGCAGGGGTATCAGCCGATCAGGGCTCTGGCAGGCCCGGTGGGGGCGGCGCTCCCGGCAGGGGAGCCCCTGTGGTGATCTGGCCCGTGGGGCCGACCGCCGAATCCACCGGTGCTTCCGCCGGTTCGGCGCCCTCCAGTTCGGCGGCCCCTGGCGCCCCTGGCGCCCCTGGCGAGGCGTACCCGTCCGCGGCCGCGGCTCCCTCCTCAGGCGGTTCTGCGCCTTCTGGCAGTACCAGGGGCTGGGAGAGGTCGGATGGCAGGCCGAGGGTCTCGAGCTCCACCCCGGTGATCGCCGGGCTGTCGGCGGCTTGCTCTTGGCGCTGGCGCAGGGCCAGGGGGTCCGCGCTGATCGGCGGCTCCCGCAGGGGGGCCTTGGCGTTGGCCCGCAGGGGATCCCGGGGGCCACGAGGGGCCCAGATCAGCTGGGCGATGGGTTCCACCCCCTGCTCCATCAGCCGGTTTAAGCCGGCCAGGGCCCGGTCCACCAGTTGCCCGCCGAGGGTTTGGCCGCACTGGAAGGGATTGCCGCAGCCCTCCGCCGCCGTTCGCCCCGCCAGGCTGGCCAGCAGCGACCCCTGCAGGGGGGTGCTGCGTCGGCTCAGCCGCAGCAGGTAGGGCACGTGCACAAAGCTGGTGGCGCCACCGCTGATCCAGTTGGCGTCAGCCGCGCTGAAGCCCTTTTTGCCGGGGATGATGAAACGGCTCTTGGAGGCGTGGTCGGGCAGGTAGGCGGCCCGCAGCCCGCGCTGCCGCGCCAGGGAGCGGGTCTGCTCGAGGGTGAGGCCATCGCGGCTCATCAGCACCTCCAGCCGGCCGTCGGGGCGCAGGCCGATCACCATGCGGATCCTGGGTAGGAAATAGCGGATCTGCTGGCCCATCGAAATGCTGTAGGCACCGCGATAGCTCGCCGGCGGCCGCTCCAGGTCGTTGTAGACGCTGTGAAGCCCGCCGATGAAGCTGTCGTAGCGCTGGGCGCGATCGGCCGTCAGCTCGCCGAAGCCGAAGTCGACGCCCCCATCGCGGCGGATGCCCACAAAGGCCCGCTGGCGGGCAGCGGTGCGGTTGCGGCCGCGCCAGATGCGATCGCCAAGCTTGAGATCGCCCAGCGGCACCGTGATTTCCCGCCCGCCCGCATCGACGTGGCGCTCGTACATCGGCCCCGAAAAGAAGGCCAGGGCCTGGCTGTCGGCGTAGGCCTCCTGTTCCCGATCCCAGCCCTCCAGCAGGTCGATCTGCACGGCCCGGGGATCGAAGTCGAGGGCATAGGTGCTGTCGTCCGGCTGGTAGCGGAACGGTTGGTCGTCGGCGCGGGTGAGTAGGGGTGCTCCGGCCCGGGGGCCGGACCCGGGCAGCGGTGGGGCAATCGCCACCAAAAAGGTGAGAAAGCCTGCCGGCAGGGCCACCGTGAGCATCCGCTTGTGTCGCCACAACGGGCGGCGGGGCCTGGGGCTCAGGCGGCCCGATTGCTGCTGGGTGGTGCTTGCGTCCAATCCACGACGGCGCCGTCGGCCACCAACCAGATCCGATCACGTTGGGAGCAGGGATGGCCTCCCGTCAAGCGCCCGAAGGCTGGCATGGCTAATCGCTCACTGGCTTCGCAATAGCTGAAGCATGGCAGCCGCAGCCGATCGGTACCCCGGCCCACCACTGCCACTGGATGCAGGTGGCCGCAGAGGTTGAGCATGCCCGCCCGCGGCTCTGGAATGTGGCTCAGCCACCAGGGGCCTAGGGCTTGGGAGGGCTCCTGCGGCAGCCCCTCGATCCAGCTGCCCTGCTCATGGTTGCCGCCGATCAGGCGCAGCGGGCAGCCCAGCAGCTCCGGTAGGGCAGTCAGCTTGGCGCGGAGTTCGCCGGTGAGCCCTAAGCGGCTGTGGATCAGGTCTCCCAGTACCACCACCTGCTGGGGCTCCAGCTGATGGGCCAACTCCAGGAGCCCATTGAGGGTCGCGCCGTCGCCATCGCTGGGCAGGGGAATGCCATGGGCCTGGAAGGTTTCCGCCTTGCCTAGATGCAAATCCGCCACTAATAAATTTCGGCGCTGGGGATCCCATGCCGCCTTGGCTCCCAGCAGCTGCAGCCGCTGGCCCCGCCAGTCAAAGCTGACGCTTGTTGCAGCAGCGCTTCGTGCCGAGTTCAAGCCCTGCCCATGCCGCGTTGGTAGGCCGGCCGGGCCTGGGTGGCGGCAATCGTGGCCTGCACGTTGGGGTAGGGAGTTAGGTCGATCTGGGGGAAGAAGATCGGCAGATAGGCCAGGTAGGCATTTACGGCGCAGTCGGCAACACTCCAGGTGGGATCGCCCCAGGGCCCTGCCAGCAGCGAGCGGCCGCCTGCCAGCAGCCCATCAAGCACCCCCATCAACTGCGGGAATTCCCGCTCCCGGTTGCTAGGCACAAACAGCGCCACTGCCAGGGTGGCATTGGCAAACAGGATCCACTGGTTTGCCAGGGCCCGCTGGGCTGCCATTTCAGCCGCCGTGCCAGCGAATTCGTTGGCGTGGTGATCGGCCAGGTGCAGCAGGATGGCGCCGCTTTCAAACAGCTGCAGCGGTTTGCCGCCTGGTGCGCGCAGGGTCTCATCCACCAGCGCTGGCACCTTGGCGAAGGGGTTGATGGCACCAAAGGTGTCTCCCTTGTGTTCGCCTGCCTCCATGTCGAGTTGAATCCATTCGTAGGCAATCCCCTTCTCCTCTAGATACCAGCGGGGCATGGAGGCGCGGCTGCGGGCGCCGCCGTAAAGCTTCAGGGTCATGGATTGGTGCTGAGTTGCTTAGGAGTTGCGGCAGAGCCGTTGGATGTCGGGGATGCGATAAAGGCTGTTGATGTCGCTGGGCTGAGCCTCGGCCAGCTTTGTGTTCTTGGTGAGACCGTTGCTTGCCCCAAGCCTGTTGGCGAGGCTGGCCTTTTCCGCACCTCGGGCTGAGCGCCATTGGGCGCAGAGCTCCAGGTTGCCAAGTGCCGATGGAGCAACCAGCAAAAATGACATCAGAAGGTGGATGGCTTTGACCCTTCAGCGGCGATAATTGTTGCAGTAGTAGACGCGTCAGCTATGACCATCGCCTTGTTGATTGCCCTTGCCGGTTCCTTGGCCCTGATGGCTCTCATCGTCAAGCGTCTGGAGCAGGCCTGAGCTAGCGGGTGCCGGAGGCTGGGAGGCACGACTCACCTGCACAGGATTGGTCTTGGCCCGCTTAGCTGTGTACATGGAGTTATCCGCTGCTGCCAGCAGCTCCTCGCTTGTGTTGCCGTGCTCCGGAAAGCGGGCGACGCCGACGCTGGCCGAAATCGCAATGGCCCGGTCCAGCTCGAGAAAGGGGGCTCGGCTGGCCTCCACCAGTTTCCAGTCCATCTTCAGCACCTAGGCGCCCACATTGTGGCCGAACTGGTCATCTACAGACTTGAAGCCATATCTGCTTGTAGAAGGCGTTGTTGGCCATCAGGATCCGGCCTTGGGGGTTGGTCACGAGAATCCCCTGACTGCTCTCCTCAAACACCGTGCTGGACAAGGACAGTTCCTTAGCGGCGGCTTCGCTCACCGCCAGGGCTGTGCGGGTGCTCAGATGATTGCTAACGAGGATCCGGCTGATCAGGGCGGCCACCATGCTGATGCTGCTGCCGATCAGCATGGTGATCCAGAAGGCGTTGCCAATTCCGTTCGGGCCCACCTGCCGGGAGGCCAGCTGCACTCCCACCAGCCAGGTTCGGCCGGCAATCTCCAACTTTTCGTAGGAGGGATGGCTCAGGCCGTCGCTCCCCATCAGATTGAGGTTGTCGTGTAAGAGATTGCGGGCGAGCGGTTCTGTGCCGTCGAACACGAGTACACCGGTGCCCTCTAGATCGGGGTTGATGATGCCGCTGAGGGCGCTGTTCACCACATCTTTCATCCTCAGTGCGGAGAAGGCCCAGCCCCGCAGGGTGAGGTTGGTTGCACCGGGGATCTGAGCCTGATCGGTGTAGATCGGCAGAAAAATCAACACGCCTCTCTGCAGGTCCTCCTGGGTTTCCTGCACGAGTTGAACTTTTTCACTCAGGCTGGCTTTGCCCGTTTTCCATGCTCGGTCCATGGCCTGGCGGCGCTCCGGTTCGGAATACATGTCGAAGCCAAAGGCCCTCTGGTTGCGCCAGTCGAAGGGCTGCAGGAATTCCTTCGCGCTATAGAGCGGTCGGACCCCCGGTGGTCGCACACGGAACTCCGGAAATCCTTCCTGGCGGATGCGCTGTTCAAAGGCAGGTAGAGCGCTGGCTTACTTCTGTCGAGGCATTGAACAAACCCACCACGGCTCCCAGCATGGTGATGTTGATCTCGAGTTTGGTGCGCAGGGCCTCGGCCACGTTATTGAGCAGGGTGCTCTCGATCTGCAGATGTTCCTTTTCGCCGAAGCGGCGGGTCTGATCGAGCACCGCCATGGTGCTTAGCAGGCCAGTGGCCAGCACCAAAAATGCAGCAGGTCGATGGGCCTCCGCCACTACCCTCACGGCGGTATTCCTGACAACAATCAAACGCTAGCCATGGGGCCTTCGGCGCGCTCGGCTGCCGTAGGAGGAACTGAATGAGAAAAGTCTGCCGCTAAGATTGGATTAGCAAAGCTTTTAGTGCATGCTGACCGAAGTTAATCCTGGATTTCATGCTTGGCATGTCTGGTGTGATCATCAAGGGGTGAGTCATCAAAAGAAGGAGTGGTTGGATGATTTTAAGCTGATCACATTTATCAAGGGAATGGCAAGTGTTTGGCAGTCTGGTCCCCGCGATGATGCAACCGGCGTTGTGTTTTTATCACTGGTGCCTGGTCAAGAGTATGAATGGCATGAAAACCCTGTGCTTCAGTGGATCGTGCCAATTGTGGGGCGCTGGTTTGTGACCACGATGGATGGGGTGCGGGTAGAGATGGGGCCTGGCGAGATCTCCTTTGGTGCTGATCAGAACTGCCAACTTATTGAAGGTCGTAGAGGTCATCTTTCTGGTGCTGTGGGCTCGGAACCTGCGGTGATCATGTTGATCCAGGTGGCCTCGAATCCGTTCGAAGTTGTTTGAGAGGGGATGATCAAGATCGATAGAACCTGGGTACGTTCTGGCAAGCCCAGTTCGCCCTCGGTGTTGTGATCTTTGATATATCACCTCTCCTCCGCTGCCCCTGCTTCTTTAATCAACCGTTGAAGCCTGTCGAGCAGCGACTCATTACTCATGCGGTTGTTTAGCCGCTCCGCCAGCAAGGGGAAGGCCAGCGGGCCGGGCCGGGCGGTGCGCTCCAGCTGCAAACTGCATCGCTGCAGCCGCTGCAAGACCAGGGTGATCCTGGGCAGATCCAGCTGATCGGTGAGCACTTCCGATCTGGCCTGGGCCAGGAGGCGGTTGGCAGGTTCGTGGCGGCTGAACACATCAAAAAGCAGGGCGGCACTGATCTGCAGTTGACCGCCGGATTTGGACTGGCCGGGGTAGCCGTTCAGCACCAAGCCGCTGATCTGGGCAATGGCGCGGAAACGCCTCCGGCATAGCTCTGAGAGGTTGATTGCTTGCTCCAAGTCGTCCTTGAGATTGGTGGCGTCGAGCAGTTCTTCGGCGTGTAGCTCAAATAACTCTTCAAATGGATAGTTTTTTGGCGCTAGCAGTTCAAAGCCGTAGTCGTTTACCGACACCGTGATCGTGCTGGGCTGGTGGCGGGCCAGGCGCCAGGCCCAGAGAAAACCCAGGCCCTCGTGTACAAAGCGCCCATCAAATGGATAGGCATAGAGGTGGCTGCCCTCACGGCTGTTACACACCTCCACCAGTAATTCGTGTTGCCTTGGCAGCCTTGAGAGCTGCACCTGGCGCTGAAGCAGGGGCTCCAGGGCCATAAGTTCGGGGCTATCGAGCTTGGCTTCCCCCGCCAGGGCGCGGGCGCAACGATCCACTTCGGCGCGCAGGTGCTGGCTGAGCAGGTCGGAAAGGGCCATCTGGCCGCCAGACCAGGCGGGCACGGTGCTGCTCTTTTTGGAGCTGGCCTTCACCTGGGCCGTCATCTCCCGCAGCCGCACGAATTCCAGTTGACGGCCGGCAAAGAAGAACACATCGCCGGCCTTGAGCCGGCCGATGAAGGCCTCTTCCACATGGCCGAGCACGGCGCCGCGCACAAAGCGCACCGTGACGGCCCGGTCGGCGGTGATGGTGCCGATGTGCAGGCGATGCATTCGGGCAATGGTCTTTTCCTTCACCAGATAGAGATCGCCATCGCGCTCGAGCTTGCGGTAGCGCGGATAGGCACCAAGGCAGTCGCCGCCGTGCTCGAGGAAGCGCAGGCACCACTGCCAGTCGCTATCGCTGAGCTGGCGGTAGCTCCAGGCGGTGCGGACCGTTGCCAGTGCCTGCTCCGGCTCAAAGCCTGGGCCGCAGGCCAGGCTGGTGAGGTGCTGGAGCAGCACGTCGATCGGTGCCGTCGGTGGTCGGCGCGCCTCCACCAGCCCCTCGCTCAGGCCCCGACGCAGGGCGCTCAGCTCCAGCAGCTCTAAGGCGTGGGTGGGCATGAACAACACCTGGGAGGTGCCGCCGGGGAGGTGGGCGCTGCGGCCAGCTCGCTGCAGCAGCCGGGCCACATTTTTGGCAGAGCCGATCTGCACCACGCGCTCCACCGGCTGGAAATCCACGCCCAGATCGAGGGAGCTGGTGCACACAACCCAGCGCAGGGCTCCTGCTTTCACCCCGGCTTCGATCGCTTCGCGCTCGGCCCGGTCGATGGCGCTGTGGTGCAGGGCTAGGGCGCCCTCCATTTCCGGGCATGCGTAGCGGAGGCACTGGTGCCAGCGCTCGGCCTGGTTGCGGGTGTTGGTGAACAGCAGGGTGGAGACGCCGGGCTCCAGGGCCGCCACCAGATCCTCATAGCGCCGCAACCCGAGGTGGCCGGCCCAGGGAAAGCCATCGATCGACTCGGGCAGCAGGCTACGGATCTCCGTGGCCCGGGCTATCGGTGCGGTGATCAGGCGAGGTTCGCTGGCGGCACCCAGGGCGCTGCGGACGGCCTCTTCGAGATTGCCGATTGTGGCGCTGATTGCCCAGGTGCGCAGGCCCGGCTGCTGGCTGCGCAGCCAGCTCAGGCAGAGCTCGGTTTGGCTGCCGCGTTTGCTGCCCATCAACTCGTGCCACTCATCCAGCACCACCGCCTGAAGGCTCGCAAATAGGGCAGGGGCCTTGGGATTGGCCAGCAGCAGGCTGAGCGATTCCGGCGTGGTGATAAGGATTTCGGGCGGGCTGCGCAGTTGCTTGCCGCGCTCGTAGCTGGAGGTGTCGCCATTGCGGATGCCAACCCGCAGCGGCCAGCCCATCGCCTCGATTGGCTGCTGGATCGCCTGGGCAAGATCGCGGCTCAGGGCCCGCAGGGGCGTGAGATAGAGCAGGCGCAGGCCGGGGCTGGGCTCGGCCAGCAGCTCCGCGATCGGACCCATCACGGCGGCATAGGTTTTGCCCGAGCCGGTGGGCACCTGGATCAGGCCGCTCTCGCCGGCCAGATAGGCCTGCCAGCACTGGCGCTGAAAGGGCAGGGGCGTCCAGCCCTGAAGCTCAAACCAGGCTTCGATCGGGGCCAGGAGATCGCCGGACTTTGTTTGGCCAGGGGGCTTCCGGCTCATGGCTGGGTTGCTAGCAGGGCAAGGGCGCTGGCCAGGCTGTCGGCTTCTGCTGCTGGTTTGTCTTGGCGCCAGCGGGCGATGCGGGGGAAGCGCACGGCGATGCCGCTCTTGTGTCGGCTGGAGCGCTGCAGCCCCTCAAAGGCCAGCTCGAACACCTGCAGCGGCTGCACCGCCCGCACCGGCCCGAAGCGCTCGGTGGTGTGGCTGCGGATCCAACGGTCGAGCGCGGTGATCTCGGCGTCGTCGAGGCCGGAGTAGGCCTTGGCGAAGCTCACCAGTTGCCCTTCGCCATCCCACAGCCCGAAGGTGTAGTCGGTGAACAGGTTGGCGCGGCGACCGCTTCCGGCCTGGGCATACAGCAGCACCGCATCGAGGGTGTAGGGATCGCGCTTGTGCTTCCACCAGTGGCCCCGCTTGCGGCCGGCCAGGTAGGGCGAAGCGAGGTTCTTGAGCATCAGCCCTTCGGCGGTGGCGCTGGCGGCCTGCTGGCGCAAAGGCTCCAGCTGCTCCCAGGCCGTTAGGGGTAGGCGGGGGGATAGGCGCAGGAGCCCGGCTTCAGGGGTGGGTGTCGTTTCAAGCAGGTATTGGAGCAGCTCCTCCAGGGCTGAGCGGCGCTGGCTCAGGGGTCGCTGGCGCAGGTCGTCGCCCCCCAGCTCCAGCAGGTCGTAGGCAACGAAGGCCGCCGGACACTCGGCCAGCAGCTTGCGCCCTGGCGCTTTGCGGCCCAGGCGGCGCTGCAGCTGGGCGAAGGGGGCGGGCTGGTCGGAGCCTGCGGGCCACACCAGGATCTCGCCGTCGAGCACGGTGCCGTTGGCCAGGCACCCTGCCGCTGCGAGCAATTCGGGGAAGGCGGCACCTATTAATTCTTCGCCGCGGCTCCATAAAAAAACCTCGTTGGCGCGGCGGATCAGCTGGCCGCGGATGCCGTCGAACTTCCACTCCGCTTGCCAATCGCTGGCGGGGCCGGCCGGCTGCTGCTCCAAGGGCGATGCCAGGTAGAAGGGGTAGGGGCGGCTGGGCACCGCTTCGGCTCCATCGGCTGGGGCCAGCAGGGCGGTGAGGGCGGCAGCACTGGGCTTGAAGCCGCCCATCAGCCGGTGCTGCAGCTGCGCTTCCTCCAGCCCACTGAGGCGTGCCAGGGCGCGCACCACCAGCCCCTGGCCCACGCCCACCCGCAGGCCACCGGTGAGCAATTTGTTGGCTACCAGCAGTTCGGATCTGCTGAGGCCCCGCCAAAGCTGCCGCACCGCTTCTGCCTGCTCGCTGCCCTCCAGGGCGGCGGCGGCCGGCAGCAGCTGCTCCATCCAGGTGTGTAGGGAGTGCTGCAGGGGTTCGCTCGCCCCAGCGCCCACCTGGGCCCAGAGCAGGGTGATCGTTTCGGCCGAATCACCAACGTGGGCGTAGCAGTCGTCGAACAACCACTCCGGCAGGGGGGATTCCTCCAGGCAGATCTGGCGCAGACGGCGGCCGGTGATCAGGCGCTTGCCCTGCTTGCCCAGCAGCACGTGCAGGGCCCAGGCGCCATCGGCGGCATCAACACCACTGAAGTAGGCGACGAGGGCATCCACCCGGGCCTGGGTGCCGCTGCTGGCATCGAGCGCGCTGTAGAGATCGGCGAAGCGACGCATGCCGGTCTCAGCCCGCCAGCGGTTCGGCGCTGATCCCTTCCACCTCGCTCAGGTAGCGGGCCAGGCCGTCGCTGTTGCCGTGGGTCACGTACACCTGCCGGGCGCCGCTCTGCTGCACGCTCTGGATCAGGCCGGGCCAGTCGGCGTGGTCGCTCATCACGAAGCCGCGCTCATAGCCGCGGCGGCGGCGAGCGCCACGCACCGCCATCCAGCCACTCACGAACGCCGTCTGCGGCAGCTTGAACCGCTTCATCCACACTGAGCGGTGGGCTGAGGGCGGCGCGATCACCAGGCGGCCCGCCAGCGATTCCCCCTTGGCAGCCGAGCTCACCGGCAGGGTGGGCGGCAGCCGCACCCCCGCCTCCCGGTAGGCCGGCATCAGGGCCTCCACGGCGCCGTGCAACAGGATCTCATCTTTGACACCGATGGCGGCTAGCTCCGCCAGCAGCCTCTGGGCCTTGCCGAAGGCATAGGCAAACAGGATCGACGGCCGCTCCGGTGCTCCCTGCCACCAGGCAAGGATCTCGCCGGCCACCTCGGCGCCGCTCTGCCAGCGATAGATCGGCAGGCCGAAGGTGGCCTCAGTAATAAATACGTCTGCCTGCACCGGCTCAAACGGGGAGCAGCTTGGGTCGGCGCAGCGCTTGTAATCGCCGCTCACCAGCCAGCTCTCACCGCCCGCCTCCAGTCGGATCTGGGCGCTGCCCAGCACATGCCCCGCGCTGTGAAACGACACCCTGGCCTCACCAATGCGATGGGCGGCGCCGTAGTCGACCGGGATCAGGTTGATCGTGGCTCCCAGGCGTTGCCGCAGGATCGCTTCGCTGGCGCCCACCGCCCAATATTCGCCGCAGCCGGGCCGGGCGTGGTCGGCGTGGGCGTGGGTGATCAGGGCCCGGGGCACCGGCCCCACGGGGTCTATCCAGGCCGCCGCCGCCCGGCAGTAGAGCCCCTGGGGGGTGTGCTCCAGCAGGCTGCCGGTGGGGAGGGGCATGGGTAAGCGGTGATCAGGTTTCGTCCCAGAGGGTCTGCAGCGACCACGGGCCCCCCTCCAGCAGCCAGAACGAGCCATCCACCAGGCGGCGCTGCTGATCCAGTGCGGCGATTCGCTCGAGATCGGCCGGTGTGAGTGTGATCTCCGCTGCCGCCAGGTTTTCCAGCAGCCGCGCCGGGCGCACCGATTTGGGAATGGTGGAGATGCCGCTCTGCAGCTGCCAGGCGATCAGCACCTGGGCGGGGCTGCAGCCATGTTCCGCGGCGATCGTGCCGATCAATGGGTTTTCCAGCAGCACCGGTTCATCGGCGCCCTTGAGGGCGGCGGGCCGGTCCTGGGAGCCGAGCGGCGAGTAGGCGGTGAGGTGGACGCCCTCGGCTGCGCAGTAGGCCACCAGGCCCGGCTGCTGCAACAGGGGGTGCCGTTCCACCTGATTCACCTCCGGCCGGATCCGGCAGTGGGCTAATAGGTCGTGCAGCTTGCGGCTGGAGAAATTGCTCACGCCGATGTGACGCGTGAGGCCCGCCTCCAGGGCTGCTTCCATCCCCTCCCAGGTGGATTCGAGCGGTACCTGTGCCAGTGGCAGCAGGTCAGTGCCGCTGGTGGGAAAGGCCACGCCCGACTTGATCGGCACCGGCCAGTGGATCAGGTAGAGATCCAGCCACGCCAGGCCCAGATCGGTGAGGCTGCGGCGCAGCGCCGCTGCGACGTTGTCGCGTCCATGGGCATTGCACCAGAGCTTGGAGGTGATCCACAGCTCCTCCCGCTTCACCTCGCCAGCTTCGATGGCGCCGCGGAGGGCCTCGCCCACCTCTGGCTCGTTGCCGTAAACGCTGGCACAGTCGATGTGGCGGTAGCCCAGCCGGATGGCCTCCCGCACCGCGGCCCCCACTTCCCCTGGAGCCGATTTCCAGGTGCCAAGCCCAAGCAGGGGCATGGCGTCGCCATTGACGAAGGTGGCGGTGCGCATGGGTGGCGGATTGCCCGGTGCGGGCACCTTAGGGAGCCTTGCCTAACGCGACTTCTCTGTTCAGGCATCTGCCCTGGCGGCGAACTCCCCGCTCCCAACCACGGTTGACGGTTTGCGGCGCCGCGACTAGCCAGGGATGCCCCGCCGGCTGCCGCCATGGCCCTCAACGACTTCCGCGATGAGCTCGCCGCCACCGCTGCGGCCCTGGCAACGCCGGGCACAGGGCTGTTGGCGGCGGATGAATCCACCGGCACGATCGGCAAGCGTTTCGCGGCCATCGGCCTGGAGAACAGCGAGGAGCACCGGCGCGCCTACCGCTCCCTGCTGGCCAGCACCGACGGCCTCAGCCAGCACATCTCCGGCGTGATCCTCTACGAGGAAACCCTGTTTCAAGACAGCACCGCCGCGGCCGGTGGCGTGCCGCTCGTGGAGCTGTTTCAACGGCAGGGCATCGTGCCCGGCATCAAGGTGGATCAGGGGGTCGAACCCCTGGCCGGCGCCCTGGAGGGGGAGAGCTGGTGCACCGGCCTCAAGGGCCTCGGCGAGCGGGCCGCCCTCTACTACGCCCGCGGGGCGCGCTTCGCCAAGTGGCGCGCCGTGTTGCAGATCAGCGCCAGCGGCGCTCCTTCGGAGCTGGCGGTGCGTGAGAGCGCCTGGGGGTTGGCCCGCTACGCACGCACGGTGCAGGAGCAGGGCCTGGTGCCGATCGTGGAGCCCGAGATCCTCATGGATGGCGACCACGACATCACCACCACCGCCTCGGTGCAGGAGTGGGTGCTGCGCACCACCTACGAGGCCCTGGCGATGAACGGCGTCTTTCTCGAGGGCAGCCTGCTCAAACCCTCAATGACCTGCCCAGGTGCCTTATGCCCCGAGCAGGCCAGCGCAGAGGAGGTGGGTGAATTCACTGTGCGTACCCTGAGGCGCACCGTGCCGGCGGCGGTGCCAGCGATCCTGTTTCTCAGTGGCGGTCTAAGTGAAGAAGACGCCAGCCTTTGCCTCAACGCCATCAATCACGCGGCCGCCCAGGGGTACGCCCCGTGGCACCTGGGCTTCTCCTACGGCCGTGCCCTGCAGCACTCCTGTCTGCAGCACTGGGGCGGCAGCGACCTGCAGGCTGGTCAGGCCGCCCTGCTGGCCCGAGCCCGCGCCAATGGCGCCGCCAGCCGCGGTATCTACAAGCCCGGCAGCGAGCCCTCCGACGACACCAGCCTGTTTGTGGCCAACTACAGCTACTGATTCAGCGGCTCATGGCCAGCATCTTCTCGATCGGTGCCAGGGCCCTTAGCCGCAGCGCCTCATCCATCACGATTTCTGGTTCCATCCGATCGAGGCACCGCCACACTTTTTCCAAGGTGTTGAGCCGCATGTAGGGGCAGGCGTTGCAGCTGCAGCCATCGGCGCCCGGCACCTCGAAAAAGGTCTTTTGGGGCAGTTTCAGCCGCATCTGGTGCAAGATTCCCGGCTCGGTGAGCACGATGAAGCTGGTGGCGGGGCTCTGCTCTGCTTGACGCAAAAGGGCGCTGGTGGAGCCGATGAAGTCGGCCAGGTCCAGTAGGTGTTGCTGGCACTCGGGATGGGCCAGCACCTCAGCCGCTGGGTGCTCGAGCTTCAGCTGCAGCAAGGCTTGTTCGCTGAAGGTCTCATGCACGATGCAGCTGCCTGGCCAGAGGGTGAGCTGGCGGCCGCTCTGGCGCTCTACCCAGCGGCCCAGGTTTTGGTCGGGGGCAAACAGGATCGGCCGGTCGGCTGGCAGCTGCTTCACCAGATCCACGGCGTTACTGCTGGTGCAGATCAGGTCGCTGAGGGCTTTCACTGCCGCCGAGCAGTTGATGTAGCTCACGGCGATGTGGTCTGGATGCTCGGCGCGGAAGGCGGCAAACTCCTCGGCCGGGCAGGCATCCGCCAACGAGCAGCCGGCCTCCAGATCTGGCAGCAGCACGGTTTTGTCCGGGCTGAGGATCTTGGCGGTCTCCGCCATGAAGTGAACGCCGCAAAAAACGATCACCTCGGCGTCGGTGGCGGCGGCCTTGCGCGAGAGCTCTAGCGAGTCGCCGATGAAGTCGGCAATGTCCTGAACGGCTTCGTCTTGGTAGTAGTGCGCCAGGATCACAGCCTTGCGCTCCTGTTTTAGGGCGCTGATCGCGGCGGGCAGATCTTGCGGTGCGTGGTTATTGGTGGCGGTGAAAACCAACCCGGGGCCTCAGCTGATGCAGGATGGCATGAGCCTAGGCAGCAGTGATGGCGGTATCCGGCGGGGGGAAAACGCTCCGCATTGCCATCGCCGGAGATCTGCATGGTGAATGGGACCACAGCGACCATGCGCTGCTGGACTGCCTGGCCCCCGATGCCCTGCTCGTGGTGGGCGACCTAAGCGATGGTCAGCAGCGGATTCCGGCCCTGCTGCGCCAACTGCCCATGCCAGTGGCCTGCATCCTTGGCAACCACGACACCGGCAAGGACGCTTCTGGGCGCACGCTGCAGCACCAGATCGACCTGCTGGGAGAGGTTCACTGCGGCTGGAAAATGCGAGCCCTGAGCCCGCCGGATCTGGCGGTGGTGGGGGGGCGGCCGGCTACCGCCGGTGGTGGTTTCAAGCTTTCTCGGGCGGCGCTGGCTGCCTTCGGCCCGGTGAGCTTGCAGGAGTCGGCCGATCGGATCACGGCCGCCGCCGCCACCGCACCCCCCGACTGGCCCCTGGTGTTGCTGAGCCATAGCGGACCCTCCGGCCTCGGCAGCGATGCCACCTCCCCCTGCGGCCGCGACTGGAAGCCACCCGCCTGCGACTGGGGTGATCTCGACCTAGCCCTGGCCATCCGCCAGATCCGCCTCAATCGACCGGTGCCCTTGGTGGTGTTTGGGCATATGCACCATGCCCTCAGGCGCGGCCAGGGGGATCGCCAAAGCTTCTGCCGCGACCGGGCCGGCACCTCCTACCTCAACACCGCCTGCGTTCCCCGCCACGGCACCGATGGCGCCGGCCAGGCCCTGCGTCACTTCAGCTGGGTGGAGCTGGTGGGCCAGGAGGTCGTGAGTGCCAGCCATCGCTGGTTTGGCCTTGGTGGTGAGCTGCTCTACGAAGAGCGCCTCTGGACTGCTCCCAAACCGGCCCCTAACCCGGCCCCCAACCCAGCTCCCGAACTGGCGCCGTGCTGATTTATGCCTGCGTCAGTGCCCATGGTTTTGGCCATGGCTCCCGCACCGCTTCTGTTTTAACCGCCCTGCATGGGCTGCGGCCCGACTGGCGCTTGGTGTTGTCCACGGCCCTACCTGAGGCCTTTCTGCGCTCCGCCCTGGGCCCCGTGCCCTTTGAACACCGCCCCTGTCGTTGGGACGTGGGCGTGGTGCAGGCCGATGCCCTAGGGGCCGACGCTGGGGCAACCCTGGCCGCCCTATCGGCCCTGGAAGCTGAGCTGCCCGCCCAGCTGGCTGCTGAGCAGGCCTGGCTGGCCGCCCAAGCGATGCCGCTGCTTGTGCTTGCAGACGTGCCCCCAGCGGCGGCGGCCTTGGCTCGAGGCCTCGGGGCGCCTCTGATCTGGCTAGCCAGCTTTGGCTGGGAGGCCATCTACGGGGCTATGGGTGCCGCTTTCAGCCCCTGGGCCGACCGTTGCCTGGCGGCCTACCGCCAGGGCGACCTGTTGCTGCGCTGCCCCCTGGCGATGCCGATCGACTGGGGCATCCCCGAGCTGTCGATTGGGCTCACCGCCGGTAGCCCCCGGCTTGAGCCGGGCAGCCTGGCCCGCCAGCTGCAGTTGCCGGAAGAGCGTGATCGTTGCGTGCTGGTGAGTTTTGGGGGGCTGGGCTACGACCTGGATCCGGAGTTGCTGCAGCTCTGGCCCGATCACGTGTTTGTTAGTCCCGATCCCCGTTTGGCCCCAGCTGCCAACTGCCGCCTGCTGCCTGCCGGGGTGCGGCCGCTGGAGGTATTAGGGCACTGCGCCCGCCTGATCACCAAGCCCGGATACAGCTCCTTTTGCGAGGCCTTGAGCGCCGGAGTGGGGGTGCATTTGGTGCATCGCGAAGGTTTTGCCGAAGCGCCCGTGCTGGAAGCGGCTTTGGTGCGCCACGGCTGGCACCGGCTGCTCAGCCAGGAGCAGGCCCGCCAGGGGGATTGGCAGCTCGACCAGCCTTTGCAGCCCCCCACTGGTAAGCCATTGGCTGGCCATGGTGCGGCGCAGGCGGCCGAGGCGCTGGCAGCTTTTGTAGCGGGTCGTTCGTTTTAGTCAAAAATTCAGACGTAATTTACCTGGGCCACAGTGATCTGAACCGTTCGCTGTAGTTGTTGACACTGGTGGACACCTGTGTGATTGGCACTAACTCCATCGTGTCTGGGTGGATTGATAGGCAAATTGGCACGAACAAATCTTTTCTACGCATTTCAGATTTGGCCGCCTGCAGGCGGTCTGCCGTTTGATCCGCTCCGGTATGACCTTGCCCAGCACCTGTTTTCGATCCGCCCTTGCCTTGGCTGTAGGCCTCGGCACCCTTTCCCTGACGGCTCCGGTAGCCCAGGCGTCTGAGTTGCTCAAAGGCTCCGAGTTGCTTCAAGCATCTGGGCCCTCTCAGCCCAGCTTCCCCACGGCTATTGCCCTGCCCCTGCCCCCACCGCCGGTGCGGATCTTCGCGATCACGGCTGAGCGCCGCGCCCTGCTCAACACCATTCGCTACGCCGAAGGCACCTGGGCCGATGGCGACGACATCGGCTACCGGATCATGTTTGGTGGCGGCCTGATGCCCTCCCTGGAGCGCCATCCCGACCGAGTGGTTCGCACTGCTCGCTATGCCAGTGCCGCGGCGGGTGCTTACCAGTTCATGCCCTTCACCTGGACCATGGTTTCGCGCTCCTTGGGAATCGCGGCCTTTGGCCCCCAGGTTCAAGACCAGGGCGCCATCTACCTAATCCAGCGTCGTGGTGCCCTGGCCCTGGCTGATCAAGGCGTGTTCTCGCCGCTGCTGGCGGCCAAACTGGCCCCCGAATGGGCCAGCTTCCCCACCCTCGCCGGCCGCAGCTTCTACGGCCAGCCGGTAAAGCGCTTCCACGACCTCAAGCGCTTTTACGACGACAACCTCAGCCGTCTGCGCGATCAGCAGCCCCAGTCCATAGCCAAAGTTGAAATCAAGCCCGCCTGCGCGCCTGCGGGCTCCCTGCGCTGTCAGCTCGAGGGGCTTGAAAAGTTGGGACCGCGCAGCCGCAGTCAAAATCCCGGCTGAAAGTTCTAACTCTGATCGGCATCTTTGAGCCTGGCCTTACCCACGGTGGCTCCGGCGATTAGGTAGGCGCCAAGAGCTGCCCCGAGGAAGGCCAGGGTGTTGCGGGCAACCGGCAGCAGGTCGTTGGTGCGGGTCAGGATCGGGCCCAGGCCTAGGGCTCCAAACAGGATCAGCCACAAAGGTGAGAGCAGCAGCACCCAGGCCCACTCCACCTTGCGACCCTCTTTGCGCGGGTAGGAAGCGAAGCCCGCCACCAGGCCGCCGAGCATGGAAGTGGAGAGGGTGAGCAGCCACTGCTCGCGTGGCAGGCCTGGCACCACCTGGCAACCACCCCGCTCCAAACAAATTTCCACCGCTGCTAGGGCATCGACAATGGCGGCGTCCTGGCCGTTGTCGCGCACGTAGTACTGGTTGCCGAAGCGGGTCTGCAGCTCTACCCAGTAGGTGCGGGGCATCAGGGCAAACAGGGCATCACCCACGTTGAAGTTGAGCAGGTTGCCGCCGCGCTCATCGGCCACCAGCAGCAAGCTGCGTTCGTCCAGGTTCCAGAAGTCTTTCACCGCCTGGCCTGGGGTGCGGTCGTACTGGGTGAGCACCCGCAGTTTCCAGCCGGTGTCGGCCTCGAAGCGGGTGAGATTTTCTTCCAGGCTGATGCGCTGACCATCGGTGAGGGCCTTGGCCAGGTCGATCACCGGGGTGGGGTGGTCGGGTAGGAGGTCGGGGTTGTCGTAGGCCTGGGCCGGAGCAATGCCCACTCCCAGCCAGCAGGCCAACACCAGCAACAGCGACACCAGCGCAGGCAGCACGGCGTTCCAAGCGCGACCCATACACCTGCCTCAGCGAAGATGCATTCTCCCTGAGCAGGCGTCTGAGCGTGAGCTTGCCCCCCTGGCTGCTGCAGCGCCTCGAGGCCGTCGGCGCAGCGGTGCCTTTCCGCACCTATATGGAATGGGTGTTGCACGATCCGTTGCACGGCGCCTATGGGGCTGGCCGGCTGCGCATCGGCCCGGCGGGGGATTTCGCCACCGCCCCCTCCCTGGGGCCGGATTTCGCCGCCCTGCTGGCACCCCAGCTGGCCGAGTGGCTCACTGCCCTGGCGGCCGGTCCCGGGCCCCTGGCTCTGGTTGAGGCAGGGCCAGGCGAGGGCAGCTTGGCTCTGCAATTGGCCCAGGCCCTGGTGGCTGGCTGGCCCCAGCTGGCGCAGCGCCTGGAGCTGGTGCTGGTGGAGCCCAACGGGGGCATGGCGGCCCGTCAGCGAGCCCTGCTGCAGGACTGCCCCCTGCCCTGTCGCTGGGCCAGCTTCGCCGAGCTGGCGGCATCACCGCTGCGCGGTGTGGTGCTCGCCCATGAGGTGCTCGATGCCCTGGCGGTGGATCGGATCGAGTGGGACGGGGCGCTCTGGCGGCAGCAAATGGTGTCGCTGCACGAGGGCCCTGGGGCGGAGCTCTCGCTGCGGCTGGAGCCCGGCGGGCCCCTGGAGCCGGCAGCTGCCGCCCAACTCGAGCCCCTCGGACTCCTGCCCCCATCGCCCCAGCGCCCTTCCGGCTGGTGCAGCGAGCTGCACCCGGGCCTGGCCCCCTGGCTTGGCGAGTGCGCCGCAGCCGTGGCCGAGGGCCAGCTGCTGGTGATCGACTACGCCTTGGAGGCCTGGCGCTACTACGCCCCCCAGCGCTCTGGCGGCACCTTGATGGCTTATCGGGGCCAGCAGGCCAGCGGCGATCCGCTGCTGGAGCCAGGCGCCTGGGATCTCACCGCCCATTTGTGTGTTGAGAGCGTCGATGTCGCCGCCGCCGCCAGCGGCTGGCTGCCCCTGGGCCAGTGCCGCCAGGGTCAGGCCCTGCTCGCCCTGGGCTTGGCCGAGCGGCTGCACGGGCTGCAGCAGGAGGCCCCGGCTGAGCTGGCCACAGTGCTGGCCAGGCGCGAGGCCCTGCTGCGCCTGGTGGATCCGGTGGCTCTGGGGGATTTCCGCTGGCTGGCCTACGGCCGGGGTGTGGCCCCAGAGCTGCCCAGCTTCAGCCGGGAGCCGGGATCGCTGCCTCCAGCCACTGGTTGAGGGCTTGGGGCTGCTGGGTGGGACTGCTGGTGATTTCGATGATTCGCCCGCTGGCGGCCGGGGTTTCCAGGGCCTCGAGGCACACCCGGGCCACCAGGCGGCGGGGCAGGCTGCTGCTCTCCTGCTGGTTGGGGCCGGAAAAAACTACCCCCTCCCTTTCGCTGCGGCTGTCGTCCTCGCTGAGGCCGCCGGGGCGCACCACGGTCCAGTCGAGTCCGCTTTCTTCAAGCCAGCGCTCGCCTAGGCGTTTCCACACCAGGATCAAGCCAAACAGGTTTAGGGGGTGCTGCCAGCGACCGGCGCAGAGCGAACTCACCAGCACCACCCGCTTCAGGCCCACCGCCTGGCAGGCGCGGATCTGGTCGCGCACCCCGAAGGCATCAACCTTGAGGGGGCCGGCCAGATCCACTGATGGCCGGGCGCCAGTGGCGATCACCAGGGAGTCACAGCCGCTCAAGGCGGCATGCAAGGCCTCGGTGGCACTGAGATCCAGACGCCGCACATCGAGCCGCCCATGCTGCTCTGCTTCAGCCAGGGACGCTGGCAGCACCGAGCCGGGCCGCACGATCGCCCTCACCGCCAGGCCCCGCTTCAAGGCTTCATCCACCACCCGCCAACCGGTTTTTCCGGATGCTCCCGTCACTGCCACCAGGCTCATTGCTGCATCTCAGCCATCACAGCCCCATGTTGCTCGTTTGGGGGATTGGCTGGCAGCAGGCTGCGCTTCAGCCGGGTGGGGCCAGGGGCGGGCAGACGCGCAAGCTGAAGACACAGCTCCAGATGGTGGCCTTTTGCCAGCTCAAGGGAATTTCCAGCAGGTCCCTCGGGCCCGTGATCCCCTGGGCCAGAAAGATCAGGGCCGCCAGGGCGTTGGCGCTGAGGTGCAGGCGCCGCCAGCGCAGTTGGCGCAGGATCTCCGGGCGGGCTGCTAGGGAGAAGAGCAGCAAGCCGGTGAGCCCCATGCCGCCCCAGAAATGGGATTGCCAGAAGGCTGGATCGAGGGGGTTGTCGCACCCGCCACAGAGCTACCAGGGCCAGCACGCTGCCAGCCAGCACGAGCAGCAGGGAGCTGCGCATGGCGTCGAGCTGGCTGGCCACCACCGAGCTGGTGAGCCAGCGCCCAGCAGGGGAAAAACCAGGGCTACCGCAAGGGCGGGATGTAACAGCCAGAGCCAGTCGACGCCGGTCAACTTCTTGGAGGCTGCAGGGATGGGGTACCTAAACCCTAAACAGTCCAGCTGGCTGCCTACGGTGAGCCTGATTGCAAAACGTTGTGGCAGGGCCAATCATTCGCGCCAGCGGGTTGAGCAAGACCTACCGAATTAGCGAGAAGCAGCCTGGCCTGGCCGGCACAATCCAACATCTGCTGCGGCGACGCCATCGCGATGTGCTGGCGGTGGATGGAATCAGCTTCACAATCGAGCCGGGCGAGATCGTTGGTTTCCTGGGCCCCAACGGCGCCGGTAAGACCACCACCTTGAAGATGCTCACCGGCCTGATCCACCCCAGCGGCGGCGAGCTGGAGGTGGCAGGCCACGAGCCCTTTCGGCGTCAGGCCCGCTTCTTGCGCCAGATCACCCTGGTGATGGGCAACCGCCAGCAGCTGATCTGGGACCTGCCCGCCCTCGATTCGCTGCGGGTTAATGCCGCTGTCTATGGCATTGCGGAGGCGGAGGCCCAGCGGCGCATTGGCCAACTCGCCGAGATGCTGGAGCTGGGCCAGGAGCTGCGGCGACCGATGCGCAAGCTTTCCCTTGGCCAGCGGATGAAGGCCGAACTGCTGGCGGCCCTGCTGCACGAGCCGGCGGTGTTGTTTCTCGATGAGCCCACCCTGGGTCTGGATGTGAATGCCCAGGCGCGGGTGCGGGATTTCCTCGCCGACTACAACCGCCGCACCGGCGCCACCGTGCTGCTCACCAGCCATTACATGGGTGACATCACCGCCCTCTGCCCGCGGGTGCTGCTGATCCACCAAGGCCAGCTCTTCCACGACGGTTCCCTGGCCGATCTCACCCAGCGGTTGGCCCCCTGCCGCCAGGTGCGGCTGGAGCTTGCCGACCTCCACCCACCGGAGGCCTTTGCCGGTTTCGGCCAGCTCGAGGCCCATCAGGGCCACCTGGTGCGGCTGCTGGTGCCGCGGGCCCAGCTCGCAGAGAAGGTGGCGGCGCTGCTGGAGCGCTTTGCGGTGGTGGATCTGGAGGTGAGTGATCCGCCGGTGGAGGAGCTGATCGGCGGTTTGTTCCGCCAGCGTGATTCAAACTCCGGGGCTTCCCAGTGAGCTGGGCATGGCGGGTGGCGCGGGCGCTGCTGGGCAGTCAGTACGCGCTGATGCTCGAATACCGGGCCGAGATCGCCCTCTGGGCCCTATCTGGGGTGTTGCCCTTGATCATGCTCGGCGTCTGGAGCGGCTCGGGCGCGGCGGCGGCGGCTGGCCTCTCCCCCGAGCAGCTCAGCCACTACTTCCTGGCGGCCTTTGTGGTGCGCCAATTCACGGTGGTTTGGCTGATTCAGGTGTTCGAAGACGACGCCCTGCAGGGCCGCCTGTCGCCTTTCCTACTGCAGCCGCTTTCGCCGCTCTGGCGATACCTGGCGGCCCATTTCAGTGAACAGGCGTCTCGAATTCCGTTTGTGGCCGTGATGGTGCTGGTGGTAGGGCTGGCTGCGCCCGGCTTGCTGTGGCTGCCGTCGGCGGGGGCTTTACTGCTGGGAATTCTGGCGATTGTGGCGGCCTTTTTGCTGCGCTTTCTGCTGCAGGTGCTCGTTACCACCCTTTGTTTTTGGAGTGAGCGGGCAGCGGCCCTCGACCGGCTGTTGATGATTCCCTATCTGTTTTTGTCTGGCATAGTTGCACCCCTGGACACCTTTCCTCCATCGGTGCGGCGGCTGGCCCTGGCCACTCCCTTCCCCTGGATGGTCGACTTCCCCGCCCGGCTGCTGGCCGGCGAACCGGTGAATGTGGCTTTGGGTTTTGGGGCGATCGCCGCCTGGTGCCTGCTGCTGCTGCCGATCGGCCACTGGCTGTGGCGGGCGGGCCTGCGCCGCTACTCGGCGATGGGGGCGTGAGGGAGTTTGCGCGCTACTGGCGCAGCCTGCGCTGCTTTTGGGGCACCTCCCTGGCGGCCGAACTCGAATACCCGCTCAATGCCTGGATCGAGCTGCTGTCGGTGCTGGGCAACCTGGCAGGCAGCGTCTTTGTGCTGCAGCTGCTGTTTGGTGGTGGGCCCCAGCTGGGTGGCTGGAGCTGGAGTGGCGCTTTGGTGGTGCTGGGCCTCTACACGCTGCTGGATGGGTTCACCACCTGCGTGCTGCAGCCCAACCTCAGCCGCATCGTTAACCACGTGCAGACCGGCACCCTCGACTACGTGCTGCTCAAGCCAATTGACAGCCAGTTCTGGCTGTCGGCCCGCACCGTGTCGCCCTGGGGGCTGCCAGGAATATTGGCTGGCCTTGGCTTGATCGCCTGGGCCCTGCTGAACAGGGGTCCTGGGGCTCCATCCGGCCTGCCGGCGGCTGGGCCCGTGCTGCTCTCGCTGGCGCTGCTGTTTGCAGCCCTGGTGATTCTCTACAGCCTTTGGTTTGTGTTGGCGGCCCTCAGTATCTGGTTTGTGAAGGTGTGGAATGCCACCGAGGTGTTGCGCTACACCCTGGTGGCTGGCCGCTACCCGGTGAGTGCCTATCCGCCGGCGCTGCGGCTGCTGTTCACCTTTGTGCTGCCGGTGGCCTTCCTCACCACCGTGCCCGCCGAGGCGTTGCTGGGTCGGGGTTCGGCCATCTGGGCTTTCGGTTCTTTGCTGGCCGCCGGGCTTTGCCTGGCTGGCAGTCGCCTGCTGTGGCGCTACGCCCAGCGCTTCTACACCTCGGCTTCTAGTTGAGCGGAGCTGCGGGTCAGCGCGCCATCATCGATCCACCGGCTCTCCCCAGTTGCTGCCGCACCCCATGGTGATCCCCGCTCCTGCCAATCCCACCGCCAGCATCAGGCAGGAGCACTGGTTGCAGCGTTGGTATCCGGTTGCCTATCTGCAGGATCTCGACCCTCGCCGCCCCACGGCCTTCACCCTGCTGGAGATGGATCTGGTGCTGTGGTGGGACGCTGCAGGCCAGCAGTGGTGCGCCTTTGCCGACGTCTGCCCCCACCGGCTCGTACCCTTGAGCGAAGGCCGCCTCAACGAAAGGGGTGAGCTGGAGTGCCCTTATCACGGTTGGAGTTTCAACGCCCAGGGCAGCTGCACCGCGATCCCCCAGGCCGAAGCCGCAATCGGCGCCAACCCCCGCAGCTCCTGCCGCCGCTACGCCACAGCCAGCGCCCAGGGGCTGCTGTTTGTGTTTGCCGGCGACCATGCCGCGGCTGCGGCGGTGCCCCTGCCGCTGGTGCCCGTGCTCGAGGAACCCGGCTGGCTGGTGCAGGACACCTTCCGCGATCTGCCGATGGATGCCCTCACCCTGCTGGAGAACGTGCTCGATGTGAGCCATGTGCCCTTCACCCACCACCGCACGGTGGGTAAGCGCCAGAACGCCGCTCCGGTGGTGGCCGAGCTCACCAGTTTCGGGCCGGAGGGGTTCACCGCCACTTGGCCCGAGGGCCCGCGCCGGGGGCGCCTGGGCAGCCAGTTCACCACCTTTCAGGCGCCGGGCCTGATGTGGCACGACCTCACGGCGAAGGGATTTGCCCGCTTCCTCACGGTTGTGTATGCCACGCCGATCCGGGCTGGGGAATGCCGCTTGTTTGCCCGTTTCCCGTTTCAGTTCCGCTCGCTGTTGCCCCGGCTGCTGTTGCGGGCTCGGCCGGTGTGGTTGCAGCACATCGGCAACCACACGGTGCTCGAAGACGACCAGGTGTTTCTGCACTGGCAGGAACGGGTTCAAAACCAGGCGAGCTTCCTGCCCACCGGCGCCGACATCTACGTGCGGGCGTTGCACAAATGGGTCAAAGATGTTGCTGGCCAGCCATGCCCAGGCTCCGCCCTGCCGCCCCGGCTGGGTCGCTCAGCCCTTATGGATCGCTACGACAGCCACACCCGCCACTGCCGTGCCTGCTCCGGTGCCCTGCGACAGATACGCCGCTGGCGGCCGCTAGTGCTGGTGGCCCTGGGGGTGGAGCTGCTAGTGGCGGCCTGGCTGCCCGGGCTGCCGGCCCGGTTGACCCTGCTGGTGCTGCTTGGCGGCAGCGCCCTGCTACTGCGGCAGCTAAATCGCTGGGAGCGCCAGCTATTGCGCGGCGACGGCCACCCACCACGCAACGCCCTCTAGGCGCAGCTGGCGAGCGCGCTGCGGATGGTTGCTTCGCTGACGTCGCTGCGGATCTCCACGCTGCCGATGCCGGTGGGCAGCACGAAGCGCACCTGACCCTCCCTCACCTTCTTGTCGCCCTGCAGGCAGGCCAGCACGGCGTTGGGATCGAGGGCTGGCCAGGCCAGCGGCAGACCTGCGGCGGCGATTACGGCCCGCTGGCGGGCCTGGTCGCTGGCGCTCCACAGGCCCATGGCCAGGGAGATTTCGCCGGCCGCCAGCATGCCCAAGCCAACGGCTTCCCCATGGAGGTAGGTGCCATAGCCGCAGAGGGTCTCCACCACGTGGCCCAGGGTGTGGCCGTAGTTGAGGATCGCCCTCAGGCCCCCTTCGTGTTCATCGGCGGCCACCACCTTCGCCTTGGCGGCGGCGGAGCGCACCAGGATTCGCTGCAGCAGCTCGGCTGGCAATGAGGTCAAGCTGGCCAGCTGGGCGCCGCATGCCTCTAGGTCGGCAAGCAGCTCGGGGTCGCCGATCACGCCGTATTTGATCACCTCGGCCATGCCAGCGCGAAATTCGCGCTCCGGCAGGGTGGCAAGGCTGCTGGGGTCGATCAGCACCAGGCGCGGCTGGTGAAAAGCGCCGATCAGGTTTTTGCCGCCGGGGTGATTGACGCCGGTCTTGCCGCCGATCGCCGCATCCACCATGGCCAGCAGGGTGGTGGGCACCTGAACCACGGCAATGCCCCGCAGCCAGGTGGCGGCTGCAAATCCAGCCATGTCGCCCACTACGCCACCGCCAAGGGCAACGATCAGCGAGCCCCGCTCCAGCCGGCGGGCAAAGGCTGCGTTATGGATCAGGCCCACGGTGGCTGGGGTTTTCTGATCTTCTCCCGCCTCGATCACCAGGGTGCTGGCATCGAGGCCAGCCTCGCTGAGGCTTTGCAGGGCAGTGGCGCCGTAATGGGCTTCCACCACAGCGTTTGTCACCAGCAGCACCTTGGTGCCTGCTTTAAAGCCCAGGCCTCGAATCTGGTCGCCCAGACTCAGCAAGGCTGCCGAGCCGATGATCACCGGGTAGGGGGAAGCCTGCAGCTCCACCCTGATCGTTTGCAGATCCATAGGGCGATCATTATCTAGCCCAGGTACTTTGCCTTGTATGAGCGAGGCAAATCTCCGCAAGCGCACCGCCACGGCCTGGGGCTTTTTGATCCCTGCCCTGGTGCTGATCGGGCTGTCGGTGCTGATCCCGGCAGCGATGGCATTGGTGATGAGCTTCAGCCAGGCCGGCCTCGATGTCAGCGAGCCGCTGCGCTTCGTTGGCCTGGCCAATATCCAGCGCCTGCTGGCCGACCCGATGTTTTTCCGGGTCACCGGCACCACCTTTTTGTATCTGCTGGGAGTGGTGCCCCCGATCGTGGTCGGCGCCCTGGCCCTAGCCGTGCTGGTCAACCGCCAGCTGCCGGGGATCCATTGGTTTCGCGGTGCTCTGTACACCCCGGTGTTGGTGTCGATCGTGGTGGCGGCCATTGCCTTTCGCTGGATCTATGCCGAAAACGGCCTGATAAACGGCTGGCTCACCGCCCTGTTGGGCAGCCGCTTCGATCCCATCGGTTTCCTCACCTCGCCGCTGCTGGCCCTGCCGTCGGTGATGCTCGTGACCCTCTGGAAGGGCCTCGGCTACTACATGGTGATCTTTCTGGCCGGGCTCCAGGGCATCTCCCCCGATCTCTACGAGGCGGCGGCCCTCGATGGCAGTGAGGGCTTGCGCAAGCACCTAGACATCACCCTGCCGCTGCTGCGGCCCTACATCACCCTGGTGGCGGTCATTTCCGCAATTGCGGCCACCAAGGTGTTCGAAGAGGTGTATTTAATGACTCAAGGTGGCCCTGCCGATTCCACCCGCACCCTCGTTTACTACGTCTACGACCAGGCTTTTGCCGAGCTGGAGATCAGCTACGCCTGCACGATTGGTTTGGCATTGTTTTTAATCGTGCTGATGCTGAGTTTGGTGCGCTATCTCTTCGCTGGTGATCGCGGCCTCACTTGAAGAGCCTGTTACCAGACCAGTCCCGGAAGTCTGCCTAGGGTTAGTCCGCCTGAAATGACGGCAATGGCTTCCTCCGGTGGCAAAACTCGCTCCAGCCTCAGCGAACGCCAGATGGTGGGCCTGTTCAGCCTTGGGCTGGGAGTGGTGCTGTTTCTGTTGATCCTGATGCGGGGCCAGCAGGCCGCCCGCGAGGGCAACCAGGAGATCAGCAATGACACCTATTGGGTGCTGGTTTCGCCACTGGTGTTTTCCGCTTTTGGCGTGGTGTTGTTGCGCTCCCCCAAGGCTGGGGTCGGCGCACGGGGACGGGCGCTGGAGCAGTCGCAGCGCACCACCCAGTCGGCCCAGGCTGCCCTAGCCAGGGTTGACGAGGGGGCTAGCCAGCAGCTGGCCCAGGCTCGCGCCGAGGCGGCGGCGGCACTGGCAGCGTTGGAGTCGCTCCAGGGCGAACAGGACAGAACCGCAGCCCAGGCGGGCGCAAAAATTAGGGCTTTGCAGGCTGAGCTCTCTGCAGCCCAGCAGGCTCGCGTTCAGTTAGAGGCCAACCTGCGCCGCGATCTGGTTACCCAAACAGCCGACACCAGCGGTACTTTGGCGGCCGTCCAGTTGGTGGAGGGCCAGCTGGATGCCTTCGCCGGTGGCTTCAATGATCAACTGGCAGCGGCTCGGCGTCAGCTCGATGGGTTGATTGCCAGTCAGGAGCAGCAGCTGGCCTAGCTACGCAGCGAGGCAAGCCAAGCCCAGGCGGCTCTAGACCGACTCCGCTGCGACCAGGAGGCCCAGCTGGCCCGATTGCGCAGCGAAGCTTCCCGGGCGATCAGCTCAGCGCAGGCTGCCCAGGCCGATACCCAGGCGGTCGCTGCAGATGTGTCCAGTCAGATGGCAACGATGGACCAGCAGATTCAGCAGGCCCAGCAGAGCTGCAGCCGGGCCACGGCCAGCCTCGATGCTGCTGTGGCCAGCAGTGGCCAGGGGCGGGCCGAGGCCCTGGCCACTGCCCAGCAAGCCCAACGCCAGGTGGAGAAGCTGGCTGGCACTCTGGGGGCTCAGATGGATACGGCCCGCCAGCAGCTGGCGGCGGCGGTTCAGGCCAGCAAGCAGGCCCAGCAAGTGGTGGACCGTTTGGAGCAGGGCGCCCCAGCTTTTGTGGCTGCCGCCCCAACAACCGCTACCGGTTCCGATGCCTTCCTGAGTTGCTACCGAGAGGCTTGCGAAGAGCTGGGAGTGATACCAGGCAGTGGTTGGCAGGAAGTGCGCGCTACCTGGCGCCGTAAAGTGATCGATTGGCATCCAGATCAGGGTGGTGACTCCAGGCTTTGGGTCCGCCGCAATGCTGCCTATCAGCTGCTTGTGGCCTGGTACGAGTTCAACGGGGCGTCCTGATTCATACGCTGCAAGCTGCGAGTTCCAAGATCCGTGGCTGGTGCCAACCCTGTGACTGAGCCAGTTGCTAGCGCTGCAGTTGCTATCGGTGTAGTTGGTGGCGGCCAATTGGCCTTGATGCTTGCCGCCGCTGCCCGCAAGCTCAATGTGCCCCTGCATGTTTTGACACCAGGGGCTCAGGATCCCGCCACTGCCCTTGCCAGCAGTGTGGTGCTGGCCGAACTCGACGATGTGGCGGCCACCCGGGAGCTGGCGCGCCGCAGTGGCGCGATCACCTTTGAAAACGAATGGCTAGACCTGCCGGCCCTGGCGCCGCTCAGTTTTGACGGAGTCGTCTTTTTGCCAAGCCTGGAGGCCCTCGCGCCCCTAGTCAGTAAGCGGGGCCAGCGGCAGTTGCTGCAGGATCAGGGGTTGCCTTGCCCGCGCTGGTGCGATCTGCCCACCAGTGGCCTGTTGCCTGAAGGCTTCAACTACCCATTGATGGCCAAGGCCTCCACCGGCGGCTACGACGGCAAGGGGACAGCCGTGTTGCGCAGCCCTGAAGATCTCACGGCCCTGCTGGCAAGGGTGCCCCTAGGTGACTGGATTCTTGAGGAGTTTGTCAATTTTGAGCAGGAGCTCTCCCAGCTCGCCTGCCGCGACCGGGCTGGCAACGTGCGCTGTTATCCCTTGGTGCAGACCCACCAGCATCAGCAGGTATGCGACTGGGTGCTGGCGCCGGCCTCAGTGCCCCATGCGGTGCAGGCCTATGCCCGCAATATCGCCGCTTCCCTGCTCACGGCGATCAATTACGTGGGCGTGATCTCCATTGAGCTTTTTTATGGCTCGGGCGGTCTGCAGGTTAATGAAATCGCCCCCCGCACCCACAATTCCGGCCATTTCACGATTGAGGCAGCCCATACCAGCCAGTTCGAGCAGCAGGTGAGGATCGTTGCTGGCCTGCCGATGGGGTCTGTAGAGCTGCAGGTGCCGGGGGCACTAATGGTGAATCTGTTGGGCTTTGAAAGTTCGGAAGCCGACTACCAGGCCAAGCGGGATGATCTGGCTGCCATACCGGAGGCCACGGTGCACTGGTACGGCAAGGAGGGCTCCAGTCCAGGACGCAAGCTTGGTCATGTCACCCTGCTGCTGCACGGGGTCACAGCTGGGGAAAGGGCTGGCCAGGCGGAGCAGCTTTTAGAGCGGGTCAGATCCATCTGGCCCCTGCCCCCGCAAAACCCGTAATCGGCCTACACTTCCAGAGGACTGCCTTGTTGGTGACTGCCTTTTACAGTTTTCTGATCTGACTCCCTTTTCGACATGGGGGTCTGCAGCGGAAGCAACGTAAACCGGCCTCGTAGTCGGAAACGGCGCCCCGTCCTTGACCCTCTTCTGGTTCCACCAGGTCGAACACTGGGGCAAAACGGCACGGCGGTCCACCCCTTTCAAATCAACGCCTCTCGATGAGTTCGGCGGGGGCGTAGCGAACCTTCGCCAGTGAGGCGTACCTATCGCTGCTGTCGCGATAGCCAGCCGCACACACCACACAGCTGCGGTAGGGCGAGTCTGCCAAGTTGAGAATGCGGTCGTAAGCAAGCGGATCGAAGCCTTCGATGGCACAGGTGTCCACTTCGAGCAGGGCAGCAGCTGTCATGAAGGTGCCCAGGGCGATGTACACCTGATTGCTGGCCCAGCGGTCGATCTGCTGGCTGCGAGGGCCATTGATCAGGTCGACATCGATCATCTGGCGGTAGGTGGCCAGGGCGGCTGAATCGAGGCCGCGAACGGCTGCCATCGTTTCGATTAGGCGATCGGCTTCGGCGGCGCCGATCTGGCGTTGCACCAGGAACACCACCAGATGGGAGCAGTCGGTGATCTGGCTCTGGTTCCACGACTCGGGGCGCAGCTGCTGGCGCAGGGCGGGGTCGTTTATCTCCAGAAATTTCCAGGGCTGCAAGCCATAGCTCGATGGGCTTTGCACGAGGGCGTCCTCCAGGGCGGCCCAGGTGGTGTCGTCAATGCGGCGACTGGGGTCAAACACCTTGGTGGCGTAGCGCCAGGCCATGGCCCCATTGAGCTGCTGGGGGGAGATCGGCATGGTGGGGTGGCGACAACGGTGGAGATCAGGGGCCATTCTGGACCTTGTTACTGCCGTGGTCGGGTTCGGCCGCCAGCCTTGATGGAGTCCTTTCAGCAGGCCTTTGAAGCCCTTCTGGCCCTCGCCCCAGGCCCGGTTTTTCCTCGCGCTCGGGAGCTCTACTTGCGCAAATACTGCCTCGAGGGACGCGACGCCCAGGATCGCTTCCGCACCTTCCTTTTTGAAGAGGAGATTCAGGAATCAGAAGGGGGCACCGTGCGGGTTAGCGCCTTGAGCTTCGCGGTGGTGCATTGGCAGGCCGCCCAAAGCACCCCTGAGGAATATTCCGCCTACCTTCAGCAGCGCTGGCAGCTGCAGCCCGAAGGGCTCAGCCTTGAGCTTGAGCCCTGGTTTCGGGAGGGGGGCGCCTTTGCCCGGTTTCAGGCAACGGCGTCCTACGAGCGTTCCCCTTCCGGTGAGTTGCTTTTGGGTGGTGTCTGACCCAGCAAGCGATCTAGGCACTGCTGCAGTTGCTCGCGGCTCCAGCCGGTGACTACAAACACCTCCTGCACGCTGCTGCCGCGGCGGGCGACGAGCTTGTGCCCACCGGTGATGGGCGCTGAAACCCGCAGCCGCATCTGGCTGCTGCGGCCACGCACGCGGCTGATAACCGCCGGGGTGACGGTGTCGATGCCAGGGCAGAGCGCAAGTTGCTTGAGCAGCGGAATCAGCCCCTCCACGTAGGTGCTGTGGGTGATGACCACCCGGCCCATCATGCCCGCTCCAAAGGAGCCATGGTCAGGCCGGCTGCTCCCAGCTGCTGATGGTAGAGCTCAGCCTGTTCCTGGGGGCCGCACCACACCACCGCCGAACCCTCCCCGTCTATGCGGTGGGCCAGATCCCAGGCCTTATCAGCGAGCATGCCCGGGATGATGCGCACCAGTGATTCCACCACGTGCTGAAAGGTGTTGAAGTCGTCGTCAAGCACCACCACCTTGAAATCGGGGTATGGCTGGCGCAGGCGCAGTCGCTCCTGAACGGGGCTGGCGGAGGAAAGGACCACAACCACGGACTGCAACGACGAACACCTTTAGGGCTCCAGCCTAGGTAAAGTGCCTTCAAAGACTGCAAGCTGCACCATGTTGATCTCTGCGGGTTGGGCCTCCTTGGCTGCTCTTTTCAGCTTTTCCATCGCCATGGTGGTCTGGGGTCGTCACGGCGACAACAGCATCAAGTTCTGACCTGGCTTTGACGATCCTCTGTGCCTGAGCTGAACCTCTCCGCCTCCCAGGTGCTTTCCGCAATCGCGGTGTTGTTGCTGGTGTTTGTCAGCGGAGGAGTGATCTATCTCTCCATCATCGAGTGGAGCGATCGTCGCCGTCGCAACGCCCTTCAAACCAAGCGCCGCAAGTGAGCCCAGCCGGCTCTTCGCCACCATCCCCCACTCCCGCTGGGTTAGCGGATTGGGCCTGGCAGAGCGCCGCAGAGCTGCTGGTGCCACCCCCAGCTGGGCCCTCTAGCCCTTCGGCAACCCTTGACCTAGAGGCCCTTGACGTAGATGCCCTTGACCTAGATGACCTAGTTGCGGCCATCCACTCGGCCCAGCCGAAGCTGCCGCTCAGTGGTGATAGCGATAAGCACGAACCGGGCAGCTGGGATCCGGCCTTGCTTGCCTCCCTCGGTCTGGTCCTGCTCAGCCGCACCGCTGATGCCGAGCAGGATGAACTGCTGCGCCGCGCTGCAGATGGCTTGCGTCAACAACTCGCGGGCAACATCGTCACCTACGTGGTGAACCGCAACCTCAACGTTTCAAACCACTGCATCAAGCACTGCAGCTTCTGCGCCTTCCGTCGCGATGCTGGCGACCCCGGCGCCTACTGGCTTAGCGAAGCAGACCTGCAGCAAAAAGCCGCCGAGGCGCTTGAGGCTGGAGCCACCGAGCTCTGCATCCAGGGCGGACTCAACCCAGCCGCCACGGTGGCAGGCAGTCAGCTGGCCTATGCCGAACGGTTGCTTGGTCTGTTGCAGCAGGCGGCACCGGGGTTGCACCTGCATGCCTTTTCGCCCCAGGAGCTGCTTTATTTCGCCCAGCACGACAGGCTGCCCCTCGATCAGGTGCTGGCGCGGTTGCAAGCGGCTGGCCTGGGATCGGTGCCGGGTACGGCGGCAGAGGTGCTCAGTGAGCCGGTGCGGCAGGTGCTCTGTCCGGAGAAACTCACGGCCAGGGAGTGGGTGGCGGTGATGCTTCAGGTGCACCAACACGGCTTGCCTGCCACCAGCACCCTGATGGCAGGCCACATCGAGTCCCCGGCAGACGTGGTGGCTCACCTGCTCACCCTGGTGGCGGTGCAGCGCTACGCCTGGCAGCATCAGCGCCAGGGTTTCACTGAGTTTGTGCTGCTGCCATTTGTGGGCGCCTCGGCGCCAGCTGCCCTGCGCTCCCGGGTGCAACGGGACCAGCCCGACCCTGCAGCGATGTTGCGGCTCACGGCCCAGGCCCGGCTGTTACTGGGGCCCTGGTTTCGCTTCCACCAGCCCAGCTGGGTGAAGCTCACCCTCCCAGGAGCCACCGAGGCCCTGCGCTGGGGCTGCAATGACCTGGGCGGCACCTTGATGGAGGAACACATCACCACGATGGCCGGTGCCAGCGGCGGCACCCGCCAGTCCCCCCAGGCGCTTGAGGCGGCTGCCCAGCGGCTTGGCCGTCCGGTGCGGCGCCGCACCACCCTCTACGGAGCTGTGGCGTGACCCGCTTGCGCTGGACCCTCACCCTGACAGTTCTGTTGCTGCTGCTTCCCGCTGGCTTGCTGCTGCGATCCCCCCGGCCCCGGGCCGAGGGCCTGGAGCGGTTGATTGGCCAGGCTGCCCTGCTGCAGAGCTTTCCCGCCGCCCCGGAGCGACCGGTGCCAGCCCTGTGGAGCCAGCGCCTCGGCGCTGCTCAGGCGCGTCGGATTTGGCGTCAGCAGCGCCGCTTCTGGTGGCAGTTCTGGGG
Source organism: Cyanobium sp. L1E-Cus (assembly GCF_024345755.1). Classification (NCBI taxonomy): domain Bacteria; kingdom Bacillati; phylum Cyanobacteriota; class Cyanophyceae; order Synechococcales; family Prochlorococcaceae; genus Cyanobium; species Cyanobium sp. L1E-Cus. Next base: position 303,243 of record NZ_JAGQBS010000002.1, on the reverse strand, counting down.
GCGCGATGGCGATGGTGGCGCCTTTTTGGCCTATCAGTTTCAAGTAGGAAGCCCCCTGCCTCCCCATGGAATTCGGGTTGATGACCTCGTGGTCGTGGCAGCCGATCCCCTTGCCAAGCGGCTATTGCAAGACCAGCTCAAGTTGGCCCAACGTCAGCGCCGCGGTCTGGAGCAGCGCTGTCTGCAGCGTTTGCAGCAGGAGCAAGCGGTTTTCTGGGCCCCCCTTGGCCTCGGCGTGATGGCGGGCCCTGCAGCCCCTTTGCTGCAACGCTTCCAGGAGGGATGTTTGAGTCTCGAGCTCGAGGGGGCCAACCTGGGGCTCGCTGGAGAAGCAGCTGCCGCCAGCGGCCTGCTGGCCGCCCCAGGCCGTGCGCTGCCAGCCGTTGTGCCTCCCCCCCTGCCTTCAGAGTTGCTGCTGGATTGGCGCGGTCCTGGCCTTGAGGGCTTACTGCAGGGGCTGCTGAGCCGCCAGCTGATCCGGGAACCGCTGTCGGCTCGCTACGGCATCGGTGATGCCCAAATAACCATGCTGCGTCGTGTGCCCTTTGTCTTGCGACTGCGCCCGCTGGCCCAGGGGCCCTTCCAAACGGGTCTGGAGCTGCAGTTGGCGGTCTCAGGGGATCGGCGTCCCTGGAACCAGATGCTTGCCGGGCTTGTTGAACCGCTGGAGACCCAGGGACTCGAGGCGACGCAATCTGGATCCAAGGCCTTAGCCGCGACGCTCTGGCGCCAGCAGGATGGGCGAGTCGTGGGAGGTTGGCGCTGGGTGCTGGCTGGTTCAGGCAGCACCCAGCTGCTGCTGTTCCTTGGACCCGAACCACCTGCCGCTACTCCTGCAGCAGCCACGCCTGTGCTGAATCAGCCAGGCCTTGGCGCTTCGATGCAGTTGCGGCTGCGGCCTGCAGCGCTTGCAGAGCGGGGCTTGCTGCCGCCCGAATTGCCCAAGCCCGTCCAACTGGCAAGCCAGCTCAGCCTGACGGCAGTGCCAGCTGCTCCTGGCTCAGCCCTCAGCCAGCTGACTGGGCGGCTTCAGCTGCAATCTCGGTAGGTGCCTCGGTGGCTTCCTGTTGCTGCCGTTCCCGTTTACGGCGTTCAGCAGCAACGGTTTCCGCCATTAGCTCAACTGCCTGGGCCATTTTCTCGAGGTTGGTGGCGTAAAGACTCAGGTCCTTGTCGAGTCGCTCGCGCAGCAAGCCCATGGAGCCGCCCAGATCGTGGGCATAGCTGCGCAGGGCGGAGGCATCCAAGGCGTCTGCGCCCTGCGCCTGCTCCAACAAGCTCAGCAGGCCTACGGCCATCAACCGTGAATAGTGGAAATCGGGGCGGCGGATGTCAGCAAGAGCTGCCGCAAGGGGTTCGGGTGCGCCCAAACCCTCCTGTTCGATCCATTGCTTCACCTGCTCGACGCTGTGGCTGCCCATGGCTGCCATGGCGCTGTCACGCTGCTGGCGCAACTGGTTGGCATCGAAGCCGGAAGCGGAACAAAGGGCTTGGAGCAGGGGGAGGCGCTGGCCGTCAGGGCGATAGCCCCGGGCAAAACTGTCGAACACCTGGATCAGGCCGCAGGCAAACAGGGCATCACTGCGAAAGCCGGTTTGACGGCTGAGCAGGTGCAGCTCCACAAGCAGCTCATCCACCATGCGGCGATAGAGCGGCGCGATTACGTGGGGGAAGGCGCGGTGAAACTCCCGCTTGCTGTCGGCAACGGTGAGGGCTGCACTCACGCTGGATTAGGCCAAGGTTGGTCGACCCTAGCCGCCCGGGCTCAGTAGGATCGGAACCACTCGCAAATGCAGCTCCATGATCCCGATCGTTATTGAAGAGTCGGGCCGGGGTGAGCGCGCATTTGACATCTATTCCCGGCTACTGCGGGAGCGCATCATCTTCTTGGGTGAACCGGTCACTGCTGAGTCGGCCAACCGGGTTGTGGCCCAGTTGCTTTTCCTTGAGGCAGAAGATCCCGAGAAGGATATTTTCATGTACATCAATTCTCCGGGTGGATCGGTATACGACGGTCTGGGAATTTTTGACACCATGCAGCACATCAAGCCAGATGTGCAAACCGTCTGCGTAGGCCTGGCCGCTTCGATGGGTGCCTTTCTGCTTTGCGCTGGCACCAAGGGCAAGCGCAGCAGCCTCACCCACTCGCGAATCATGATCCACCAGCCCTTGGGCGGCGCCCGCGGCCAGGCCAGCGACATCCGTATTCAGGCAAACGAAATTCTCTACTTGAAGCAGAAGCTCAACCAGGAGCTCAGCGATCGCACGGGACAAGCCCTGCCCCGCATTGAGGAAGACACCGACCGCGACTTTTTCATGTCACCCGCGGAGGCTGTTGAGTACGGCTTAATTGACAAGGTCATCGAAAAACGACCTGTGCGTCCTGTTTGAGGGATTGGCTGGTGTTCCCGGGCAATATCTGAATAAAGGGTTTTTAAAAAAGGTTTTTTTAAAGTGTTTTTTAAAACGAGTAGCGCAAACTCAGCTGCACCCCATGGGCTTGTAAGGCCGCCTGGGTTCCTCCGATAGGGATTGTTGTGCCTGCTGGCAGCGTCGGTCGCGACAAGCCAGCCTGACCACTATTGGTGCGCACATCCCCAAGGTCGCTAAAGCGATAGGCCAAGTCGAGATCTAGCCGCTTATTAAGGGGAATGCTGATGCCGGCGGTGAGTAGGTAGGCCAGATCGCTGGAGCTGCCATCGGGCGTGACCGTTGCAGCATTAGCAGCGATGCCAGGGAAGCGATAGCTAACGGAGCTAAGGCTGTTGCGGGCGACACCCAGGCCGGCGCCAAGGAAAGGGCGAACCCGGCCCACTTTGGGTAGATCGACATAGGCAACCCCAAAACCGGCCACTGAGGAGGCTGAGCCAGTCACAGGCTGGTTGGCCCCAGCACGCCCAGAGAAGTTGCTTTGGCCGCTGAACTCAAGCTCTGGCCTCCAGCTGAGCAGGGCTTCGGCCCGCAACCAGCTGTTGAAGCGATATCCCGCCGCGGCATCGATCACTGCTGCCGGCTCGAAGCTGCCTGAAGCTCCAAGGGCTAGGCCGTTATTGCCAGTGCCGCACCCAAACAGGGCAGGGGGCTGCTGGCTGGCACAGTTGTTGTCACTGAAACCGTTTGCCTTTGGCCAATCGCTGCCTGCACCCAGGCGCAAATAGGGGCCGGGAGCCAGCGGCGGGTTGGCGAGATTCACATCAATATCAGGCATTCCAGGCACTCGGATCGGGCAGAGCTTGCCAGGCGTCAATTTCCAAGGCGTAGGCCGCATGACGCTGGATCGCGTCATCCATGAACAGGGCTGCCCGGATCGGAATATCTGGGCCCGTGAAGGAATGCATGGCTATGCCGGCAGTGATCGTCCGTAAAGCCGCTAATTGCAGGTCGTACCTGGCCTCTTCAAGCGAGTAATCGCAAACTCCAAGCTTGAGTAGTTCTTGGTGCCACGCCAGCAGCAGGTCTTCATGACGTCCAAGCCGCTGAGCCTGGGGGGTGCTGCCGCCAATCAAAAAGGCGATATCAATAGCGGCTGAACTACGGCTGGCCCAGGACCAATCAATTATTACCGACTCCGGATCTTCCAGCGTATGGCCGAATAGTAAATTGTCGGCGCGCAGATCACCATGGACGAGCGTCCAAGGCCTGTCATTGAGAGCCTGATCAATGTCAGAGCTTTGCTCCAGTACCGCGCGATATAACCGGCAAACATCCGTGCCGAAGCGCACGCCGTAGGTGGCAAAGAAATCATCAACTATTTCTGCTTTGGGGTCTGCAAACCAGAAGCCATGGTTTGGCAACCAGCTGTGCTGGTTCAAGGAAGGATCAAGCCAGAATTCGGCGTGGATAGCTGCCATGCGTTGAATCGTGGCCAACGTTTCCTGGTAGCTGAGTCCGATTACTTGATCACCTGAACGTAGGTGGGTCAGATCCTCGATCAGTAACCAATATGGCTCAGAGGAATTGGTTGCAAAGACTGAGGGTTTGTGATTTTCCAATCTTGGCGTGCAGTGAGTGTAAACACCCACCTCACGACCAAAGGCGTTATTCAGTCGACTGAACTCATTGAAGTCCTTATTGGAGGTTTCACTTTTGAGAATTACGCTTGCTGGCCCTTGTTCAGGTGGATCGCAGTTCAGCTCCAGGCGCCAAGTGGTCGATTGAAACCCCCTGCCCTCCCCCAGCAGCTTGGCCTCCAGGCTTTTTACATTGGTGCCGAGAGCCTCGCCGATCCACTGCGGCTCGGGCTGCTTTACCAGCGTTTCTGTTGGATCGATGGCCGCCATACCAAGAAGTCCAATTGAGTGCTTTGGTGTGGAACTTTAGTTGGGTTAGGGCCGCTTCCCTTAAGTGCCTGCCTACGAATCATGGCTTGCATATCGGTCATCTAAAGGAGTTTCGAACACGGGTTGGTTTACGGATCGGACCAGTGCCGCCAAGTTTTATTGCTTACTACTTCGTGGACGTGGGTGAGCCCGGTGACCGGATGATCTCCCTCAGAGTGTTTGAGAGCAGTTAGGCAGCTGAGGAGTCGAATCGAGTGGCAGCGGGCTGGGTGGCTCGCTGGCTGAGCAAAAAAAATGCACCCACGACGAGTCGCGTGGATGCCGGTCCTGTGATGGCTAGTGCGACTGCTTGATCAGCCGGCCAGCAGGGGCGAGAAGCGCTCCTTCTCTGGAATTGCCGTGAATTCGGCCACGATGGAGCGGAATTCTTCGCCATCGAGGCTCTCTTTCTCGATCAGTAGCTCCACTACCCGATCCATGCAGGCGCGGTGCTCTGCCACCAACTTGACCGTGTCTGCGTAGCAGCTGTGCACCATTTGGCGCACGGCATCATCGATCTTGCTGGCAAGGCGATCGGAGCCATCGCTGCGGGTCATCAGGTCGCGGCCCAGGAAAACCTCCTGGTTGCCTGCTTCAAAGGAGACCTGGCCTAGATCGCTCATGCCAAACCGGGTGACCATTTGGCGGGCAATCGAGGCGACCTGCTGGATGTCACCACCTGCACCAGTTGTGACCTCTGCGTGGCCGAAGACGACATCCTCGGCAGCCCGGCCGCCGAGGGCACCCATGATGCGAGCTCGGAGCTGGGCCCGGCTCACCAACATCTGCTCCTCGTCGGGGGAGAACCAGGTAAGTCCTTGGGCCTGGCCACGTGGGATCAGGGTGACCTTCTGAACGGGGTCATGGGCCTGCACCAGGGTGCCCACCAGGGCATGGCCAACCTCGTGATATGCGATCAGGCGCTTGCTGCGCCCATCGGTGAGGGGCTTGCCCTCCATGCCGGCAATGATCCGATCGACGGCATCATCAATTTCGGCAAGTGAAGTTGCCTCCTTGCGGCGCCGGGCCGTGAGGATTGCCGCTTCATTGAGCAGGTTCGCGAGATCGGCGCCGGAGAAGCCTGGTGTACGGCGAGCAATCACTTCAAGGTTCACATCATCGGCCAGCTTTTTATCGCGGCTGTGCACCTTGAGCACAGACAGCCTCCCTTTGATGTCTGGCACATCAACTTGAACCTGGCGATCGAAACGACCTGGGCGCAACAGGGCTGAATCGAGCACATCGGCTCGGTTTGTTGCGGCAATGATGATGATGCCGCTATTGCCTTCAAAGCCGTCCATCTCGGTGAGCAGCTGGTTGAGGGTTTGCTCCCTCTCGTCGTTACCGCCGCCGACACCAGCACCACGCTGGCGTCCCACCGCATCAATTTCGTCGATGAAGATCAAACAAGGGCTGTTTTCCTTAGCCCGCTTGAACAGGTCACGAACCCGGCTGGCGCCCACGCCAACAAACATTTCAACGAATTCAGATCCTGAAAGCGAGAAGAAGGGAACTCCGGCTTCACCAGCAATTGCCTTGGCTAGCAGGGTTTTGCCGGTACCGGGAGGTCCTACCAGCAACACCCCTTTGGGGATCTTGGCGCCAACTGAAGTGAAGCGCTCAGGGGTTTTTAGGAAGGTGACAACTTCCTGGAGGTCCTGTTTGGCCTCTTCAACACCAGCTACGTCGTCAAATTTGACGCCAGTTTCAGCTTCCATGGCGAAGCGGGCTTTGGTTTTGCCGAATTGCATCGCCTGACCTGGACCCCCGGGCATGCCGTTGCCGCGGCGTGAAAGGAAGATCAGCGAACCGATCAGCAGCAATGGGAAGAGCAGATTGCCGAGCAATCCAAGAGCTGGTGGAGCGGTTTTAGGTGGATGGATATCGAAGCTGATGCCCTGCTCTTTGAGCTTGTTGACCAGCTCTGGAGCAACACCGGGCAGGTCTACGCGCAGACGCTGCACCCGATTGTCGAGGTCAGGATCCACAGCCTCGATAACTGCGCTGCGACCGCCGTCGAAAATATCAACCGCCGTTACCCGGCCCGCATCGACGTAATCGAGGAAGCGGCCGTAGCTCATGCGGGCTACTGCCGCATTGCGGGGAGCAACCGTGGCGCCTTCTGGTTTGAAACGGGCCGTGCCGCCGTTACCAAGCAGCTGCCAGCCGAGGAATGCGACCACTGCAAGGGGCAGCAGCCAGAGGGCAATCAGACGCCAGCGCTGGTTCATAGCTGAGACACTTTGTTGACAAGTGTAACGGCGCCAGGCCCCCTCCCCGAGCCCAGCTTCAGCTAGCCGTTGCCCAGCGCAGAGATTCGAGTTGGGCCGGTTGAGCTGGTTGGGCCGGTGGATCGTTGACCAGATCGCCGGAGTTAACTGTCTCCACCAATTCAGGCCCACCTAGGCCGTGGGTCCAGATCTTCACCACGCTGCTTGGTGGGCACTGGAAGCTGAGCAGCTCGAAGGGAAACACCACTCGTTCGAGGAAGAACTGCTCGGGACCGATGCAGCGCAGGATCACCATCCGATCGCTGGTATTGCGGTAACTGCACGCCAGGTGGGCCACGACTGAATCCCGAATTCTCCACCCATAAAGCCACTGGCTTAAGTGCGGGTTTAGTGACGGACGCCACTGTTTTGAATTTTTAATGGTTTTTTCTGGTTTCGCCCCGTCGCGCTGCGGGTTCTCCAGAGCTTTTCAAAGGCTGCGCAAGGCAACGATTGGGTCGAGGCGCGCAGCCCGGCGGGCGGGCACTACGCCGAAGAAAAGGCCAATCGAACCGGATAGCCCCACCGTGACCAGCACCGTGGCCGCACCAATCGATGCCGGTAGGGGTGTCAGAACGCCAACCACAGCCACCGTGCCAAGGCCCACGGCGCTGCCGATCACGCCCCCCAGGCTGGCCAGCACCAGCGACTCCACCAGAAACTGCAGCAGCACATCGCCGCTGCGGGCGCCGAGGGCTTTGCGCAGGCCGATCTCCTCGGTGCGCTCACTCACCGACACCAACATGATGTTCATGATGCCGATACCGCCCACCAGTAGCGACACGGCACCAATGGCCGCCAGCATCAAGGTGAGGCCACCAGTGATCGTGCTCACAATCGTGAGGGCATCTTTCTGGGAGCGCACGGCAAAATCGTCTTCCCGCAGGATCCGATGCCGCTGGCGCAACAGGTTGGTGATTTGAAAGCTCGCGGCCCCCGTGCTCTGCTCGTCGCGGGCTTCGACGCTAATGAAATTAAGGCTGACCCCGTAGGTGGGGTCGCGTCCTGAAAGCTTGCTCACCATGGTGCTGAGGGGCACGTAGGCGTTCTCGTCTTGGTTTTGACCAAATACGGCGCCCTTGGGTTCAAGAACGCCTATTACTTCAAACAGCTGGTTGCGAATACGCAGCTGGCGCCCCACTGGCGCCTTGCCTGGAAACATCTTTGTGCCCAAGTCGGGCCCCACAACGGTGACATTGCGAGCGCCGTTGAGATCGCTGGCGGTGAAGAAGCGCCCCTGGGCGATCTCAAATTGACGAACCGGCAGAAACTCCGGTGTAACACCGAAAATTGACGTGCTGCTGCTCAGGCCGCCCGCCTGAACCACCCCGCTCAAGGTGATCTGGGGGGCTACCCGCTTTACGCTTGGTACCTGCTCGCCGATGGCGACCGCGTCTTCAAGCACGAGGTTTTTGGGGAAGTCGATGCCCTGGCGCCGGGTGTCGTTGCTGCCAGGCACTACAAACAGCACGTTGGCGCCGAGATTGCTTAGCTGCCCTTCGGCCAGGTTCTGGGCGCCTCGCCCCACCCCCACCAAGGTGATCACGGAGGCATTGCCGATGACGATGCCGAGCATGGTCAGCAAACTGCGCAGCCGATTGGAGCGCAGGGTGCTCAGGGCCATGCCGACGGTTTCCCGCATGGGGAGCTTGGTTGGCATGGCTGCGGTGGCGGCTGCTGGCCCTAAACGATGGCGGGTCTGTCGTCAGCGTCGTGGCTGCGGGCGCCTCGATGCACCTCGCCGCGCTGCAGATCCAGGGTCACGATTTCCCCCTGACGCAGGTTTGCGATCGCGTTACAGACACCCACAATCGTTGGTACGCCAGTGCGCTCGGCGATCAAGGCGGCATGGCTCTCGAGGCCACCAGCTTCCGTAACTACCCCTTTGGCTTTGCGAATCGCCTCGACGTAATCGGCGCAGGTTTCATGCACCACCAGGATTTCGCCAGATTGGATTGCCGCCGCTGCCTCTGGGCTGTCAACCAGGCGAACTCGACCGCTCACGGATCCAGTGCCGACGCCGGTTCCCTTAGAGAGCACCGCGGAGACGATGCCCACCTTGATGAAGTCGGTGGAGCCGCTGATTCCCGAGAGGGTGCCGGCGGTTTGAACGACTAGGTCACCATCACGAAGAAAGCCCAGCTCGCGTGCCATGCCCATGGCCAGGCTGAAGGTGCTGGTGGAGGAGCTCTGCTCCTCTACTACCAAGGGGTTGACGCCCCAGCAAAGCTGCAGCTGCCGGGCCACATTCACCTCGCTGGTGATCGCCAAAATTGGGGTACTGGGGCGGAACTTGCTGACATTGCGAGCCGTAGAGCCCCCCTTGGTGAGCGGCAAAATTGCGGCCGCATTCAGCTGGCGAGCAATGCTGCTCACCGCCTGGCAGATGGCATTGGGGATGGTGGTTGCCATGTGGCTATCGAGCACCCGGCGGGGGTAATCCCGCTCGATGCGCCGGGCGATTATGGCCATGGTGGCCACCGCTTCCACGGGGAAATCGCCCACAGCGCTCTCATTGGAGAGCATCACGGCATCGGTGCCATCAAGGATGGCGTTGGCTACGTCGCTCACCTCGGCCCTGGTGGGCCTGGGGCAGCTCACCATTGAATCGAGCATCTGGGTGGCAGTGATCACCGGGATGCCGAGACTGTTGGCCTTGCGAATCAGCTCCTTCTGCAACAGGGGAACTTCTTCGGCGGGCATCTCAACGCCCAAGTCGCCCCGAGCCACCATCACCCCGTCGCAGAGGGGCAGGATGTCGTCGATCTGATCGATGGCCTCAAACTTTTCGATCTTGGCCACCACGGGGGTTTCGTGGCCATGGCTGCGGATCAGTTCCCGGATCTCGCGCATGTCCGAGGGGTTGCGCACAAAGCTGAGGGCCACCCAATCAACCCCCTGCTTCAGCCCAAAGGCCAGATCAATGCGGTCTTTCTCGGTGAGGGCACGGATTGAGAGCTGCACATCGGGGAAATTCACCCCCTTGTTGTTAGAGAGCACTCCACCAACGGTGACGCGGCAGAACAGGGTCTGCTCCGGCTTGTCGACGCTGTCGACCACCATCTCCACCCGACCGTCATCCAGCAGGATGCGACTGCCTGGCACCACCTCATCGGCCAGAGATGCGTAGGTGACGGTGGCAATCTTCTGATTGCAGGCCACATCCCTGGATGTGAGGGTGAACTGATCGCCCTTGGCCAGGGTGATCGGCCCATCGGCAAAGCGGCCCAAACGAATTTTGGGACCCTGCAAGTCTTGAAGGATGCCGAGCTCAATTCCCAGCTCCGTTGACACCTGACGAATCGTGGCGATGCGAGCCGCATGCTCGCTGTGGTCGCCGTGAGAAAAATTGAGCCGGAAAGTAGTGGCGCCGGCGGCCACCAACTCGCGCAGACGTTCGGCGGATTCCGTGGCAGGCCCGATCGTGGCCACGATCTTGGTGCGACGCATGAGATCGGGCTGGGGCATGTAAACGCCAACAGACGACTGGAAACTACCATCCAGGCCTGCAATGGGCTGCCATAGGTGGATTTTCAGCAATACCAAGAGGGTTGCCGCGCCACGGCCCGCTACCCAGATGCCGGCGCCAACCCCATCTATCCCACCCTGGGGCTGTGCGGTGAGGCTGGCGAGGTGGCCGACAAGGTCAAAAAAGTGCTGCGCGACCGTCAGGGCAATTTTTCGCCTGAGGTGATTGCAGACCTGCAGCTCGAGCTTGGTGATGTGCTCTGGTACGTGGCCCAGCTCGCTACTGAACTTGGCCTGGAGCTAGAGCAAATTGCCCAGACCAACCTCGACAAACTGGCCAGCCGCGCCGCCCGTAACGTGATTGGAGGCAGTGGTGACAGGCGGTGAGCAAGCAAGGTTTTGAGCTTGGGCCACGGCATGAGATTGCAAAGTGGCTGGCGCGGTTGCTCGCCCTCCTAGTCATTGGTGCGCTGGTGCTGCCAGCTCCTGCCTGGGCAGCAGATCTGCAGGTATCTGAGCTGAGCATCGATCCCTGCCCCGCCGAGGACATTGGCGCACAGCCGGAATTGCGGCGCCCGGCTGGTGCCAGCTGCTACGCCCTGCGCGGCAGCGTGGTGAATCCCACCCGCAAGACCGTTGTTGATACCGACGTCTTTGCCCTGATCGTTGATTCAAGTGGCGAGCCGGTGCTGCAAAACCGCACCCGGGTGGGTTCGATTGGTGATGTGCCACCAGGCACCTCTGCCTTTGCCCTGCGCCTATCGGTGCCGGCTGGCACCCCTGGACCGCTCAGCTTCAGAAATGTCAAGGCAAGGGGTTTCAGTGCTCCAGTGCGCAGCCGCGCTGGCGCCGATGACGAGCTGCTGCCCCTTGAACAGGCATTAGCTGATCAGTAACCAGCTCCGAGCACCGAAACGCTGGCGCCTTCGAGCAGGCTCTGCACCAGTTGCAGGGCAATGAAGGCCACGATCGCCGAAAGGTCTAGGCCGCCTAGGGGCGGAATCAGGCCGCGGAAGGCATTCAGGTAGGGATCGGTGATCGAGCTCACCGTCGAAAGCACGGGGTTGCTCCAGTCGAGATTGGGAAACCAGCTCAGCAACACCCGCACCAGCAACACCAGGGTGTAGATGCTGAGGGTCTGGGCCAGAACCTGCAGCAGGAAACTCAGGGCGTCCATGTAATTTTGTTAGTGGGCCAACTCTAGGCAGCTTGCTTCCAGAGGTCAGCCTCAGCCTTGATGGCGAAGGTGCGGTGGAACTTCTCGCTGAGGGTGAGCCAGTAGGAGCGGCCCTCGCTTTGGCGCTTGCGCTCGATGAAATTTTGGGCCAGTAGCTCCTTGATGTGGTCGTAGGCGCCGGAGCCGCGCAACTCGACTAGATCCGATTGCAAGATCCGCTTTTTTAAGGCAATCGTGGCCAGGGTTCGCAGGGCGGCCGTGGATAGGTCCACGGGCAGGAGGTTTTGAACCAGGTCTGCCAGCCCATCGCGCAGCTGCAGGCTGTACCGGTTGCCCTCTTGGCGCACCTCCAGGGCCGTATCCCGGTGGGCGTAGTCGGTGATCAAGGTGATCAAGCCAAGCTCCGCCTCCTCTCGGCTAACCGCAGCGATCTCAGCAAGTTCTGCCAGGCTGAGGGGCCGGCCTTTCAAGTAGAGGATCGCCTCCATCCGGGCGGGCAGGGATAGGCCCTGAATCAGCCCCGTGCTTTGCATGCCCGCAGGTTACCGCAGCTTTTTTGGCTCATGCCAGGGCTGGCAGGGGCGCTGAGCTGGGGCCTAAAAACAGCTTGTAGGCAGGGTTGGCCGATTCGTCCCAGTGCTGATAGCCCAGGCCATCGAGGAACTCCTGCCAGGCGGGTCTGTCAGCGCGAGGCACCTGCACCCCCACCACGATCCGCCCCACGTCGGCGCCGTGGTTGCGGTAGTGAAAAATGCTGATATTCCAGTTGGCGTGTAAAGCGTTTACGAACGCCATCAGGGCGCCTGGTTTTTCGGGGAACTCGAAGCGATAGAGCAGCTCTTCGCCCTGAGCGAGAGCCGGGCCGGCGCTGGCGGGCAGGCGGCCGCCCACCATGTGACGCAGGTGCAGCTTGGCCAGCTCGTTGTTGGAGAGGTCGAGGCAGGGGAAGCCGGCGTTCTGCACGTCGTTGATCAGTTGCTGCTCGTCGGCCGTGCCACTGGTTTGCACCCCTACAAAAATGTGAGCAACCCTGGGATCGGCCAGCCTGTAGCTGAACTCGCTGAGGCTGCGCTGGCCCAGCACACCACAGAAGCGCCGCAGGCTGCCGGTCTGCTCGGGGATTTCCACCGCCAGCATCGCTTCGCGGTCTTCGCCGATCTCAGTGCGCTCGGCCACGAAGCGCAGCCGGTCGAAGTTCATGTTGGCGCCGCAGGCAACCGCCACCAAGGTTTGGCCGTGCAAGCCCTGTTGCACCACATCGCGCTTCATGCCGGCTATGGCAAGGGCTCCGGCAGGCTCCAGGATCGAACGGGTGTCTTCGAACACGTCCTTGATGGCTGCGCAGATGGCGTCGGTGTCGACTGTCACCATGCGATCCACCGTTTGCTTTGCCAATTCAAAAGTGAGCTCACCGACGCGGCGCACCGCCACGCCATCGGCGAAAAGGCCCACCTGCTCAAGCTGCACCCGCTCCCCGGCGGCTAGGGAGCGGGTCATGGCATCGGCGTCCACTGGCTCAACGCCAACGATCTGAACTTGGGGCCAGAGGGTTTTGACGTAGGCCCCAATGCCGGCGATTAAGCCGCCACCGCCTACGGCCACGTAGATAACGTCAGGCGGCGAGGAGCACTGGCGCAGGATCTCCAACCCGATCGTGCCTTGACCGGCGATCACATCGGGATCGTCAAAGGGATGGATGAAGCTGAGCCCCCGCTCAAGGCCCAGGCGCGTGGCTTCCGTGCAGGCGGCGTCGTAGTTGTCACCATGCAGCACCACCTCGGCGCCCCGGGCCGCCACCGCTTTCACCTTCATCTCCGGTGTGGTGACAGGCATCACAATCACGGCCCTGCAGCCCAGCTTCTGGGCGGCTAGCGCCACTCCCTGGGCATGGTTGCCGGCGCTGGCGGCGATCACGCCCCGCTCCAGCTCGGCAGGCGAGAGGCCGGCCATTTTGTTGTAGGCGCCGCGCAGCTTGAAGCTGAACACGGGCTGCAGATCCTCACGCTTCAGCAGCACCCGGTTGTGCAGGCGCGCCGAGAGATTCGGCGCAGGATCCAGTGGCGATTCAATCGCCACGTCGTAGACCCGCGCCCGCAGGATCCGTTGCAGATAGCTCTCAGGGGCCTCGCTCATCCCACCAGTGTCGCAATTCGCACCCCTGGGCGGAAGCCAAGGCCTAGATTGCACCCCACCTCCAGGGTTGTGCATGCATCTCAGCGAGCTGAGTCACCCGAATCAGCTGCACGGCCTGAGCACGGCAGAGCTTGAAGCCATTGCCCGCCAGATTCGTGAGCGCCATCTGGAGGTGGTGAGCACCAGCGGCGGGCACCTGGGTCCCGGGCTGGGAGTGGTGGAGCTCACCCTCGCCCTCTATCAAACCCTCGATCTCGACCACGACAAAGTTGTGTGGGACGTGGGTCACCAGGCCTACCCCCACAAGTTGATAACTGGCCGTTACAAGGATTTCGATAGCCTGCGCCAGAAGAACGGGGTAGCCGGCTACCTCAAGCGCAGCGAGAGCCCCTTTGACCATTTCGGTGCCGGCCACGCCAGCACCTCGATTTCGGCAGCCCTAGGCATGGCCCTGGCCCGCGATCGCCGCGGTGAAGACTTCAAATGCGTGGCGGTGATCGGCGATGGTGCCCTCACCGGTGGTATGGCTCTAGAGGCGATCAACCACGCCGGCCACCTGCCGAAAACCAAGCTGGTGGTGGTGCTGAACGACAACGACATGTCGATCAGCCCGCCGGTGGGTGCCCTTTCCACCTACCTCAACCGCATGCGGCTGAGCCCACCCTTGCAATTTCTGCAGGGCAATGCCGAGGAGGCGATCAAGCACCTGCCCTTCCTGCACGGCGAGCTGCCCAACGAGCTCAAGACGCTTAAAGAGAGCATGAAGCGTTTGGCGGTGCCCAAGGTGGGTGCGGTGTTTGAGGAGCTGGGCTTCACCTACATCGGCCCAATCGATGGCCACGACATCGCCGGCATGGTGCGCACCTTTGAACAGGCCCACCGCACCGAGGGTCCTGTGCTGGTGCATGTGGCCACCACCAAGGGCAAGGGCTACGCCTACGCCGAGGCCGATCAGGTGGGCTATCACGCCCAGAGCGCCTTTGATCTGGCCACTGGCAAGGCCTATCCCTCCAGCAAGCCCAAACCACCCAGCTACAGCAAGGTGTTTGGCCAGACGCTGGTGAAGCTATGTGAACAGGACCCCACCGTGGTGGGCATCACCGCTGCCATGGCCACCGGCACCGGACTTGATCTGCTGGAGAAGGCTCTTCCCAATCAATATTTTGATGTGGGCATCGCAGAGCAGCACGCCGTCACCATGGCGGCTGGCATGGCCTGCGAAGGCCTCAAGCCCGTGGTGGCTGTTTACAGCACCTTCCTGCAGCGCGCCTACGACCAGTTGATTCACGACGTCGGCATCCAGAACCTGCCGGTCACCTTTGTGCTGGATCGGGCCGGCATCGTTGGCGCCGACGGCCCTACCCACCAGGGGCAATACGACATCAGCTACTTCCGCGCTGTCCCCAATTTCACGGTGATGGCCCCCAAGGATGAGGCTGAGCTACAGCGCATGCTGGTGACCTCAATTCACCACATCGGCCCCTGCGCCCTGCGCATTCCCCGCGGCGAAGGCGAGGGGGTGCCTCTGGCAGAAGAGGGTTTTGAACCCTTAGAGATCGGCAGGGGCGAGTTGCTCACCGACGGCGACGACCTGCTGATCGTGGCCTATGGCGCCATGGTGGCTCCGGCGATGGCTACGGCCGGACTGCTGCAGGAAAAGGGTCTGCGGGCGGCCGTGATCAATGCCCGCTTCCTGCGGCCCCTAGATGAGGCCTTGATTCTTCCCATGGCCAAGCGCATCGGCAAGGTGGTGACCATGGAGGAGGGCGCCCTCCCTGGTGGCTTCGGTGCCGCCGTGGTGGAAACCCTCAGCGACCACGACGTGCTGGTGCCCGTGTTGCGCATCGGCATCCCCGATGTGCTCGTGGACCACGCCAGCCCGGAGCAGAGCAAGCAGAGCCTCGGTCTCACCCCGCCCCAGATGGCGGAGCGGATCATAAGCCGTTTTGGTGCTCCCCTTCAAAGCAGTCTCCCTGCTGCAGCTGCGCCCGTTGCTGTCTGAACCGGAGCCCTACGACTGCGAGGTGCTTGTGGTGGGTGCTGGCCCTTCGGGTGCTGAGCTAGCCCGTCTACTTGCCCAGGCTGGGGTTGATGTGCTGCTGGTTGATCGGCTTAAGAATTTGGGGCAGGCGGCTTTCAGTAGTGCGGCCCTGCCGCTTGAGACCCTCGATCGCTTTGGCATACCCGCTCACGTTGTGGCGGCGCGCTGGAGTGGCTGGCAGCTGGTGGGACCAGGCGAGCAGCGGCGGCTGTGGAGCGCAGAGCAACCCCTCGGCGCCGTGCTCGATTTTGGCGCCCTGCGCCAGTGGCTAGCTGGCCAGGCCCAGGCCTGGGGCGCCCGCCTGCAGCTCGGCGTTACGGCTATTGGCTGGCATCAAGATGGCGCTGGCGTTTGCACCGTGGTGCGCGATGGCGCTGCTGGTCGCCGCTTGCTGCGCAGCCGCTGGCTGGTGGATGCCAGCGGCGAGGGCCGAGCCTTGATTGGCGAGCAGGCAAAGCTGGCCGATCCGCTGGTGGCCGGCCTGGGGGTGGAATGGTTGTTGCAGGTGCATCCCGAGCAGTACCGGCCCTGGGCAGACCGGCTCAGTTTTTTCCTTGGCAGCGACTGGGTGCGGCAGGGTTACGGCTGGGTATTTCCGATGGCACCTGGCCAGCTCAAGGTGGGGGTGTGCCGCTTGGCCGATCCCAGCCGTGCCCAGCCAGCGCTGGCTCTGGAGCTGGGCGCCCTGGTGCAG
The DNA here is from genome assembly GCF_024345755.1 of Cyanobium sp. L1E-Cus. NCBI lineage: Bacteria > Bacillati > Cyanobacteriota > Cyanophyceae > Synechococcales > Prochlorococcaceae > Cyanobium > Cyanobium sp. L1E-Cus. The sequence continues at coordinate 287,141 of NZ_JAGQBS010000002.1, read as the reverse complement.
CGCTGCGGCCTAGGCCAAACCGAGGTGCTCGATCGCCATGGGGGCCGCATTCGCAGCACGGTCCGCCGCCATGAACCACACCGGCTGGGCAGGTTGATCGGCCTAGGTGACGCGGTGAGCACGGCCAACCTGCTGGGTGGGGAGGGCATCCGCCACGCCCTAGCCAGTGCCAGGGTGCTGGCACCGCTGCTGCTGAAGGCCCTGGCCAAGCAAGCTGGCTGTGCCGTCCTAGACCAATACCCGAGCCTGCTAAGGCGGGAGCTGGGCTGGCGCTGGAGCCTGAGTGGCCGCCTAGCTAGGCGCACCTGGCTAGGACTTGCTGATGCCAGGGCCGATGCTCGCCTGGAGCGCCTGCTGGCGGGCTTGCAAACCCGGCGGGCGGAGGATCTCTCCGCCCTGTTGTTTGAATACCGCTTTGAGCGCTACGGGCTTAAGGCGCTGCCCTACTTGCTGGGTTGGCGCTGAGCCCTGAGGGTGGAACCCAGGTTTTCAGACCACGCCGCGGGAGGCCATGCCAAGGATGGCGCCCATGCCGAGGATGTGGCCGAGGCTCAAGGTGCCGAGCATGGCGCCGTGGCTGAAACCGCCAAATAGCCCGGGGCTGGGCAGCTTCAGACCAACGTTTTGCTGTTGGATCGTGGCCTTGCCAATTGCGATGGCGATCACGTTGCAGACAATCATCACCAACGCCACCTTGGGTGACCAGGTGATGGTGGCGGGGGCAAGGGCCAGGAGGGGAGCGATCATGGAGCAGGTGCCAACGCCCCATCTTCCGGGCAGCACCGCCTATGGATGACCCGGCTTAAGACTTGTTCATTGCCTGCTGCCGCAGCCGGGTGACTACGCCATCGCGCTTGAGCCTGCCAAGCGCTTCATTGATCCGGGTTTCCAGGTCTTCGCTGATGCCTGGTGAGAGGGCGAATGCCTGGGATTGGGGGTTGAGGTTGCGCAGCGCCAGCCCGTAGCGCTTGTGGGGCAGTTGCTGCAGCAAAAAGTCGAGCTGGATGTCGTCGGCGAGCACCGCATCCACGGCGTCAGCCACCAGCAGGCTGTCGGCGCGGATCACTTGATCCAGCTCGCGCAGCTGAATCGGTGGCTGCAGGCCGGAGTCGTTGAGTCTTTGCAGTAGGTCGTCGCTGACGGTGCCACGCCGCACGGCAACCCGCTGGCCGGCGAGATCGTTGAGGCTGCGGATGTTGGGGCTCGCCAATTCCTGGTTGCCCCGCACGACGTTCAAGGTGACGTAGCTGACCAGCAGCGAGGCCGTGATGATCCGCACCAGGTAGGCCACAAAGACAAAGGTGTGGCCCCGTGTACTAACAACAACGGTGTTTGTGCCAGGGCCGGTGGCCAGCACTTGGAAGATCAGGGCGAAGGCGCGGCGCGGCCCGATCTCCCAGCTGCTGGGTTTGCTGCCGTTGCGCTCCACCTGCCAGACAGCCACGCTCAACAGGCCTATCAGCACCACGTAGGCCACCAGCAGCCTGATCAGATCAGGAGCCAGCAGGCTGCGCAGCAGGGAACTGCCGAGCTCCAGCTGGTTGCGTTTGACCATCACCCCCAAGCCCGATTCCTGAAAGGGCAGGCTGAAGCGGTTCTGGCGGATGCGTTCTGGTGAGATGGTGATGCAGCCGATCGCAACGTCCACTTCGTTGCGCTTGGTGGCCGCCAGGAGCTCGGTTGTGTTGTCTGCTGGCACCAGTACGTAGGGGATCTGCTCCTGGTCGGCGACCTGTTGCCACAGTTCCACTGCCATGCCACTCCAGCTGCCCCGCTGGCGATAGGAGCAGGGCTGGGAGCCATCCGCCACGCCGACTCTCAATACGGGTGCAGCCTGGCTGGGCCCAGCGGCCAGGCTGACGACGATCGCCAGAAGCCAGAGCATCAAGATCGGGGCGGTTGGGCCGTGATCACGGCGCCAATGCCGCTGAAGCCCAGCACCACCAGCAGGTTGGAGATCGTGAGCAGCGATTCAGCTCCCCCATGCAAGGAATCCACATTGGCCAGCAGCTCGCCGTAGCGCAGTTGGGCCACGATGGCGGCGGCAATCGTGACGGCCACAAACACCAGGGTGAATTGAAAGCCCCGCAGGGCCAGCTTGGGGAAACCCTCAATCCGCCCTGCCCACCAAAGGAAGGCCAGATAGGGGAGTAGCGACAACACGAACAAAGGCGTGGGGTCGATGCCGGCAAGCCAGCCGAGGGGGCCGCTCATGGCGTCGCCTGCCGCTGCTGGCGCAGCAGGTTCCAGGCTGCAAGTGCCAAGGCGGCGTTGCCAATGGTGGTGAGGCCCGCCTGAAACACCACCAGGCCCTGCAGGTTTGGGCTGTTGTCAAATAGATGCCAGGTGCAGGCAGCCATGGCGCTCACCAAGGCTGGCAACATTGCCAGGCTCAACCAACGCCAACCGCCCTCCCGGCGAGCCACCCCCAGGCGCTGCACGGCCACCATCGCTACCACCCACTCGAGCACCGAGGTGACGTGAATCCACCAGGTGGGTAGGGAGAGGGCATGCATGGGGTCAGAGCAGGGGCGTGAGCTTCTCTTCGGAGCGTGACAGGTCCTGGATGCGACGGCGCAGGGTGTCGACCAGTTCGGCAATGGCCGGCGCGTTTCGGTTGTCGTGCAGCACCACCAAGCTCTCGACGTAATGGGAGGGCACGGCGACATCGAGCTCAACCACCGGCAGGGTGGTTCGCAGGGTCTTGAGTATCAGGCTGTTGGCGAAGTACACGGCCTCTTTCTGACTTTGTTTAGCGACGGCGTAGGCCTGCTCTGGCTGGAAGTGATGCTGGAAGAAGTTTTGGATGAACAGATTCTGGGCGCGGGGATTGAACGGGAAGGTCGCGATCTGGCAGCACGATCCGATCTCCAGTCGGGTTGGGCTGGAGATATCAACCACACGAGAGTCCGCCAGGGTCACCAGATGGATTGGCGAGCGGTAGAGGTCGAAACAGGTGAAGCGATGGTCGTCGCTGGACGGTCGTTCGGGCAGGGTTGCCAGGCAGGCGTCGACCACCCGCTCCTTCAGCAGGTCCAGACAGTGATGGGGCGACCCCGGCGCGTCGCTGGGGTTGATGATCCAGTTCTTCGGCAGCGGCCTTAGTAGGTGGTCTTGACTCCAGGCTGGAGCCTGAAGCCGCAGGGGGCGATGGCCATGGATTCGATTGAGTTGGTGCACTTCTCTCTCCATTCGCACCAGCAGGGAATTTCCGCTCAGGTGCCACTGGCCGCCTCTGCGTTGCAGCTTGAGGCCGAGGTTGGACTCGGCCTGACTGACCCGCCGGGAGACCGTGCTCTGATTGCAGCGGGCCCTATCTCCGGCTAGGACACCACTCCCCAGCCAGATCAAAAGATCCAGAGCTTCCAGTGTCTCAACGGTGACCATCGCGCCTAGCCATCCACCGTGGGCAGTTGTTGATCGCAGCTTCGATGGAGCCAATGGTGGCAGTCGGGGCTAAGGGCGCTGCGGCTCACCCGCTCGTAGGCCTCCAGCTGCTCCGGCCGCAGCACCCCCCGCCAACGCCCGTTGGTACCCCGGTAGAGAAAAGATTCGGCGCCCCCCTTCCAGAGACGCCCGCCGCAGGGCACATAGGTGGCGCTGCGCCGCCGCATGGCTTTGAAGTCGACGGCGGCACACACCATTTCTAAGCGCTCCGGGTCGGGGTCTATGCCCAGGAAGCAGGCGATCCGCTGCACCTGAGCAAGGAGATCGGCCTTGAGGTCGTTGTAGTGGAGCAAGAGAATGTTGGGTTGTTGGTGGTGATCCCACCAAGACTGCACGTTGTGAAAGAACGACCAGTAGGGCCACCCGTCCTGCTCCCAACCCAGCCAGCCGCGTTGCAGCCAGTCATCAAAGAAGGTCTGCACATCGGCGGGGGCGCGCGGAAAGGTATCGCCCCGCTCGTTGGGCACTTGGTTGACCAGCTGGTGGGCTTCGTCACTCCAATTGATGTAGTGATTCCAGAGTGACATCGCCACATCCCGTCCATCGCGGGCAATGTATAAAAACGAGCGCTGGTGGTCCCAGGGGAGGGCATCCAGGGGTAGATGGCTCTTGATGAAGCGGCGGTGGCGTTGCTGCTCCAGGGTTTGCTGCAGGGCCTCAAGATCGTGATAATTCGCCTCCAGCCAGGGAGAGAGCTCTGCCAGCGAGGCAGGCAATTCGCCCTCAAACAGCAGATGGGCCACGATCGACTGCAGCCAAGTGGTTCCGCTCTTGTACGGACTGGCGATGATGATGTCGTCGTCGCGGGGGGTCAGCCCATTCCAGCGCTGGCTATCGAAGTGGTGATTGCGGATGCGGCGCGTAAGTTGCGGGTCACTGCATCGCGGGTCTGGGCATTGAGGGTCAGAGCTCACCAAACCGCAAAAGTGGAAAAGCTGCGGAGAACTTAGGTAGGCTGAAAGGCTATTTGGGTGCTTTCGAGCGGTCTGTGGTCGCAACCCGCCAGGAGATCTCGGAGCCGACCCCGCGGCTGTTGCTTTGCGGCTACTACGGCGAGCACAACCTGGGCGACGACGCCCTGCTGGAGGTGCTGCTGAGCCAGTTGCCAGCGGGTTATCAGGCCACGGTTACGGCCCACGACGGTGCTCTCGTGCGGGAGCGCTTTGGGGTTGATACGGTGGCGCGCCGCAGCTTGCCCCTGGTGCTCAAGGCGCTGCGGCACTGTGATGCCTTGGTGCTTGGCGGCGGCAGCCTGTTGCAGGATTCCACCAGTTTCAAGAGCCTGCTCTATTACGCAGCTCTGATTGGGGCCGCCCGCTTGCAGGCCAAGCCTGTGCTGCTTTGGGGCCAGGGGCTGGGACCCCTGCAGCGGCGGCGCAGCCGATTGCTGGTGGGCCGCCTGCTGCGATTGGCAACGGCTGTGAGCTGGCGCGACCCGGAGTCGGCTGCCCTGGCCAGGAGCCTGGGGCGTGACGGACCCGTGGGCAGCGATCCGGTCTGGGGCCTACCTCCCCAGCAATGGCGGGGTAGGGGCGGCCCCTTGGTGCTTTGCTTCCGCCCCACCCGCCAGTTGCAGGGTTCAGCTTGGAGGCCCTATCTGGCAGCCCTGGATCAGTTGGCCGCCAGCCACGACCGGAAGGTGATCTGGCTGCCTTTCCACGCCAACCAGGACCGGGGCCTGCTGGAGCAGCTGCGCCGCGAGCAGCTGCTGCCGCCCGGGCTGGCAGCCCGCAGTCGGGAGGTGCTGGCTGAGCGGCCCCAGGAGGCGATGGCCATATGCAGCGGTGCTGGCTTGGTGGTGGCGATGCGGCTGCACGGCCTGATCCTGGCAGCCCTCTCCGGTGCGCCCTGCGCTGCCCTTAGCTATGACCCCAAGGTGGCTGCCGCCGCCGCCAACCTGGGCTGCTCCTGTCAAAATCTGGATATGGCGCCCGGCCCTGGGCTGGTGGCCAGCTGGGATAGGGCGCTAGACACCCCTCCACCCGCTTCAAGGCTGCTGGAGCTGCGCCAGCAGAGCGAAGTACACCAGCAAGTATTTGCATGTCTGGCGCCACTGGCTGTTTTATGACCAATTGGCTGCGTTAGCGCCTGATCAGCTGGCCTGAAGCTCCCGAAGGCTGGTGAGCACTTCGGCGCTGTGGCCGCTGGGACGGACCGCCACCCAGGTGGAGCGCAATATGCCCGAGGGGTCGATGAGGAAGGTGTGGCGCTGAGAGAAGGGAGCGATCCAGCTGCCATAGGCGCGGCTCACAGTGCCAGCTGGATCAGATAGCAAGGGAAACGCCAGCCCCTCGCTGCTGCAGAAATCGGCGTGGGATTCGGCATCGTCGGCACTCACTCCAACCACGGCCGCATTGGCGGCACGGAAGCTGGCCAGGTCTTTTTGAAAACCACGAGCTTCGATGGTGCAGCCGCCGGTGAAATCACGGGGATAGAAGTAGAGCACCAACCATTTGCCCTGGAAGTCGGCCAAATTCAGCCGAGTAGGTACGGCTTCACCATCGGCTGCTGGCGCAATGCCGGCTAGGTCGAAATCAGGGGCGGATTGGTTGAGTGCGGGCAGGGTGCCTCCCAAAGCAAAAGCCTGTCGGCTGGATGCCAACAGGCTTGCAGCACCCGCAGCTGCGGGCAGAAGAGCAACTAGGCCCTGCAGAAGTGCCCGACGCCGCATCGCAGGCTCAGATTTTGGCCAGGTTGACGCCCAACTCTTTGGCGTAAGCGCCCAGGCCCTTCTTCTGGATGGTTTTCAGAGCGCGGGTGGAGACGCGCAACTTGATGAAGCGGTTGCCTTCAGCCCACCACAGACGGCGCTCTTGCAGGTTCACCTGCTGGAGCTTTTTGGTGCGCACGTGGGAGTGCGAGACGGCCATGCCGTTGTTGGCGCGCTTGCCTGTGAGCTGGCAGACCCGGGACATGAACGATTTCCAAAACGACTTGCAGGGACTAGTCCCGAGTGAACATCCTACCAAAGGGCAGATCCAGCCTGGGCTGGCCCTGCCGCTAGCTACCTGAGGGAGTCAGAGCCCCCGCTCCATCAGCTTGCCCATCAAATCGGCGCTGCGCTGCTGGAAGCCGGCCAGCTCGTTGGGCTCCAGGCCGCCCACCGCCAGGCGCGCCAATTCATACACATGGCGGCCAAGATCATCGGCCAGCTGCTGGCTGGGGGAGCTGCCGCCACTGCCACCGGTTGTGATCACCGAACCGGCAGAGAGCTTGAGCAGGCCTTCCACCAGCTTGTGTTTGCGGTTGACAAGCAGCACGTGGTGATCGGGCAAGCCCGGCAGGCGCTGCTCCATCAGGGCTCCCATGTCGTTGAGACGGCGCATCTGCTCCGGCAGCAGGATCAAGGCGGCGGGGGCGTTGTCACCCTTGAGGGCCTGGACCTGGATGGTGATCTTGTCGTTGGCCAGAGCTGCCTTGAATAAATCGCGCAGCTTTTCGGAATTGTCCTTGCCGTCTGCGTCGCTGATCTCGCTTTCTTTCTCCTGCAGCGATTCATCCAGCTCGCTGTCCACCCGCTGGAATTTGAGCTCCTCGTGGCGGTATTCGAGCCAGGGGATGAACTGGGTGTCGATGAAGGTGTCGGCCAGCAGCACCTCGGCCCCCTGGCTCTTCCATAGGGCAAGGGCCCCAGCCTGGCCTGCTTCATCGGTGCAGTAGAGGATGCGCTTGTCGTTGGCGCCATCTAGGCGGGTGCGGTAGCCAGCCAGGGTGGTGTAGGCCTTGCCGCCTTCGCCGGGGATGGGGTCAATGCTCTCGCCCTCACCAGGCTCCTGCTCCGTGGGGGAAGAACTAGTGCCAAACAGAACCAGATCGGCCACCTGGTCTGCGAATTTTTCATCCTCCATGGCGCCGATCTTGATGAAGGGGGCCAGCGACTCCCAACTTTCGGCGTAGCGCTTGGGGTCGTCGCGATGTAGCTCCTTGAGCCGGTCGCCCACCTTCTTGGCCACGAAGCCACCGATCGAACGCACCCGCCGGTCGGTTTGCAGGGCGGAGCGGCTCACGTTCAGGGGAATGTCGGGCGAATCAATCACGCCGCGCAGGGGCAGCAGGTAGCGGGGCACCACCTCCTTGATCGAGTCGCTCACAAAAACGTTGTTGCAGTAGAGCTTGATCTCGCCCTTCTCCCAATCGGCCCGGCCAGTGGATTTGGGGAAAAACAGGATGCCCTGCAGGTTGTAGGGATAGTCGGTGTTGAGGTGCACCCACAGCAGGGGATCGCCCTGGAAGGGATAGAGGTAGCGGTAGAGCTCGATGTAGTCGTTGTCGGTGAGGTCCCTGGGGCTCTTGCGCCAAGGGGCCTCGCGCTTATTGACGGTTTCGCCTTCCAGCTGCACTTCCACCGGCAGGAAGTCGCAGTAGGTGGTTATTAAGGTGCGGATACGGGCCGGCTCGATGTATTCGAGCTCCTCCTCCATCAGGTGCAGGATCACGTCGGTGCCGGGCTCGCTGCGCTCGGCCAGCTCCAGGCTGAAGTTGGGGGAGCCATCACAGCTCCAGCGCACCGCCTCCGCGCCAGCACTGGCCGAGAGGGTCACCAGCTCCACCTGCTTAGCCACCATGAAGCTGGAATAGAAGCCCAGGCCGAAGTGGCCGATGATCGCGTCGTTTTCTTGCTTGTATTTCTCGAGGAAGTCTTCGGCGCTGGAAAAGGCCACCTGGTTGATGTAGCGCTTCACCTCATCGACATTCATGCCGATGCCGTTGTCGGAGATGGTGAGAGTGTTGGCCTCGCGGTCGATGCGGATCGAAATCTTGGCTTCAGGCCCTTCGCTGCAGTCGCCAGCCATCGCCGCCATGCGCCGCTTGCTGATGGCATCCACGCCATTGCTCACCAGCTCCCGCAGAAACACCTCATGGCCGCTGTAGACGGCCTTTTTGATGATCGGAAAGATGTTTTCGGTGTGGATCTGAATCTGGCCCTGTTCCAGCACCGTCATGGCAAGCGTTAGGTCGTTGGGGCAAACCTTACGGAGCTTGGGCCTTCCGGCTCAATGGACCTGAGGGAGGGGTCTCCGAACTTTGACTTGGCTAAGTCTTGGCTAAGCTAAGCGGCGCAGCAGGCAGGCTGTGCGCTGCGCCGCTCAGCCTGCCTGCTGCAGCTCGGGCTTTTCTTCGGGAAGGATGGCCCCCTGCACGGGACACACCTGCAGGCAGATGCCGCAATCGATGCAGGTGTCGAAGTCGATCCAATAAAAGTTTGTGCCCTTGCTGTTGGCACCTTGGCCGGGGTTGATGCAAGCCACGGGGCAGGCATCAACGCAATCGGCTACGCCCTCGCAGACGTTGGTGACGATCGTGTGAGCCATCTTCGAACTTTAGGAATCGATCCAGAGGGTACGGCCGCAGCCGCGGGCTTGGCCGAGGGCTTCTGCTTCCGCTTGGTTGGTGCAGGCCCCGCTGAGCAGTTCAGCGCAGGTGCCCATCTGGTGCAAGGCCTCCAGCTGGTCGAGGGCTGCGGCCAGGTGTTGGGGGTTGCCGTAGGCCACCAGTACCGGCGAAGGGCTCTCTATGGCAGGTGCCACCAGCTCCCGCACCGCTCCCACATCGAAGCCAAAGCCCACTCCCGCAGCCTCGCTTGGCTCTGGACAAAAGCGACCCACCAGGGCGTCGTAACGACCGCCGCTGGCAATCTCCACCGGCACCTCCTGGCCTTGACACACCAGCTTCAGCACCAGGCCGTCGTAGAGGGCGAAGTGGGGCTGGAAGCTGGGGTCGAGCTGCAATTGCACCCCCAGGCGCTCTGCGGCCGGGGCCACCGCAGCCAGGGTCTCGCCCAGCTCCGTTAGCAGGGTGATGGGGCCCAGCCACTGCTCCAGTTGATACAGCACTTTGGCTGGCTCGCCGCGCAGGCGCATCAGGTTGCCCAGGCGCTGCCTATCAGAATCCGGCAAGGCCAGTTGGGCCAGAGCCAGGGGGTCGAAGTTGGTTAGGGCGGCGCGGGCAGCGCCCTGCTGCTGCTCGGGTAGCTGGCGCAGCAGGGCGCTGAGCACCCCGTGGTGCCCCACCAGCAGCCGGGGTTGGTGATGGGCCTGCAGTCCAAGGGCTCCGGCGGCGGCAAGCAGCAGCCGCATCAGCTCCACATCGGCGGCGGCGGTTTGGGCCCCGAGCAGCTCTACGCCGCTCTGCAATTGTTCATGCAGCCGCTGGGAGCCGCCTTCAGCCGTGGAGCTGCGGAAGGTGCTGCCCATGGCCCAGAGCCGCAGGGGGCGGGGTCGCTCGGCCAGGCGGGTGCTGGCGGCGCGGGCGATCGAGGCGGTCAGCTCCGGACGCAGCCCCAGGGGCTCATCACTTGCCAGCCGCACCAGCTCGCGGCCGTCGATGCCACCGCCGGCTTCCAGGGTGTCGAGCCGCTCAAAGCTGGGCGGCGCTACCTCCTGGTAGCCCCAAAGCCGATACACAGCTGCTAGTTGATCGGCGATGCGCCGGTTGCCCTCAACTTCACGGGGGTTGAGATCCCGAACGCCAGCGGCAGGTTGCAGGGCCATTGCGGCGTTGAAGGTGGGATGGGGTGGGCTGATCCTATGGATCGAATCAGGGGGAGTCGAGTTCGGGGGCGCCATAGCTGGCGCCGGCCAGGGGGCGGCAGGATGCCAGGCCTTCGATCAGGGCTGGTTGCAGGGTCGCTCCACAGGCCAGGATCCGCCCCGAGTCGATCGCAAATGCCGAGCCGTCGTAGGCGCTCACCACACCGCCGGCTTGCTCCACAAGCACCGCTCCGGCGGCCAGATCCCAGGGCGATAGGCCCCGCTCCCAAATGCCATCGAGTTTGCCGGCGGCCACGAAGGCCAGATCCAGGGCCACTGAGCCGCCGCGGCGCACGCCCTGGCTGCGGTGGGTAAACCAGGCGAATTCGGCGTAGTTGTTGTCGAGGCGGCTGCGGCGGTCGTAGGCAAAGCCGGTCACCAGCAGGGCCTGCTCAAGGCTGGGGCAGGCGCTAACAGCCAACCTGCTGCCATTGCACCAGGAGCCCAGGCCTGGTGCGGCCCAGTAGAGCTGGTCCAGGCCTGGTGCGGCTAGGGCGCCGAGCAGGGGCTGGCCGCGCCAGCACAGGCCCACCGAGGTGGCAAACAGCGGGTAGCTGTGGGCGTAGTTGGTGGTGCCATCTAGGGGATCGACGCACCACTCCAGCTCGCCTGGCCTGGGGCGGCGTCCGCTCTCCTCGGCCAGAACGCCAATCTGCGGTGTTTCAGCCTCGAGCAGCGCCAGCACCGCTGCTTCAGCGGCATGGTCTGCCTCGGTGACCAGATCGCCGGAGCGCCCCTTCTCACGCACCTGCTGCAGGCGGCCAAAGTGCTGGCGCAGTTGCTCGCCACCGACCTCCGCCGCCCGGCGCGCCACCGCCGATAGGTGTTCGAGCTCGCCGCTGCTCAGGCCCGATTGCTCGTAGACCGCGGTGCTAGCTGCTTTCATTCCTCCTCCAGGGGTAGGGCGCTGCGCACCTTGCCGCGGCCAAAGTGCCGCCCAAACTGCAGTTCGTAGACCTCGTCCTCCTCCTGGGTCACCACCTCCAAGGGGCCGGTGGCCCGGGCCACGCAGAGAAGTCCGTAGCCACGCCCGCGCAGCTCCCGCGACAGCCCCAGGGCCTCGCGCTGATCGATTTCGCCGCTGATCACGCGCACGGCGCAGGCGGTGCAGCAGCCGTTGCGGCAACTAAAAGGCAAGGGATCGCCCTGCTGCTCAAAGCTGCGCAGGATGTATTCCCCTTCGGGAACCTCATGGCGAATCACCTGGCCGGTTTGGAGCCAGTGAACCGTGATCGGATGGGTGCGAGTCATGCTGCTACATTGCCATCTGGTTGCCCCATTTTGCCCCTGGAGAGGTGGCCGAGTGGTCGAAGGCGCAGCACTGGAAATGCTGTATAGGGGCAACTCTATCGAGGGTTCGAATCCCTCCCTCTCCGTTATAAAGCCGGCCTTGCGGCCGGCTTTTTCATGGCCTTCAGAGATTGAATGAATCAATCCATGCTTAGCCAAGTTGCTGATTTTGATATAAATTTCTATTTTAAACCCTTATCGTTGTATATCAGCCGAATCGGCCGCTCACGTAGTCCTGGGTGGCCTGCTGGCCGGGGGCATTGAAGATCCGTTCGGTGTCGTTGAACTCCACCAGGTAGCCCACCTTGCCTGTGCCACCTTCCACTGCTTCGGCATTGAAGAAGGCCGTTTGATCAGCCACACGCACGGCTTGCTGCATGTTGTGGGTCACGATGATGATCGTGTAGCTGCGCTTCAGCTCATGCATTGTTTCTTCAATCTTCAATGTGGAGATCGGATCAAGCGCTGAGCAAGGCTCGTCCATCAAGATCACCTCAGGCTCGGTGGCGATGGCGCGGGCGATGCAGAGGCGCTGCTGCTGGCCGCCCGAGAGGGCAAATCCGCTCTCCCTAAGCTTGTCCTTGCATTCGTCCCACACTGCAGCCTTGCGCAGGGAGCGCTCCACCAGCTCATCCATATCACCCTTGAAGCCGTTGATCCGCGCGCCGAAGGCGATGTTCTCGTAGATCGATTTTGGGAAGGGATTGGGCTTCTGGAACACCATGCCAATGCGCCTGCGCACCTCCACTGGATCCACTTTGGGGTCGTAGAGATCGTGGCCGTCAAAAACAACTCTGCCCTTGAGCTTGCAGCCCGGAATCAGATCGTTCATCCGATTGAGGCCGCGCAATACGGTCGACTTACCGCAGCCTGAAGGTCCGATAAAGGCGGTCACCCGGCCGCGGGGAATATCCATGAACACATTTTTCACCGCCTCAAACTTGCCGTAGGAGATGGTGACGTTCTGCAGGGACATGCAGGCATCCCCCGTGGAGGAATCGGCGGCCTGGCTGGAGAGGGAGCTGCTGGTCATTGCACTGGAGGGAATGGGGGAAATAGAAGAGCTGGAGGTTCGGACTTCAGACTTTGGTCATCCGGGCTATCCAGCGCGCCAGCAGGTTGGCGGCCAGGATCATCATCACCAGCACAAAGGAGGCAGCCCAAGCGAGTTCGTTTTGGGCTTCATAGGGCATGATCGCGAAATTGAAGATCAACACCGACATGGTTGCGATCGGATCAAACACCCCATCAGGCCAGAATGAGGAGAAGAGAGCCGTGAAGATCAACGGAGCCGTTTCACCGGCGGCTCGGGCGATTGCCAGCACTACACCAGTGGCGATCGGAGTGAAGGCCGATGGCAGGGTGATCCGCATCACGGTCACAAATTTGGAAGCGCCTACGCCGTAGGCACCCCAGCGCATCTCCTGGGGCACCAGTTTGAGCCCCTCATAGGTGGTTTTAATCACAGTCGGCAGCATCAACACGGCCAGGGCGATACCGCCAGCCATGGCGCTGTAACTCTGACCGAAAAACACACGGGTGGTTACAACAATGCCGTAGACGAATACACCGGCGATGATTGAAGGCACACCAGCCAAAACGTCATTGCCGAAAGCAACGAAATTGGCAAACCAGCCGCCGGTGGAGTATTCGCTGAGGAAAATGCCGCCCCCCACTCCCACGGGGATGGCAATCAGAGAGGCGATCAGGGTTACAAGTAAGGTGCCGATGATGGCGTTACCAATACCTCCACCCTCCATTCCGATGTCGGGTGGCAGTTGGGTGAACAAGCCCACGCTGATCAGGCGGCCGCCTTGCATCAAAACGTAGAACAAAACTAAAACTAGCGGTAAAACCGCAATAGCAGCAAATATGGAAGCAATGCCGGTGAACAGCAGATTGCGTAAGTTGCGCGTCAGCCAGGGGTCGTAGCGCAATGGCCGCCGCTCAAAAAGGGCGGTGTTGTCGTAAGTGATCGGAGAAGGATTGGCCATGGTGGTGATCAGTAACGCAGGCTGAGGCGACGGACGATCCACTGGGCCGCCACATTCACCGCGAATGTGAGCACCATCAGGATGAGGGCGGCATACATAAGGGCCGACACCTGGATGCCATCGGCTTCACCGAACTGATTGGCGAGCATCGAGGCGATCGTGTTACTAGGCGCCAGCAGTGAAAAGCTGAAGTTGAAGGAGTTGCCAATAATCATCGTGACCGCCATGGTTTCCCCCATGGCCCTGCCTAGTGCAAGCATCACGCCGCCAGTTATGGATGAAATAGCTGCCGGCAAGATCACGCTAAATATGGCTCCCCAGCGGGTAGTTCCTACCCCGTAGGCCCCCTGCCGCAGTTCAATTGGCACTTGATTCAGGGCATCTCGTGAGATGGCCGTGATGATTGGTAGCACCATCACCACTAGGATCAGGATGGCCGGGGCCATGCCAGGGCCCTGGGGAGCGGTGTCAAAGAAAGGGCTCCAGCCCAACAGTTCGTGCAGCCAATTGAGGACAGGCCGGATGGCCGGCCCCATCACAAAGATTGCCCAAAGTCCGAGCACCACCGATGGAATGGCTGCAAGCAGTTCGACCATCAGGCCAATCCCCTCCCGCACGGAGCTGGGGATCAGGTCTTCGGTGATGAAGATCGCGGTGCCCACACCGAGGGGAATGGCGATGGACAGAGACAGGATCGAGGTCACCACAGTGCCGTAGATGGCGGTGAATGCCCCGTATTGCTCGTTGACGGGATCCCAGCTGGAGATGGTTAGGAAGCTGAGGCCAAAACTGGCCATCGCCTCCCGCGCACCCTGGAACACCGTGATGAAAATGCCAAGCAGAACGATCGCGACAACTGAGGCGAGCGCCAGGGTTAGCTGGCGAAAGCCCAGGTCGAGCAACTTTTCTGAGGGTGGGCGGCGACGCAGGGTGAAGGCGTCAGCATCTAGATTGCGATTGGGATTCGTTGGGCTTGAGCCCGCTTGGCTGGAGTCCGTCAGCATGGGTAGGGATGGCTTTGCATCGGTCAGCGCTAAGCGGCCGATCCAATCGAAATCTACGAAGGGCCCCCTCGCAGCTGTTTAAGCAGTGATTAACGTCTGGGAGACCGTTAGTTTGGGGACCAACAGCGCGGGGCTGAGCCGCCGTTTTCATGGGTCGACGGGGTTCTAGGCGCATGCTTCTAAGTAAAGGGGTGCCATGTCCCGGATAGTTGGCATCGACCTAGGCACCACAAACTCAGTGGTGGCGGTACTGGAGGGCGGCCGTCCCCAGGTGATCGCCAGCGCTGAAGGCGGCCGCACCACCCCCTCGGTGGTGGGCTTCAGCCGCGACCAGGAGTTGCTCGTCGGCCAGCTGGCCCGGCGTCAGCTTGTGCTCAACCCCCGCAATACGTTCGCCAACCTCAAGCGTTTCGTTGGTCGTCAGTGGGACGAGCTTGAGGAAGACAGCCTGTCGGTGCCCTACAGCGTGCGGGCCAACGACCAGGGCAACGTGCGGGTGGTGTGCCCAGCCACTGAACGGGAATACGCCCCTGAAGAGCTGGTTGCCAGCGTGCTGCGCAAGCTCTGTGATGACGCCGCCACCTACCTCGGCGAGCCCGTGGAAGCGGCGGTGATCACAGTGCCGGCCTACTTCAACGACGCCCAGCGCCAGGCCACCCGCGACGCCGGCCGTCTGGCTGGGATCAGCGTTGAGCGGATCCTCAATGAGCCCACCTCGGCAGCCCTGGCCTACGGCTTTGATCGCAGCACCGTCAAGCGGGTGCTGGTGTTTGACCTGGGCGGCGGCACCTTTGATGTGTCCGTGCTGCGCATCGCCCAAGGGGTGTTCGATGTGAAGGCCACCAGCGGCGACACCCAGCTGGGCGGCAACGACTGGGACCGGCGCATCGTCGATTGGCTGGCCGATGCCTTCCTGGCGGAGCACAGCATTGATCTACGCCGCGATCGCCAGGCCCTGCAGCGGCTCACCGAAGCAGCGGAGAAAGCCAAGATCGAGCTCAGCGGTGTCCAGAGCACGCCGATTTCCTTGCCTTTTATTGCCACCGGCCCCGACGGGCCGCTGCATATCGAAACCACCCTGGAGCGGCGGGTGTTTGAGGGCCTCTGCCCCGATCTGCTGGATCGCTTGCTGCGGCCGGTGCAACGCGCCCTGCGGGATTCGGCCTTCGCGGCCGAAGACATCGACGACGTCGTGCTGGTGGGTGGCTGCACCCGTATGCCGATGGTGCAGCAGATGGTGCGCACCCTCATTCCGCTGGAGCCCTTCCAGTCGGTGAACCCCGATGAGGTGGTGGCGATCGGTGCTGCGGTGCAGGCGGGGATCCTCACCGGTGAGCTGCGCGATCTGATGCTCAACGACGTCACGCCCCTATCGCTTGGCCTGGAAACCATTGGCGGCGTGATGAAGGTGCTGATCCCTCGCAACACCTCGATCCCGGTGCGCAAGAGCGACCTGTTCAGCACGTCTGAGGCCAACCAAAGCTCGGTGGAGATCCACGTGCTGCAGGGGGAGCGGCAGATGGCGGTTGATAACAAGAGCCTGGGTCGTTTCCGTCTCTCTGGCATTCCGCCGGCGCCTCGGGGTGTGCCCCAGGTGCAGGTGTCCTTCGACATCGATGCCAACGGCCTGCTGCAGGTGTCGGCTACCGATCGCACCACCGGGAGGCAGCAGAGCGTCAGCATCCAGGGGGGCTCCAACCTCAGCGAGGAGGAGATCACCAAGTTGATTGAGGAGGCCGATCTCAAGGCCAGCGAGGATCGGCGCAAGCGAGCCGAGATTGATCGCCGCAACCGCGCCCAAACCCTGGTGGCCCAGGCGGAGCGCCGCTTGCGCGACGCATCCCTTGAACTGGGCCCCTACGGCGCCGAGCGCCAGCAGCGCTCCGTGGAGATGGCCCTGCGCGATGTGCAGGATCTGCTGGCTGCCGACGACCTGGTGGAGCTGGAGCTGGCCGTGAGCCAGCTGCAGGAAGCTCTGTTTGGCCTCAACCGTCGCTTGCAGAGTGAACGCAAGGCAGAGCAGGGGCCGCTGCAGGGGCTCAAGAACACCCTGGGCTCGCTCAAAGATGAGTTGTTTGCCGATGACGATTGGGATGACTGGAACCGCCCTGGCAGCGATCCCTGGGCTGCTCCCCCCAGTCGCTACGACCGGGATCCCTATCGCGAGCCCTACAAGGATCCCTATAGAGAGCCCTACAGGGAGCCCTATCGCGAACCTGAACCGGTAGCCCGCGAGCGCCGGCCCCGCAGCGATTCAGATCCCTGGGGGGATAGTTCCTACCGGTGACCTCTAGCCCCGCCGCCCCTGCCGACTACTGGTCGGTGCTGGGCCTAGAGCCTGGCGCCGATGCCAGCAACCTCAAGCGGGCTTTCCGGGCCCAGGCCCGCCGCTGGCACCCCGATCTCAACGGCAACGACCCGCTGGCGGAGGAGCGCTTCAAGCTGGTCAACGAGGCCTATGCGGTGCTCTCAGATCCGCGCCGCCGCCAGGCCTGGGAGGCCGGTATGCCCGCTGACGGCTCGGGCCGGGAGTCCCAGGATCCCTTTGCTTCCGGTTTCCCGGACTTCGAGGCATATCTCGAGGTGCTTTTCGGTGAGCGCCGCCGTCCCCGCCGGGCCGCCGAACCCGAGTGGCAGGAACCCGAGCCCGAGCCTCCTGCAGAAAATCGCCCTCAGGCTTCTGGATCGGTAACCGCCGCACCGCCGCCACCACCACCGGTGCGGGCTTCCAGCGACCAGGAGAGCCTGGTGGACCTCACGCCGGAGCAGGCGTTGCAGGGGGAGCGGCTGGAGCTGGAGCTGGCTGATGGCACGGCGGTGGAGGTGTGGACCCCTCCTTTTGCCGGCGATGGCTGGCGACTGCGGCTGGCGGGGGTGACCCCTGGCGGCGGCGATCACTTCCTGCAGTTGCGGGTGCGCACCGAGGAAGGCCTGCGCATCGACGGCCTGCGGGTGCTCTACCCCCTCGAGCTGACCCCAGCGGAAGCGGCCCTGGGTTGCCAGGTGGTGGTGCCCACCCTGCGCGGGCCGGTGAAGCTGCGGGTGCCGGCCGGCTCCTCCAGCGGCCGCCTGCTGCGCCTGCGGGGGCGGGGCCAGGAGTGGGCTGAGCAGCGCGGCGACCAGCTTGTGGAGGTGCGCATCCTGGTACCGGAGCAGCTGGGTGAGGCGGAGGCAGCCCTCTACAAGCGGCTGCAGGAGCTCGCCGATGACCCCGACGAGCTGCACCGGTGACACACTGGAGGGCCATTGCCCCATGCCGCGATCCATGCCGGTGCATGTGCTGCTGTTTGATGCCGGAACCGATCAGGAAGGCATCCATTCGTTGGAGCTAAATGGCCGCACGGTGGTGCTGCTGTTTGAAGACAGCGACGATGCGGAGCGCTACGCCGGCCTGCTCGAAGCCCAGGACTTCCCCGTGCCCACCGTGGAGCCGCTCGACCGCGAGGAGATGGAGCTTTTCTGCGGCGAGGCTGGCTATGAGGCTCGCTTTGTGCCGGCGGGCTTCCTGCCCCAGAGCGCTGAAGACCGGCTGCTGATTGCGCCGCCCGAGCGCAACATGGATGTAACCAACTGGCAGGAGCAACGGGAGCAGCAGGAGCAGCAGCAGGAGCAGGCGGGCGAGAGCACCCCTGATCCCAGCCTCGAAGCTTTCCGCCGTCAACTGGAGGGCCTGCTGTGAGCAACCCTCCTGTTAGCGGGCCTGATCGCGGCCACCTGCTCACCGAGCAGGCCAATCCCCTCAGCGAGCGGCTCGACCAGCTGCCCACCGACGAGCTGGTGGGCCTTTTTTGTGCCAACGAACGGGAGCCCCAGCGGGCCCTGGAAGCGGCGGCCCCGGCCCTGGCTGCAGCCGTTGATGCCATCGCTGCCCGTTTGCAGGCCGGCGGGCGACTTTTTTACCTAGGGGCCGGCACCTCCGGCCGGCTTGGGGTGCTGGATGCGGCCGAGTGTCCGCCAACTTTTTGCACGGCGCCCGAGCTGGTGCAGGGCGTGCTCGCTGGAGGCGCCCCAGCCCTGCTGCGCAGCTCCGAGGGCCTGGAGGATCTGGCAGCTGCTGGCCGCAGCGACCTGGAGGAGCGCGGCTTTGGCCCGGCCGATTGTTTGGTGGGCATCGCTGCTGGCGGCACCACCCCCTACGTGCTCGGGGCCCTGGAGCACGCCCAGGCGATCGGAGCCCTGGCAATCGCCATGGCCTGCGTGCCAGCCGAGCAGGTGCCGATGCCCTGCTCCATCGACATTCGCTTGCTGACGGGCCCGGAGTTGCTGGCGGGCTCCACCCGGCTCAAGGCCGGCACCGCCACCAAGATGGCCCTGAATTTGCTCTCCACCGGCGTGATGGTGCGCCTGGGCAAGGTGCACGGCAACCGCATGGTGGATGTGGCCGTCACCAACAGCAAGCTGGAGGATCGGGCCCTGCGCATCCTGCGCGATCTGGCTGGGCTGGAGCGGCAGCGCGGCCGGGAACTGCTGCAGCAGAGCGGCGGCTCCGTGAAGCTGGCCTTGTTGATCGCGGCCACTGGCCTGGACGCGGCCTCAGCCTCAGCCCACCTGGCCAGCCATGGCCCCAGCCTGCGCCAGGCGCTGGCGGCCTGCGGCGCTCAGCTGAATGGGCCCCAGTAGGGAGCCGTAAACAGGTCGAGCTTGCGGCGGGTGGCGGCAGGCACGTGCTCCTTGGGGGTCATCAGGGCATGGCGCAGGGCCTGGTGGGCGCTGCTGGTGGGTCGCTGGGCCTCCACCCGCTGGGCCGCTAGCCGCACGATCTGCTGAGCCAGGCTGGCGTTGGCCTGCAGGTTGGCGATCACCATTTCCACCGTCACCGAGGCGTGTTCCTGGTGCCAGCAGTCGTAGTCGGTCACCATTGCCAGGGTGGCGTAGGCGATCTCGGCTTCCCGGGCCAGGCGCGCTTCGGTGTGATTGGTCATGCCGATCACTTCGCACTCCCAGGAGCGGTAGAGCTCCGATTCGGCCCGGGTGGAGAAGGCCGGCCCCTCCATGCAGAGGTAGGTGCCGCCGCGGTGCAGCTTGCGGCCCTCGGGCATCAGGCTTTCGGCTATATCGGCCAGCAGGCGGCTGAGCGCCGGGCAGAAGGGCTCGGCAAAAGCCACATGGGCCACCAGCCCCTCGCCAAACAGCGTCAGCGGCCTTTGCTGGGTGCGATCGATGAATTGATCCGGCACCAGCATGTCCAGGGGCCGAACCTGCTCCTGCAGGGAGCCCACTGCCGAGAGGGACAGGATCCAGCGCACGCCGAGGGAGCGCAGGGCCCAGAGGTTGGCCTGGTAGGGCACCTCGGTGGGGGTGTGGCTGTGGTGGCGGCCATGACGGGCCAGGAACACCACCTCCAGATCGCCGATACGGCCCAGGCGCAGGGCATCGGAGGGGGCTCCGTAGGGCGTTTCGATCGTGAGCTCTTGAATGTCTTCGAGGCCCTCCATGGCGTAGAGACCGCTGCCCCCCAGGATCCCCAGGCGGGCGCGGCTGAGATCGATGCCGTTAGGGGAGTTGGGGGTGGGGCTGCTCATCGGCGGCGGGGTCTGGCGACGGGGCGTTGAAAAGGGTTTATCCGGCTAGAGCTTGCCCCATTCTCAGCACGGGGTTTCAGCCGGTTGGCCCGTGCCACCCCATAAAGTCGGCCTTTATCCCCTGCCGCCGTGACCAAAGCCTTGATGGAGACCGACGCCGGCACCATCGAACTCGAACTGTTCGAGGCCGATGCACCCAACACCGTGGCCAACTTCACCAAGCTCGCCAAGGAGGGCTTCTACGACGGACTGGCCTTCCACCGCGTGATTCCCGGCTTCATGGCCCAGGGTGGTTGCCCCAACAGCCGTGAAGGCGCCCGCGGCCCCGCCGGCACCGGCGGCCCCGGCTACCAGATCGACTGCGAGATCAATAGCCAGAAGCACCAGGCGGGCACCCTGGCCATGGCCCATGCCGGCAAGAACACTGGCGGCTCGCAGTTTTACATCTGCCACGGAGCCCAGCCCCACCTCGACGGTGTGCACACCGTGTTTGGCCTCACCGGCAACATGGATGTGGTTAATGCCCTCAAGAACGGCAGCCGTATCAACAAAGTGACAGTTCAGGGCTGATTCAGCGCCAGACCAGGAAGGCACCGGGCTGAAGTATCAGGTCGGTGCCCAGATCTGCAAGGGGCCGCTGCTCTGACTCCAGATCAGCGCTGGGATGGCTGCTGCGTTGACCATCAGGGGCTAGTAGCAGGCTCAGCCGTTCGGTTTGGGGCCAGTCGCCCATCAGCACCAGCGCCGCCGCAACTGCCCCCACTCCACTGCTGGCATGGTCGAGGCCGCCCAGCAGCACCGCCAGCTGGGGCTGGTCGAGCAGGGCCAGAAGCCTTGGATGCTCCTCTCGCTCCACCTGCAGCCCCTGCTTCTGGGCCCAGCGTTGCAATTGCTCAAGCTGGCCATTCGCCAGGACCTGGCCGTGCCAGGCCAGCACTGCCGTGGGTCCGCCGATCGGGCAGGAGGGACCATCACCCATCAGATGGCCAAGTTTGATGCGCTTGGTTTGCAGGTAAGCGGCGTTGTGGCTGCCGGCATCCATCACCAGCGGCACCCGGTCTTCGACCTGCAGGCCATAACCACCAAGGCCTGCGATCTTGCGCGGATTGTTGGTGATCAGGCGTAGCCGGTGCACGCCCAGGTCGCTGAGGATTTGAGCTCCAACTCCGTAGTTGCGCAGGTCGGCAGCAAAGCCAAGGCGTTCGTTGGCTTCCACCGTGTCGAGGCCGGTGTCCTGTAGGGAGTAGGCCTTGAGCTTGTTGATCAGGCCAATGCCCCGGCCCTCCTGGCGCAGATACACCACCACTCCAACGCCGGCGGCTTCGATCATGCGCAGGGCCGCCTCCAGCTGGGGGCGGCAGTCACAGCGCAGCGAACCAAAGGCATCGCCGGTGAGACACTCGCTGTGCACCCGCACCAGCACCGGCTCCTTAGCCAGCTGCGGTTGGCCCTTGATGATGGCAACGTGCTCGCTGCCATCGAGTTCGTTGCGGTAGCCAATGGCGCGGAAGTCGCCGAAGGCGCTTGGCATGGCCGCTTCCGCCTGGCGCTGCACGAAGCGCTCGGTGTCGAGGCGGTAACTGATCAGTTCGGCAATGCTGATCAGGCGTAATCCGTGGCGTCGGGCGTAGGCAGCCAGCTGGGGTAGCCGGGCCATGGAGCCGTCGCTGTTTTGAATTTCGCAGATCACCCCGGCGGGATAGAGACCTGAAAGCCTGGCCAGATCTACGGCGGCCTCGGTGTGTCCAGCGCGTTTCAGTACGCCGCCCTGCTTAGCCCGCAACGGGAAGATGTGGCCTGGCCGGCGCAGGTCGGCCGGACGGGTGTGGGGGTGGATCGCCACCTGGATGGTGCGGGCGCGATCATCGGCGGAAATTCCAGTGCTGACGCCGTTTTCTGGGCCCGCATCAACGCTCACCGTGAAGGCGGTCTGGTTGCTGTCGGTGTTGCGATCCACCATCAGCGGCAAATCAAGGACATCGAGCCGTTCACCCTCCATGGCCAGGCAGATCAGGCCCCGGGCCTCGGTGGCCATGAAGTTGATCTGCTCGGGAGTTGCAAACTGCGCAGCGCAGATCAGGTCGCCTTCATTTTCCCGATTTTCATCGTCTACCACCACGATTGATTCGCCGTTGCGGATCGCGGCGAGACCATCGGCAACTGAGTCAAAAGCGATTCGCTCTTCCCCGTTCAAAGCGACCTCCGGGCTGGAACCGGATGGCAGGGGTGAGGAACTCGAGTCGCGCAGGAGGGTCAACGGAGTGCGGGCGGGGACCGGGCCCTAGCGCAATCATCCTTTATAAAGCCCCTTCGTCCTGCCCCCGGGCCTTGCCATGGCCAACAAGCGTGTTGCGGTAATCGGCGCCAGTGGCTACGGCGGCCTGCAAACCCTGCGCCTGCTCCACCAGCACCCTGCCCTGGATATCAGCTTCTTGGGCGGCGAGCGCAGCAGCGGCAAGCGCTGGAGTGAGCTGGTGCCCTTTTTGCCCCTGCCCGGCGACCCGGTGGTGCAAACCCCAGACCCCGATGCCATCGCAGCGGTGGCTGATTTCGCGGTGCTCAGCCTGCCCAACGGCCTGGCGGCCCAGCTGGTGCCGCCCCTGCTGCAGCGGGGTGTGCGGGTGGTTGATCTTTCCGCCGACTACCGATTCAGCAGCCTCAGCCGCTGGCAGGAGGTGTATGCCAGCGAGGCCCGGGAGGTGCCCCGCAGTGATGACGACCTCTGCGCTGAGGCCGTCTATGGCCTGCCCGAATGGGAGGCGGAGGCGATTCGTACCGCCCGCTTAATAGCGGCTCCTGGTTGTTTCCCCACGGCCTCACTGCTGGGGCTGCTGCCGTTCTTGAACCAGGGGCTGATCGACACCACCGGCATCGTCATCGATGCCAAAACCGGCACCTCCGGTGGTGGTCGGGCTGCCAAGGAACACCTGCTGCTGGCGGAATGCTCCGAGGCGGTTGCTCCCTATGGGGTGGTGGGCCACCGCCACACCAGTGAGATTGAGCAGCTGGCTAGCCGGGTGGCGGGCCATGAGATCCAGCTGCAGTTCACCCCGCACCTGATGCCGATGGTGCGGGGCCTGCTGGCCACCGTCTACTGCCGTCTGCGCGACCCAGGCCTCACCGCTGAAGACTGCGTCACCCTGCTGGCTTCCGCCTACCGCCAGGCCCCCTGCGTTGAGGTGCTGCCGGTGGGTACCTACCCCTCCACCAAATGGGTGCGCCAGACCAACCGGGCCCTGCTCTCGGTGCAGGTGGATCGCCGCACCGGCCAGCTGATCGTGATGGCTGCCATCGACAACCTGGTCAAGGGCCAGGCCGGCCAGGGGGTGCAATGTCTCAACCTGATGGCTGGGCTTGAGCCCACCGCCGGCCTGCCTTTACTCCCCTTCTATCCCTGAGCTGAGAGGTTCTGGGCGGTGAGGGCTACCGCCAGGGGCAGGATGCGGTGCTCCTGGCGCTGGATGCGGGCGTTGAGGCTGGCGTGGTCGTCCGTGGCAAACACCGGCACCGCCGCCTGCACCAGGATGCGTCCTGCATCAACTTCCTCGCACACCAGGTGGGCGGTGCAGCCGGCCAGGGTGACCCCCGCCGCCAGGGCCTGGCCCACCGCATCAAGGCCGCGGAAGCTGGGCAGCAGTGATGGATGAATGTTGATCAGACGCTCGGGGAAGGCGCCGATCAGGGTGCTCGTGACGACGCGCATCCAGCCCGCCATCACCACCACATCAACGCCGGCTGCCTGAAAAGCCGCCACCAGGGCCTGGTCGAGGGCCGCGCGGCTGGCCACACTGCGGTGGTCATGCACTTGGCAAGGTATGGCGAGGCGCTCGGCCCGTTGCTGGGCACCGCAGCCGGGATTGTTGACCACCAGCAGGGCCACCTCTGCCTGGAGCTGGCCGTGTGTGCAGGCTTGCACCAGGGCTTCAAAGTTGCTGCCGGCTCCCGAAGCCATCACCCCCAGCCGCAGGATTGGCTGGGCCCTGGCCCAATCCGGTGGCAATTCCGGATGCAATTCCGGTGGCATTGGCCACTGGACGCAGGTCTCTTGATCGCTAGGGTCTGAAAAAGCGGGCATTGTGCCGTGTCCCACCTCACCATCCTGCCCACAGTGCTGCGCGATGCCGAGGGGCTCGCCGCCAGCTTGGTGGCCCTGGGCCACACCCCCATCTATGGCGGGGTGCTTAAGGGCTTTGCCACCGAGCGCCAGCCCGTTCTTCTGCAAGTTGTTTTGCCGGGTGGTGAAAGGCTGGGTTGGCAGCGCCACCGCGACGGCTCCCTTGCCCTGGTTGGCGACCTGCAGCGCCTTAGCCGCTCCCAGAGCCTGCAGCGCCTGCTTGGCGCCATCACCCGCCGCTACGCCGCCGAGCTGGCCCTGCGCCAGGCCGCCAGCGCCTTCCCTGGGGCCCAGGTGAGCGTGGCGTCCTGACGCCGTGCCTGAGCTGCATCTTGACCTCACCGCCTGCCACCAGCACCTGGTGCGGGTCCGCCTGCTTCACACTCCCCGTCACCTGAGCCTGCGCCTGGCCCTGCCGGCCTGGACTCCCGGCTCCTACCTGATCCGCGACTATGTGCGGCAGCTTGAGAGTCTGGAAATCACTCAGGCTGGACACCAGCTGGAGTCGCGCCGCACCAGCCCGAGCAGTTGGCAGATAGAGCTGCCCAGCCTCGAACCAGTCGAAATCAGCTACGCGGTGCTGGCCGCCGAGCTCACGGTGCGCACCTGCCATCTCGATGGCGACCACGGCTTTCTGGCCTTAGCAGCCGTGGTTCTGGAGCTGGCGGGGGAGCGTTGGTCGCCCCACCGGCTGCAGCTCAGCCTTCCGCCCAGCTGGGATGCCTTCGTGCCCCTGCCAGAGCTGCCGGGCCCGGCGAAGGGCTGGCTTGCTGCTGATTTCGACCAACTTATCGATACGCCGATTGAGGTTGGTCCCCATCGCTCCCATCACTTCAGCGTCGCCGGCGTGCCCCACCGTTGGGTGACTTGGGGCCGCGATCTTCAAGGTGGCGATCTGCTCGACAGTGATCCCCAGCTGCTCAGCGATCTCGAAAAGGTTTGCCTGGCCTGCTGCCGGTTGATGGGCGTGGAGCGACCTGCGGCCGACCACTACCTATTTGTGCTGCACCTCACCGAAAGCGGTTATGGCGGCCTGGAGCACGATTGCAGCACCGTGTTGCAGTTTGGACGTCTGGCTCTGGCTAAGCCTGGTGGCCGCCGCAAGTTGCTGCAGCTAGCCGCCCATGAATACCTGCACCAGTGGAACGTGCGCCGGCTGCGGCCCGCCGAGCTGAGCCCTTATCGCTACGACCAAGCCGTGGTGGTGCCCACCCTCTGGTTTGCCGAGGGCATCACCAGCTATGTGGATCAGCTTTTGCCCCACTGCGCTGGCTGCAGCAGCGAGGGGGAGCTGCTTGAGGATCTGGGCGCGGATCTGAGCCGCTACCTGCTCAGTGCTGGGCGGCGGTTGCAGAGCCTGCGCGCCAGCAGTGAGGAGGCTTGGGTAAAGCTTTACCGCCCCGATGCCTACTCCCCCAATAGCCAGGTGAGCTACTACCTCAAGGGTGCGGTGCTGGCCCTGGTGCTGGACCTGCACCTACGCCGTGCCGGCAGCGGTCTGCCCGTGGTGCTGCGGCAGCTTTGGGCCAGCCATGGCGCCGTGGGCCGGGGTTACCAGGAGGCAGACCTGATTGCTGCCTTTGCCAGCCAGGCGCCCGATCTAGCTGAGCTGTTGCCCCGCTGGCTCAGCTCCTGTGAGGATCCGCCCCTGTTTGGCTATCTGGCCGATATGGGCCTGCGGCTTGAACCCCGGCTGGCTGCCAGCCAGGAGCTGGGCTGCCGCTTGGAGCCAGGTGGTGGCGGGTTGGTGGTGCAGCGGGTGGGCCGCGATGGACCGGCCCAACGGGCGGGGCTGGTAGTGGGCGATGAATTGATTGCCCTCGATGGCATGCGCCTGCGCAGCATTGACGATTTCATGGTGCATCTGCGGCCGGAGGCCCCCCTGATTCCCCACCAGTTGCTGTTCTGCCGGGACGGTTTGGTGCGCAGCACCGTGCTGCTGCCAACGGCACCAGCGGTGGAGAGCTGGCAGCTCCAGCTCGATGCCAGCACTGCTGATCTGGGCAGTGTTGATCTGGGCACTGCCGAAGTTTGTGCTGAGCGCCGCCGCCGCTGGCTGGGCCTTGAGGCTGCATGAATTCCAGCCCCCAGCCCCTCTGGATCGCCCTAGGCGCTGGCGCCATGCTCGCCCTTGGCGGGCTTGGCTGGCTGGCTCGGGATCTCTCAGCCCAACCGAATGGCGGCCAGAAGCGACCCAGTCTGCTCGAGCTGCTTGAAGAGGTGCGCCAAGCTCCGGCAGCACCTGAGCCGGGCCGCCGGGCGGCACCGGGGCCGCCTAACCACTCGCCTTGGCAATCCCCCCTGCGGGCGAGTTGCGCTCCCGGCGATCCAGCCCAGCGTTTAAGACTGCAGCAATTGGCAGAAAGGGTCCAAACCTCACCGGCGCGGGTGCAGATCCACCCCACCAACTTTGGCGAGCGCTTCAATCGTGATGCCTACGGCAATCCGGTGGATCCCACACCCCAGCTGGTGGTGCTGCACGAGACGGTTTATGGCATTGGTTCAGCCATCAACACCTTCGTGACGCCCCATCCCCGCGATGAAGATCAGGTGAGCTACCACACCTTGATTGGTGGCGATGGCTCGGTGGTGCAGGTGCTCGATCCTTCCAAACGGGCCTTTGGGGCTGGCAATTCGGCCTTCAACGGCCGCTGGGTAGTAACGAACGCCAAGGTGGGTGGCTCGATCAATAACTTCGCCCTGCACATCAGCTTGGAAACGCCCCTTGATGGCGAGAACGACGGACCAGCCCATAGCGGGTACACCTCAGCCCAATACGACGCCCTGGCGGCCCTGCTAGCCGGCTGGATGCAGCGTTTCCCCATCCTGGCCTCCCACATCACAACCCACCGGGCGGTGGACCTGGGCGGCGAGCGAGCTGATCCCCGCAGCTTCCGTTGGTCTGAGTTGCAAACCCGAATGCAAATCCTCGGCCTGCTCTGCAAGCCTTGATTGGATTAGTAAACTATTGATTGAATTATTAAACCGTTAATTAAATTTTCAAACTGTTAATTCACTAATTAAATATTTGACTCATTAAATATTTGATTAGATCAGTGGCGCAGGGACCTGTTTGCGGGTGGCATACAGCAGGGCATGGAGTTCGGGATCCTGCATGGTGCGCAGGATGCGGCGGGGATAGTCGAGCTTGCCGTTGTGGAGGTAAGCCAGGGTGGCTAGGGCCTTGGCGTCACGGGGGTTGCCGCTGGCCTGGAGGGGGCGCTGGGGCAGCTCGAGGGCGCGGCTGAGGCGGGCGAATTTGCCCACCAGCAACACCACGTTGCGTTCGGGATCGAGCAGCTGGTTGCGGGCCTCGGTGATTTCGGCTTCGGAGGCATTGGGCGGCAGCAGACCCTGGTGCACCATTTCGCCGAGGCTTAGCTGGGCGGGGCCATGGGTGCTGAATAAGCCGGAATGGGCCGCTAGGGGCAGATCTTCGCCCGGCTTGGCGTGCCGCATTTCGTCAAACAACACTGCCGCCACCAACACGGGATTGATCCTCTGGCGCTGGGATTCGGCCAGGATCAGGGGACGAAGCTCTACCAAGCGCCCCAGGGTGTGGCTGCGCAGAGGTTCTAATTGGTCGATGCCACTGGTGAATAACTGGGCCAGGCGGGGCTGGGGGCCGTGGACACCAAAGCGGCGCTGCAGCTCCTTCAGTTCGTCTGTGGAAAATTGCAGTGGATCACCAAGTTGACCTTCTCCAGGGGCGGAGCTGATACTGCCGCTCAGCCCGGGATCTAGCAGCAGCAGGGGCGTTTTTGGACCGTTAAGGAGAGGGATGCTTGCAACAGCCAGTAGGGCTGCTGCAACGCCGGTGAGACGCCGGACCCCTACCAGCCGCTTGCCTAGGGCAAGCCAGCGCGGGTAGCTGGTGGGGTTAGGCACAAACACTTATTAGTTTGGTTTTATATTACGGAATTTTTTTGGGTCAGTCACCTGACTACGGAACGGTCTTCCGTCCGTCCCTCGGGCTTGGGCTGGGGCTAGTAGTGGTGTTGGGGCTGGTGTTGGGGCGGGGTCAGATCTAAGTTCTGGCGACGAGAGCGGCTTGAGCCGCAAGCCCATGCTTGCCAACTTTGATGGCTCCAATGCCGAGATCCAATGGCAACGCTTCTGCGACTTGCTTTGGTATGAAAGAGATCTTGGTATCTGGCTCGATGTGAGTCGCATGGCGATCGGCCAGGCCGATCTCGATGCCTTGGCTCCTCGATTCGAGCTGGCCTTTGCGGCGATGGCGGCCCTGGAGGGTGGTGCAATCGCCAATCCGGACGAACAGCGCCAGGTTGGCCACTACTGGCTGCGCACCCCAGAGCTGGCACCAGACGCCACCACCACCGCGCACATCAACGCCGAGGTGGAGCGAATCGAGACCTTTGGCCGCGAGGTGCTCGATGGCAGCCTTTGTGCTCCCAATGGCCAGCCGTTCACCGACGTGCTTTGGATCGGTATTGGCGGTTCCGGCCTCGGCCCGCTGCTGATGGTGCGAGCCCTGCAGGAAGAGGGTCAGGGTCTCCCCTTCCACTTCTTCGACAACGTTGACCCCGCCGGCATGAGCCGCACCTTGGCGGGCCTGGACGGCCGCCTGGCCACCACTTTGGTTGTGGTGGTGAGCAAGTCGGGCGGCACCCCTGAGCCCCATATCGGCATGGAGCAAGCCCAGGCTCGGCTCGAGGCCCGGGGCGGGCAGTGGGCTGCCCAGGCTGTGGCGGTCACCATGCTCGACAGCAAGCTCGACCAGGTGGCCGTGGCCGGTCAGTGGTTGCGCCGCTTTGACATGTTCGATTGGGTGGGTGGCCGCACCAGCATCACCAGTGCGGTTGGCCTGCTGCCGGCGGCCCTGGTGGGCGCCGATCTGCGCAGCTTTTTGGCTGGCGCCGCCCGAATGGACGCCCTGACCCGGGTGTCAGATCTGCTCCATAACCCGGCTGCCCTGATGGCTGCCGCGTGGTTTGTGGCCGGCCATGGCCAGGGCAAACGCGACATGGTTGTGCTCCCCTATCGCGATCGGCTGGAGGTGTTCAGCCGTTATCTCCAGCAGTTGGTGATGGAGAGCCTTGGTAAGAAGCACGACCGCGGCGGCGAGGTGGTGCACCAGGGCATCGCCGTTTACGGCAACAAGGGCTCTACCGACCAGCACGCCTATGTGCAGCAGCTGCGCGATGGCATCGACAACTTCTTTGTGACCTTCATCGAGGCCTTGGAAGAGCCCAGCGATATCCCGCCCATCGGTGATGAGATCCCTGGCGACTTCCTCGATGGCTTCCTGCAAGGCACCCGTTCGGCCCTGATGGAAGGGGGCCGCCAGAGCCTCTCGATCACTCTGCGCCGCTTTGATGCCACAGCCCTCGGTGCCCTGATCGCCCTGTTTGAGCGCGCCGTGGGTCTCTACGCCGAACTGGTAAACGTCAACGCCTACGACCAGCCTGGGGTGGAGGCCGGCAAAAAGGCAGCAGCCCTGATCCTGGCCCTGCAAGAGCGGCTCGAAGCCCTGCTCAGTGATGGCCAGGAGCGCAGTTTGCAGGAGTTGCAGCAGGCCTTGGGCACGGACAGCCCAGAGAGCCTGTTCTGGATCCTGCGCCACCTCTGCGCCAATCCCCGCGGCTATCAGGTGACTGGTGACTGGGGTGCTCCGGCGGCGATGAAGTTCGCCAAGGTCTGATCAGGGAAATCCCCATGCCAGAGCCCGTTGCGGCGAGCCCTGCCTCTCCCCAGCAGGTGCTGCGCGAGGTTTTTGGCTATGGAGCTTTTCGCGGGCCCCAGCAGGAGATTGTTGAGCATGTGGTGGCTGGTGGCTCGGCCCTGGTGCTGATGCCCACCGGTGGGGGCAAATCGCTTTGCTACCAGATCCCGGCCCTCTGCCGAGCGGGAACGGCGGTGGTGATTTCGCCCCTGATCGCCCTGATGCAAGACCAGGTTGAGGGACTGCGTCAGGCGGGGGTGCGGGCTGCGGCTCTGCATTCGGGCTGTAGCGCTGAGGAAACCGCCAACACCTGGCGCCTGCTGCGGGCGGGCCAACTGGATTTGGTTTATTTATCTCCCGAGCGCTTGCTGGCGGGGGACACCCTCGAGCGGCTTGCTGCCCTACCCCTGGCCCTGTTTGCCATTGATGAGGCCCACTGCGTTTCCCAGTGGGGGCATGACTTCCGCCCGGAATACCTGCAGCTTTCGGTGCTGGCCCAGCGATTTCCCGCCGTGCCGCGGCTGGCACTCACCGCTACGGCCGATCCCCGCACCCGAGATGAGATCCGTGCCCGGCTGCAGCTGGAGCAGGGGCGAGTGTTTCTGGCCAGCTTTGATCGCCCCAACATTCGCTATTTGCTGCGCGATAAGGACGACGTTCGCAGCCAATTGCTTGAGCTGCTCGCAGATCACCGCGGCGCTTCAGGGATTGTGTATGCCCGCTCCCGCAACCGGGTGGATGGCTTCTGCCGTGACCTGCAGGCGGCGGGATATGACGCCGTTGCCTATCACGCCGGATTGGATGGGGCGGTGCGCAGCGCCGCTCTGGAGCGCTTCCGCCGCGATAGCGGCGTGGTGGTGGTTGCCACGATCGCTTTTGGCATGGGCATCGACAAGCCGGATGTGCGCTTTGTGGCCCACGTGGACCTGCCCAAAAGCCTGGAGGCCTACTACCAGGAAACCGGCCGCGCCGGCCGGGATGGTCTGCCGGCCCTGGCCTGGATGGTGCATGGCGGCGGCGATGTGCCCCAGCTGCGCCGCTTCATCGACGACTCCGACGCGGAGCAGCAGCAAAAACGGGTTGAGCACGGCAAACTCGATGCCCTGATTGGCTTCACCGAGGCGAGCGGCTGCCGCCGTCAGGTGTTGCTCAGCCACTTCGGCGAGACCCTGCCCGAGCCCTGTGGCAATTGCGATCTCTGCTTAGAGCCAGATACGGCCGTCGATGCCACCGAGTCGGTGCGCAAGGCCCTATCGGCTGTGTACCGCACGGGCAGCCGCTTTGGTGCCGCCCATTTGGTGGATGTGCTGCTGGGGGCAGAAACGGCCCGAATTCGCGAGCTCGGCCACCAGCAGCTGGGTGTGTATGGCATTGGCAAGGAGCTTGATCGCGGCCAGTGGCGCAGCTTGTTTCGCCAGCTGGTGGCCCAGGGGTTGCTGCAGGCCGACTCCGAGCGCTATGGGGCTCTGGGATTCGGCGAGGACGGGCGGCTCAAGCCGTTGCTGCGGGGTGAGACCCAGTTACTGCTGCGGCTGCCGCCAGCGAAGCGTGAGCGCCGCCGCCAGCCTGGGGTGAGCCCCGCTCCTGCTGCGGCAGAGCTGAACCCTGACGAGGCGCCCGTGTTGCAGGCGCTGAAGGATTGGCGCCGCGAGCAGGCGCGGCAGCAGGGGGTGCCGCCCTACGTGGTGTTTCACGACCGCACCCTGGTGGAGGTGGTGGCCCGCCGGCCCCGCTCCCTGGAGCAGCTGGCTGGGATCGGCGGTGTAGGCCAGGCCAAGCTCGATCGCTATGGCGCGGCACTGCTGGCGAGCTTGGATGCTGCCCTTTTGCATCAGGGGACACAAACGCCAGCTTCATGAGGCGTTACATTCAGTTCACGTTTCCTTAAGGATTCTTCTCATGGCTGACTCCACAACCCGCTTTGGCTTCGTTGCCTTCGCCGAAACCTGGAATGGCCGCCTGGCCATGCTCGGTTTCGTGATCGGTTTGGGCACCGAGTTGCTTACTGGCCAGGGCATCCTGAGCCAGATCGGTCTGGGCTGAGTTTCGATCGGGCCTGATCAGCTGGCTTCAAAGCCACTGCATGCCCGGGGTTTCCAGCATTTCCTGGCTGGGCCAGGCACCGAGACCTGCAAAGGCTGCCCCTAGGGCAGCCCATATTCCTTTGCCGCTGGACAGCTCCTGTTCAGCGGCCCACTCGGCCTCTGCCACTTCAGATTCGCTTAGGCCAAGAGCTTCCACCAGCTGTCTGTAGAGCACCTTCTCTGCTGGGTTGATCGGCGAGCTGTCCTGAGGGCGTTGGCCCACTTTGGCCATCATGTAGCTGAGCTTCAGGGCCAGAGCCCGGTCTTCCCCGCTAGTGAGCCTGGGAATCACATCTTCCAGCACGGACGAGTCGACTGTCCAGGCAGCTAGCTGAAGCGCAGCTTCCTGGTTTGCCCCCGAGCCATCTCCACAGGGGAAGTACTTGGCCACGAGTTTCTCGAGCAGCCGCTTTTCGTCTGCGGAAACATCGCCATCGGCCCAGGCCACGCAGCAAACCACCCTGAGCAGGTCAAGCTGACGATCTCGCTGCGAGCTGCTGGGCCCGGTTTCAAGGGTCATGGCGCAGGAGACGGCTTTTGAGCCATTTTGACCAGCCCTTGGCTTGTTTCAGTGGAAATCACCCCCAGATGGGGGCATACATGGGCAGCAATCCAGATGATGATGAATTGAACACAGAACCGAGGTGGGCCATGGTCCACACCACCCAAGTTTTGACAACCAGCTGCCTGGGACGCACCTGCCTCAAATGGCAGCCCGATGGGGAGCTCACCGCCCTTGATCTGCAGCTAGTGCTCGAGCGGCTGGCCCAGGTCGATCAAGATGTGGTCGCAATCCTGGATCGCACTGTCGACTAGACCCCATGTCCCTCGATCAGCTGAAGGCCTTCCTGGGCAAGGTTCAGGATGACCAGTCGCTTCGGCAAGCCGTGCAAGCCGCTGCTACTGCTGATGACGTGGCCAAGATCGGGGCAGGCCTGGGCTTTGAATTTTCTGGCGACGAGCTGCTGAGGCTTTCAGGCAAAAAAGTAGGCCGCGTAACGGTTACCAAGCAGGACCTGCCCGGGGAATACAACTAGCTGCCGTGCCGTGGGCTTCGTTCGCGGTTAGACCATCTTTAGTAAACGCATCGGCAACACCATGGCCAAGCGGACGGAACTGATCACGGCGATTGGCTTAGGGCTCGTCGTAGCAGCTGCGGGCAGCTTCACCGCTCTGGCCCGCCCCATGGGCGGCGGCGGCTTTGGCGGGCCGGGATCCGGTGCGGGGGTGCGTCCAGGGGCGGGCTGGGGTGCTCCTGGCGCCGGAACGAGACCGGGCGTTGGTGTGGGAGCACCCGGAGTAGGAGCACCCGGAGCGGGAGCTCGCCCTGGTGTGGGCTGGGGTGCCCCTGGCGCTGGTTTCACCCGCGCCCCAGGGGCCTCTGCCTGGAATCCGGCCTGGGGCCGCCAAGGGGGGTACTGGTCGTCGCGCACCTGGAACACCGGCTGGTATCGGCCCTATCCAGCGGCCTGGCCCTGGTGGCGAGCCAGTTCGGTGGCCTGGGGAGTGGGCAGCTTGGCCACTGCTGCTGCGATCACCAGTGCTGTTAACGCAGCTACGTATCAGCAGTCGACCGTGATCGTGGTGCCCCAAACCAGCTTGCAGCTCGACTACGGCTCGGTTCAAGCGCTGCCACCTAATCAAGTTCAGTTTGCCTACGGCGTTGCCGGTATGCCCCTGATGACAGCCACCAGCGATTGCAAGCAAGGGCTGATCAATGGCATGGCACCGACCACGGCCGACCAGGCCCAGGTGCTCAATGCCAGCTGCCACATCGCCTACGGCTCCAACTGAGCGGGGTGGCCCCATCCCTTTTGCGGATTCGGGCCCTGGAGAAGGGCGATCTCGCCGATGTCACCGCCTGGGCCCGCGCTGAACACTTCGCGCCGGGCCAGGGAGACGTAGCCATTTACCGCCATACGGACCGCCAGGGGCTCTGGGTTGGTTGCCTCAACGGTCGTCCGATCGGCTGTATTGCCGGGGTCCGTTACAACGCCGAATACGGCTTTATCGGCATGTTTTTGGTGCAACCAGAGCACCGGGGGCAGGGATTTGGCCGTGAGCTTTGGCAGCGGGCCTTGCAGCATCTGGAGGGCCTTACTTGCATCGGCATTGAGGCCGCCCCCGATCGCATCGGTGACTACGCCAGCGCTGGGTTTGCGCCGGCGTCGCCAACCCAGCGCTGGCAGCGGATCAGTGATGGCAACCTCCCGCCCGCCGCTACTCCAGAGGGCCTGAGCCTGCTTGAGGGAAGTGCCATACCCGACAGGGCCGTGCAGGCCTATGACGCCCAGCGGGAGCTCAGCCCTCGGCCCCACTTCCTCGCCGACTGGCTGCACCATCCGGCCGGCACGGTGCTGGCCCTGATCGGCCCGGATGGCTCCTGCCATGGCTTTGGCCGGATCCGGCCCTGCCTGCTGCATCGAGGCGAGGGTTGGCGGATCGGGCCCCTGCTAGCCGACACGCCTGCCCTGGCGGCCCAGCTTCTCAACGCCCTGATGGCCCGCCATGCCGGCGTGGTGTTAATCGATGCCCCTGCCGCCAATCCGGAGGCAGGGCCCCTGCTGCTGCAGTTGGGTTTTGCGGTGGTCGCCGAGACGCTGAGGATGTACCGGGGCAGCCTGCCGCCGGTTCCCCTTGGCGATGTCTACGGGTTGGCCTGCCTGGAGCTGGGCTGAGCGCGGCGGGCGGCGAGGCCAGCCTCCGTTGCAGTTACAACAGCCAGCAGCAGCAGCCCGCCTAGCCCGATCAGTTGATTTTGCTGCACCAAATCGGGCATCAACACCTCGTCCACGTTTTGGCTTAGGACACCTCCCGCCACAAACCAGGCCGTTGCCATACCTGAGCTGATCCAGTAGGCCCGCCAGCGGCGTTGATAGATGTATCCCGTACCTAAACCAGGCACCAGGTTGAGCACTACAGCCACCCAGGGACTGGAGGCGGCAAGGATTTCTTCCTGGCTGGGTACTTCGCTGGCTTGATCTGGATTGCTGGTTGGGGTCATTTTTGGCGTGGCCTGGTTTGCTGCATCAGGGGCGTTGAACCTGCAGGCTGGAGTGCCGCTGATTCTTTTTGCAGTGCTCGCCGCCCTGGTGATTCTGTTGGTGATTGTGGCGGTGGCGTGGAGCCTTAATCCAAGCCGGCAGGATTTTGCCTGGTTTATCCGGCTGCGCCGCCCTCGCTGGCTGGTGTTTGAGGGTTTGATTCCCGTGATTTGGTTGCTGATCTACGCCTGCTTCTACATCTCGGCTTGGCTCACCTGGCAGGCCAGCTGGAGCGGCCTGTGGATGGCGGCTTTCCTGGTGCAGCTGGTATTGGTGCAGAGCTACACGCTTGTGATCTGCCGTAGCCGCAGCCTGGGTAGGGGCACTGCCATTGGCTTTGCTGGCTGGGTGTGGGGCATTGCCCTCACCCTCGCTGTGGCTAGCGAAAGCTTGCTGGCGGCTGCTTTGCTGCTGCCTTACCTGCTCTGGAGCCCGGTGGGCACCTGGGTTACCTGGCAGATGCGTTAGCTCAACCGCTAGCCCTGGCCACCTATGGCGACTCGCGAGCTACGGCCAGGGCCGCCAGCAGGCCGCCGCCAAAACCGCTGAGGTGGCCAATCCAGCTCACCCCTGGTGGTGAAAAAATGGGCAGCAGGCTGGGCAGCACCCCCGCATAGGTGACCAGGGCCAGCACCGAAAGGAGCAGGGAGAGGGGCCGCTTCTCCAGCCAGCCGATCAGCAGCAGGTAGCCCAGCAGCCCGTACACGACCCCGGAGAGTCCGTGACTGCCGTTGGGCCAGAGCAGCCATACCGGAATAGCCGTGGCATAAACCCCCAACCAAACGGCCAGATAGTCGCGGCGGCCGCGCAGCAATACCAGCCAGGAGAGGGGCAGAAAGGTGAGCGAATTGCCCAGGAGATGGCCAAAACCGCTATGGCTGAAGGGGGCTGTCAGCACCCCGAGGAAGGAGCCTCCGGGCGTCATCGGCAGGTTCCAGTTGCCACCGAAAACCAGCTGGTCCACCAGCTCCTGGAGCCAGGGAATCAGCAAGATCAGCGGCGGAAGCAGCAGATTGAAACCTGCTCGGGCGATCAAGCGATCCAGACGTTGGGGCAGAGATTCGCTCACGGCTCGCACTTGAAGCTGCAGCGCAGCATGGCAAGGGCTTCATCAGGCAGGCCCAGCAGACGATCCAGCCAGGGGTCCCCGCACGGTGGCACGCTTGCCACCCCCACCAGCAGGGCCGTGCGATCGGCGCTGAGGGGCTGGCCCATGGCCCGGTGGCGTTGCCCCTGGGCTGCGCCCGTGCTGAGCAGGGTGTCGATCAGTAGGTCGGGGGCGCGGTAGAGCCCGGCAATGCGGAAGCGAAAGCGGGCCCGGAAGTGCAGTTGCACAGCTCCTGTTGCTGAATCGATGCTGCCCGCCAGCTGCTCAGGGGCGATGGCGATCTCCAGGCCCGGGGGCAGGGGCAGGCCCAGCACCCGGGTGGTGCGCCAGTTGAGTGGCGGAATCAACAGGCTGGCGGGCTCGAAGCTCACGGTTTGCGGGCCGCCAGCTGGGCCGGGGCCGAGCTCACCGGTTCCGCCGCCGCCGCTGGCGTCGTAGCTGAAGTGAGGATAGGCGCCGATGGCCAGGCCACAGCCCTTACTGGTGGCTAGCTGCAACGTGCCAACCCCAAACTCGGGGGTCACAGGCTGCGCAGTGCGTCTAATTCGCCGCGGCTGTGCAGTTCGGCCAGCTCGTTGTAGCCACCAATGGCGACGCCATCGATGTAGAGCTGGGGCACCGGTCCCGTCTCGTCGGGTTCGATTTCCACGAAGGCAATGCCCAGGGTGCGCAGCATGCGCAGGGCCCGGCGCGAAAAGGGACATTCCGGCCGGCCGGCGATTTCAACTCGCGGTTCGCTGCTTACTGATCTAATCGGCGCTGCACTTGGCGCTGGGCTGGTGCCGTTGCTGAGCAGGCCCACCAGCAGGTCGGCGCCGCGCAACACCAGGGTGCCGTGCTCGAGGTGGCCACCCCACACCTGGCAGCTGGCATCGGAGAAGCTCAGGTGCAGGTGCACCCCATCTGGGCTGATCGTGCCCTGCAGGGTGATGATCTCCAGCTCGCCAGCCAAAACCGTGGGTGCGCTTTTGCCAGGGCAGGCAAAGGCGGCTTGGGAGAGGTTGCCCACCACACTCAGCACAAAGCCGCCAGCGTTGTGCTCTAGGGCCAGCTGCTCCAGGCTGCGGCGCACATCACTGCCGGCTTCGAGGTGCAGCGGCACGGCACGCATGGCAGTCATAGATAGGTGGGTGCAAGGCTACGCCGGCCCATGCTGGTGAGGTTGCCCTTTTGCCATGGCCCCGGATTCCGCCCTCGCTGCCCTCAACCTGGCGGTTGTGGGTCATGTGGAGTGGGTGAGCTTTGTGGCAGTGGAGCAGCTGCCGGTTGCTGGCTCGATCGACCGGGCCACCGCCTTTCTGGAGGAACCCGCCGGTGGTGGGGCGGTGGTGGCGGTGCAGCTGGCCCGTCTCAGCGGCAAGCGGGTGCGGTTTTTCACCTCCCTGGGCCGGGACGCCACCGGCGAGCGCTCAGCGGAGCGGCTCACGGAGCTGGGTCTTGATCTTGAGGTGGCCTGGCGGGATGCCCCAACCCGCCGGGGGGTGAGCTTTGTGGATCGGGCCGGTGACCGCAGCATCACAGTGATCGGCGAGCGACTGGCCCCGTTGGCTAGGGATCCACTCCCCTGGGCTGATCTGGCTTACTGCGATGGCGTCTTTGTGACCGCGGCCGACGCGGCAGCTCTGCAGCAATGCCGCCGGGCCCGGCTGCTCGGCGCCACGCCACGGGTTGGCTTGCCGCTCTTGGAGGCCAGCGGGGTGAGCTGCGATGCCCTGATCGGCAGCGCCCTCGACCCGGGTGAGCAGGTGCCCGCTGGCGTCCTATCGCGCCCCCCGCGACTGCGAATCGCCACCGAAGGGGCGGCTGGGGGCTGGAGCGAACCCGGCGGGCGCTTCGCTGCCCAGGCCCTGGTGGCCCCGCCGGTCGACAGTTATGGCTGCGGCGACAGCTTTGCAGCCGGGGTGATGGCAGGACTGGCGGCTGGTTGGAGCGCAGCCGCAGCAATAGGCCTGGGCGCCCGCTGCGGCGCCGAGTGCGCCGTTGCCTTTGGTCCCTACGCCCGCCCTAACTGACCTGGTTTTGCACCAGCAGCAGCAGCCTGTTTGCCTCCGGATCCAGCAGCCAGGCCTCCACTCCGAAGGCCTCCTGGCGCGGACCGTCCAGAAGCGTGGCGCCCAGCCCAATGGCGCTCGCCAGCCAGGCCTGCAGCAGGGCCATGGCAGCTGCCTGGTTGTTGCCGGCAGGCACGCTGCGCTGCAGGCACGTTGCTAGCCGGCCTGGTTGCTTCGCTTGGGGCCGGCTCTGGGATGGGGCGTAGATCTCCAGGAAGCCACCGGCGGGCCAGGGCACCCGCCAATGGCTGGCACCAAGCCCCTGCAGGGGCTCTACCGCCAGCAAATCGGCGTAAAACATTGCCAGGGCAGGGGGATTGTCTGCAGCCAGCACCAGGGAGCTGCTCATGCTTGGGGTGTCTTGCACCGTTTTTATTGATTGTCGAAAAAGTCTGCAACGGCTAGATCGGGGCGACGCAGCAGGGCAAAGATGGTGCCGGCGTTGCCACGGCACAGCCTCAGCTCCTCGGTGAGCACGGTGATGTCGAGCCAGGCTGGAAAGCTTTGCTGCACCTCCCGTTGCAGCTGCAAGCGTGTGGTGCCCAGCAGGGGACCGCGCCAGCCACCGCGCTGGAAGCGAACCTGCACCCGCTGCTGTGGAGTTGAGCTGATATCGCCAGGGCTTGATTCGAGCTGGATGCTCGCCTCTACAGCTATGCCACCCAGGCCGGCCAGCTGCCCTGGCGGCCTCAACAGATTCAGGGCGCGCCCCCGCGATGGAGCCAGTATCTGCAGGTTCTCCAGCCATGGCACAGCCTGGAGGTAGGGCTGGCTGCTGCTGCTCCAGCGCAACTCCCATACCCCCTCCAGCAGTTCGAGGGCACCAGGGGCGGCGAGATCTATTGGAGAGGTGCGCTCGAGCTCGAGAATCAACTCCCGCACCCGCGGCCCCTGGCGTTGGGCGTCCCCCCTGGCGCCACGACGCAACAGGACCAGCAGCTCCTCTCTTGCTTTCAACATCTGGGCTGGCCGACGTCTTTACAACCAGTTATAGTTGTTGAAACATTCCTCAACACTCATGACCGAATCCACCGCTCGCTTCGGATTTGTTGCTTTTGCTGAGACCTGGAATGGCCGCTTGGCCATGATGGGCTTTGTGATTGGTCTTGGCACCGAGCTGCTCACCGGCCAAAGCATCGCTGCTCAACTGGGCCTGGGCTGATTGCCAGAGCTCATAGTCTCTGGTTTTTACCAGTAATTTCAATCCCTAAAATAAAAGCCCGAAGTTCTTGCTCCGGGCTTTTTTTATGGGCAGTTGGCTAGATCTAGCTAGATTTAGCTAGATCTAGCTGGCTGGCCTCGAACTGTAATAGAAGCCACCATTCACTCCAGTTTGACTAACAACTGTGCATTGAGTTGCAACCCGCCATAAGGCGCGATGGATAGGAGTGGGGTCGTAGCGAACTAGCTCGGGAAAACGCTGCTTGAGTAAGGCGTTGGCCCGCCAGGCGTTGTAGTGAGGGATTTTCGGGTTGATGTGATGGCACACATGGGTTGAGCCGATGCCGTGATGCAGCAGGTTGAGCAGGGGGCCATAAGGACGATCCACCGTCTGTAGAGCACCTTTCGCCCAATTCCAGTCGCTGGTGGAGAAGTGGGGAATATCGGTATCGGTGTGCTGCAGCCAGGTGTAGCCAACCAACCAAGCGTTGACCACCAGATAGGGCAGGCCGTACACCAGCAGCACTCTCGCCGGGGAGGTGTGGATGGAGGCCCACACCAGTGCCGCCACCATCGCCAGTAGGCCGAGGTTTGAGATCACCAT
Source organism: Cyanobium sp. L1E-Cus (assembly GCF_024345755.1). Lineage (NCBI taxonomy): Bacteria > Bacillati > Cyanobacteriota > Cyanophyceae > Synechococcales > Prochlorococcaceae > Cyanobium > Cyanobium sp. L1E-Cus. Next base: position 247,505 of record NZ_JAGQBS010000002.1, on the reverse strand, counting down.
CAGGCGACGGCAGGAGTCGGGAAATAGCTGGCGCCCACCGTTGCGGAAGGGTGCAGCCGTAGTGAAATGGGAGGTGGGGCTGCCGTACTCTTCGCCGCCGGCAACACCAAACATCAGATAAAGGGGCCAACCCAGCACCAGGTGGGTAAACAGGGAGGCCACGCCGTAGAGGCCCTGGCCCAGCTGCCGTCTTGTTCCAGCCACGAAGCGTCCCGAGCTGGAATCGGAGCGAGGCGGCACATGGGTTTCACCTGCCTCGAGGTGGTTGCAGTTGGCGTGGTGCACCGCATGGCTGCGCTGCCAGCTGAAGTAGGGCACAAGCAGCAAGCTGTGAAGCACAAATCCCACCACCGCTTCGACGCGGGGGTTGGGATGGAAGGCACGGTGACCGCACTCATGGGCAATTACCCAGCAACCTCCCGCCACTGTTCCAGTGACCACGGCGTAGAGCAGCCAGAGGGGCGCAGCGCTGAGCTGCAGGGGGATCAGGGTTCCCAGGCCATAGGCCAAAACAGACAGGCCAAGGGACATGGCCAGACTTCCCCAGGCTTTAAACGGGTTTATCTGGGTTAACTCAGAAGGGAGGCAGGCAAGCAGCTCAGCTTTGCTGGGATAGGTGGCTGCTGGCGTGGCGGCCTGCGCGGTGGCGAGGGACGGCAGGGAAACAGGTGGAGTCAATGAAGCTGCCGCAGGGCAAGGAGGATTTGAGGCGACCCCGAAAGGCCCCTGAGACCTTAGGTATCAGCACACTGCTGCCGCGGCGCTGCAGGCACATTCACTCAACCCTGAAGGTCACGGCCATCACTGCGGTGATGTCCTTCTCGATTGTGCGGGTGTCGTAGGAGCCGCTGTCACTGGTCTCCGTTGAGTTGGGGGAGGTGATCTGGAACGAGCCGGTGTCGGCGTTTGTGATCGCTCCGATGCCGGCGCCGGCCTCCGAGGCTATGGCCCGCGCCCGAGCCCGGGCGTCCTTGGTGGCCTTCGCCAGCATGTCGACCCGCTATAGAGGCACGCCCTTGCCGATCAACTCTCCAATCTGACCAGAAATCTTATAGATCTTGGCGACATTCCAGCTGCCGATCAGCACTGCTTGGGTGGTGGTCCAGGTGGTGGAGCGCAGCTCCCCGGTGCGGGGATCGCGCACCTCCTGCTTTTCCGATTTGACCGAGTCGAGCTCCATCTCATCGGCCTCGATGCCCTGGGCCTTGAGGAAGGCCACGGTTTGCTCTACTGCAGGCTGAAGCCCTTGGTATGAAGCTTGCTGGCTGGCCCCGCTCTGGGAGACCTTCACCGACCAGTCGACGTAGTCGGATGTAATTCGCTCGGTGCTGGCTCCAGTAACTGTGATCGTGTCGTTGGCGTTGCGGATGCCCCTCACCATGACGCCACTGGCGGTGGTGAGCCCGAGTCCAAGCACCGCCATGGCAAACACCAGTGTTGGCGTCCGCTTGAGAAACATCCAGCTGCTGAGCGCCCAATTCTGCATTTTCACTCGTATCGGAAGCAGCTGAATTCAGCCTATTGAGCTGTCGCTTGCCTGTCGCAAAGCTGTTGCGAAGAATGGCTTGTTTAGCTAGCCCAGGAGGTGTTAGTCGAAGGGATATTCGTAGACAAGGTTGAGGCCAAGGCACTCGGCGGTGGCGCAGTCGCGGGCGATGTTGGCACCAGCGCCCTAATTACACTTAGTGCCTCAAGGCATCCCGATGGGCACTCAAAAACATCTCCTGCTCCCGGCTGAACGGCCGGATCAGATTCGCGCCTTCGATGCCCCAGCAGCGCAAGGCCTCCCCTGCTGCCTCGTGCTGCCAGATCAGCTCGCCGCCTGAATCGAAGCTGATCCAATGGCGATCAAACAGCTTGTCCACATGAGGGGAGAGCAGCAGGCCATTGGCTCCGCTCAGCCGTTCGCTGTTGTCGCAGGATCGCCAGGGTTTGATGTGGCTCGCCACCAGGAACTGCTGCCGCGCCAGGCCCGTGACCCGGCAGGCCGGCTCCAGTTCAGACACCCGATGGCGAAATAACCCCTGCCCCAGCCGCGCCTTGGTGAGCGCATCGCGCTCGGTGCTGCTGGGCACCTCCCGCAGCTGCTGCATGTCATCGAGCAGGGCCTCGGTGTAGGCGCCCTCTTCCGCCAACACCACCAGGTGCACTCGCACCGCCGGATCGGCGTGATCTTCGATCAGCTTCAGCAGCATCAATCCCAGGGTTTCGCTCAGCCCCGCCAGGTACACCCCTTGGTTGCCCCGACCTGTGCTGGTGCTGATAGGGCTGTGGCGTTCTGGCAGTAGCGGCTGCAGCAGCTCAAAGAACGTCTGCGGCACCAGGGCCTGGCGCAGCGGCTGCCAGTTCACCCGCACCAGCCAGCCCTCCTGGCTCCAGTTCTCCCCTGCTGAGCCGAACTCTGGGGGCTTAGTGGCCGTGACCGCCGCCGTTTCCACCAGGCCCAACTGGCTGATCCGCCCATTGGCATAGCTAAACACCACATCCCCCCGCTGGCAGCGGGTGAGGTTGTCGTAGCTCACATTGCGGGCGCCGTTGGCATTGGCCTTCGGCGACCAGATGTAGCCGCCGTCGATTTCGTGCCGGTAGGTCTGTTTGTGGTTCACCCACCAGTAGGAGGGCATTGATCCTGCCTGGCTATTGACCTGTTGTACCCCATAAAACCGGCCCGGGCTTACTGGGAATCCCCCCATTAGCAGCAGGGTGCAAGTTGATGGGGAAGGTAGCGAGCCGCTTGATGGTCGCGTAGGGGAACTCTGTAGAGAACCCACTACCAACAACCATGGCCCCTGTAGTCAAACCTCCTGGACTGATACAGCGCTATCGGGAATTACTTCAGACACGCCACTACGCGCGCCGCACGGTGAAGACCTATGAGCAGTGGCTGCGGCGGTTTCTGCGCTTTCATCACCTACGCCACCCCCGAGAGATGGGGAGCCACGAGGTGAATGCCTTTCTGAGCCACCTAGCTGTGGAGGAGCAGGTGAGTGCCTCCACTCAGAACCAGGCACTGGCGGCATTGCTTTTTCTCTACCGAGATCTGTTGGAGCGCGAGCTGGAGCTCGATGGGGTGGTGCGTGCCCGGACGCGTCAGCGGGTGCCGGTGGTGCTCAGTGAAGGCGAGGTGAGGGCGGTACGGGAACGGCTGGAGGGTGAGCCTGCGCTAGTGGTTGGGTTGTTGTACGGCAGTGGTCTCCGGCTAATGGAGGCACTGAGGCTGCGGGTGAAGGATCTGGATTTCCAGCGGCGGGAGCTCGTCGTGCGCGATGGAAAAGGCGGCAAAGATCGGATGACGATGGTGCCCCAGAGCTTGGTGCCTGGGCTGCAGGAGCATCTGGAGCAAGTGCGTCAGCTGCACCGAAGCGATTTGGCGGCGGGTTGGGGCCGCGTGTTGATGCCCTATGCCTTGGCCCGCAAGTATCCGAATGCGGAACGTGAATGGGCGTGGCAGTGGGTGTTTCCCCAGCAAAAGCGATGGTGCGACAAAGATTCTGGTGCTCAGGGGCGACACCACATCGATCCGAGCGTGGTACAGAAGGCTGTGAAGCGGGCACTACTTGAAGCCGGTGTGACCAAGGCGGCCAGCTGTCACACCTTCCGCCACTCTTTTGCCACGCACCTACTGGAGAGGGGCCAGGACATACGAACGATTCAGGAGCTGCTGGGCCACAAGGACGTCAGTACCACCATGATCTATACCCACGTCCTTAATAGAGGCCCTCACGGTGTACGCAGCCCCGCGGACGTTCTGTAACCATCTGAACCGTTGGTTCTCGGACCCGTGAACCACGGCTATCTTGGGTGGATGTTCTGAAAGACCCTATGCAGGGTAAAAAGTCTCAGGGAATTGACGACCCGAGGTGTCTTTGGTTATCGGAAAGGCACAGCTTGCACGCCTCGGTTCACGGAACCGTCCAATAAAGAGTTAGGTGCATCAGTCAGTGCTCTAAGCTCAACAAAGCATGTAGCTCTTAACAATGCCAGTCAGGACACTTATCGAGGCTGGTGAAATAAAACTTGATTCACTTACGAGCGTCAACATAATATTAGGACGCAATGGCGCAGGGAAGAGCAGACTTCTGCGCAGTATTGATGCCGAGCTCGAGAGAAATGCCGAATTTAATTTACGATATGTAAGCCCCGAGAGAGCAGGTGTCTTCCGGAAAGATGGCAATACTGAAACGAACTTAGAAAGAGATCCACAATGGCTCCGAAACGTACGGAGGAAGAATCAAGCTGAGAACTTCAAGGCCGCCTCTGCATATTTCTTGCGGGATGTCGAGCTAGCTTATCTTCGGAGGCTACAAAACACTCCGGAACTACGAAACGATCCTGATCGGAATTTCAAGACTGATCGACTTGAAAAGATTAATCGCCTACTCAGCAACATCAGCCTAGATCTAGAAGGAGCCAGCTTTGTATTCAAGACGTTATCCGGTCAGCAGATCCCACCTGATGAGATTAGTAGTGGAGAGTCAGAGGCAGTCTCACTCGCCGCAGAGATCCTCTACTTCTTTGAAACAACTGATGAAAATAGGTTTAACCTTCTGCTACTCGATGAACCCGATGTACATTTGCATCCCGATCTACAGGCACGACTTGCTCAGATGATTATCGAGGAGGTTTGCTCCTTGAGCGACAGTCGGCGAGAAAACACTGCGATCTGTCTTGCAACGCATAGTACTTCCCTTGTATGCGCACTCGCATCAGCCGACCTTGTATCGATCGGAGTAAAGCAGTTTGGGGTTAACAGTATAAGCTTTGCAAGAGTTTCTGATCAGCTCAGGAAGGTTGCTCCTTTCTTCGGGCATCCGCTTTCGCTTTGTCTTAGCGGTGATGCGATGCTGATTCTAGAAGGTGAAGACGATGAGAGAGTTTGGCAGCAAGCTGCTAGATCTGCTGGAGGGCGGATAAGGCTGTTCCCAGTATTGGCAGAAAGTGTAGACCATCAAGGTAGCCTAGAGCAGTTGTGCTCTAGCTTGCTGGGCGCACTATACGACAAACCCATTGGCTATTCTGTACGTGATGGGGATGGGATCCTTGATGGACTTACACCTGTTGGTGCACTGCAAAGGTATCGCTTAAACTGCTATGCAATAGAAAACTGCCTCCTGAGTGATGAGTGTTTAGATCTTCTTGGCTCTACATGGGTAATATTTTGCCAACGCGCAACCGAATGGATTGCCGAGAACCAGAATCACAAGGATATCGACATGCTTAGCTCACTTATCGCTTCATCAGACAGGATGAGGCATTCAAAGATCAAGGCAATTCGCAATCTTATTTGTCCGATAACCTCTGGCTCTAACAAGCCTTGGGAAGTGGTCGTAGGTCAGGCAATTGCACGACTTGATCCACGGTGTCTCCCTGATTCCAGCACATCACTTGCGGACTACATTGGAAGGGATGCTATTTCTTCTATTCTTTCCCCGGCGGAAGACAGTGTAAGTCCTGACCATCTGGAGAGCACCTAACATCAAGATGCAGAAGCCGGGAGCGGAAGGAGGCGACATCGCCGAGGTGTTGGCCCGCTTCTGATCTTGAGCGTTGGGCGGAGGGGTCAATCGTTTCGGAGCGCTTGGCTGTGGCTGGAAGACGACTAAACGTTACAAATATCAAAGATGCATAGGGCGCACAATCGCAGAAGGTGCTTTTATTACTATGTTGACAAGTAATATTAACACTGCACTCATACGATAAGCAACAGGTACAAACAGAATGAATATCGACTTTGAGCAGACACTGAAAGACGTTGCCATTTGGCAGGAGAAAAAGGATGAGCTTTTTTCAAAAGAATTCCAACAGTCATTAGAAGATTATGTCTACAGATGCTCTGGTCTTGAGACGATTTCACAAAAGTCAAACGCAGACTTTTTATTCAAGAGGTTTAACACAGAATTTGAAATCTACCCAACATTTCAACTATTAGAAGATGAGACAAAGGCGGAGAAGCAGAGGTTCAACAATACAACTTTTGCTGTTTATTCTTTCAACGAAAATGATGTTGTTAAAACGCCAATTAGGATTGATATTAGCAACAAAATAAACAAAATTCCCGAGCATTTACAGGAAGTGACGAAAGATGGGAAAAAGCCAGTATCCCGAATTGACATAGAGTTTTATGAAAAGACTTCATTGCTAGAAGACTCTAAAAACGAGGAGCTTAAAGACTTTATCCAAGAATATTTGGTTAACGGCAATTGGTCAAAGGACGACCTTAAAGAGCTAGGAAACCTTATGGCACTTGAAGACCTAGAAAAAATCCATACTGAATTTTTGGTCTTTGAAGATGACAGCATAGTTCCAATTTACATTGGAATTGGGAATAATCAGCCTTACAACATTTCCGAAAAAAGTGCCGTTTACGGAAAAAATAGATTTTACAGATATGATTTAGTCAAAATAGACGGCAAAGCTTATCAGCAGACAAGTAAAGTAACTCCAGGAAAGAGAATTGACTTTTCTGACCAGGATTTAATTGCTCCAGAGGCAACTTGCAATGGAGCTCTTTTTGCTTTACATTTTAAAGACGGCATCACTATCTTGGATAGAAACGTTTGGAAGAAAGCCACTTTAAATCAGCCAATTGAGGAGTTGAATCTACACAATGAAATAGCTAACAGCAAAGGAGTTGACTTTCTCAAAGAAAGACTTCTGAACGTATTTCCTGACTTTGACAGCTATTCGCAAGTGTTTTATGACCCCTTAGAGAGGACTAACTCATATACACATTCGAAAACAATTATATATCTGAAGCAAAAAGGGCTTTTGGGTCAAGGTTGGCAGGCAAAAATAAATGTCGCTTCTGGCCTATACCTAAATGGCCACGACCCAGTTTTAAGAATAAAACCGTCGTTGATGTTAATGTATCACATGATTGAAACAGATAAGTTTAGAGAGTTAATCATCAATACATCAAAACATATAGACACAGCGCCTTTTGATAATGGATAAAAACACATTGCATAGCCGAACCGAAAAAACTACAGACGCTAACAGCAGCCACAGGAAATTGGAAGTTCAGTGCTTAAATGAAGCCTTGAGCTTTGTATCAAGCTCAGTGCTGGTAGTCAGTTTTAGTCTCCAGAATCTCCAACTTCTTATATCTGCAAACCGTTAGAATCTCCAGTACCCGGGATGATCCAAGGAGCACTGCCAAAGACCCTGATTCGCCGCCCAACATCAAGATGCAGCAGACGGCTTCGCCGCTTCTGATCTTGGCGTTGGAAAGATGTGAACAGCCATTGCAGGCGCGGCTATTCTGAGACAGGCGTTCCATATTTAATTTGTCACCAACCGTCTTCAGGGATGGCGAATTTCGATTCTTCTTCTTCTTCTCACGGGAGGAGAGCCGTCCTCACGTCCATGTGAGTCATCCTGATGGTGAGGCGAAGTTCTGGCTCAGCCCAACCGTTGAACTCGCGCGCAATATCGGGCTAAGCTCACAGAGGATCAAAGAAGCAGAGCGCCTGGTCGAGACACGTCAACAGGAGATCATCGATGCCTGGAACAACCACTTTGGCGGCTGAGGTTACGAACGTCTCGGGACATTGTGTTTGGATGCTTATCGATGATGAAGAGCTAGCGCTTCCCTATTCAGAGTTTCCCTGGTTTAAAGCGGCAACTATTCATCAGATCCTTAACGTACTGCGTCCGACCTCGGACCATCTTTATTGGCCTGATCTAGATGTTGACTTGTCTGTCGAGTCGATACGGCATCCGGCAAGGTTCCCGCTAAGGGCCAAGAGCACTTCCCAACCCTGCCATACACCTGATCCGCCTCAATTATTTTAGTGAGCCCACGGAGACACGGACGCTGCAGCTCTTTGCGGGCAGGTGATGGCCAGCGTTAGACAGCAACGCATGGCCAATAGGCTAGAATCAAAAAACTCCAATGATCACTTCAAACGTTCTTCACAGGGTCTTCCGAGTTCAGCACAACAACAAAACCGGTAGTGCTTACACAATCGAAAAAGGAGGCCAGCAATATCTAGTTTCCGCATCGCACGTATTCGAAGGAGAAAAAGAGCTAGATGCAATTACAATATATCATGACAATAGCTGGAAGACGGTTCCTGTAGATGTGATCCGAAACTGGACGGGAGATGGCGATACTATCGTATTTCGGCTTACATTTGATCTATCTCCACGGCTTCCAGTGGCTTACACTACAGATAAGATGATCCTCGGTAGCTGGGCCTACTTCTTAGGCTTTCCTTATATGGTGACCACGGGAGGATCGGACATAAATCGACGCTTTCCTCTCCCACTCATCAAGGCAGGCTTAATATCAGGAATGCACTCTGAAAAAGAAGGCATAGTCATCACTTATCTTGATGGCCATGCAAACAGAGGCTTTTCAGGTGGCCCTGCTGTTTGGATAAATCCGATGAACCCAAAGGGACCGGCACAGATCTTTGGAACAATTTCTGCTTTCAGAACAGAGTATCCAATTAATCCCGAAACGAAGGATGATCTGAGGGACTACAGTACAAATGCGGGGATAGTTGAGGCCATATTTATTAGAGATATTCTTCAAATGCTGCCATAGCTTGTTGCAGCTTCATGGTTGTCAACCATGTCGTATTGGCTTAAAATACTGTCTAACACTGCCATGCACCTGAGCCGCCGCCAGCGATTCTCGTCTCCCCCACCGATTCTCTGCGGCCAGGTGATGGCGAGCGTTAGCCATAGGAGAAGATTATGAAACCAGTAGAGATCGGCAAAGCCTATGACAAAATCGCTTCTTGGTGGAGCGGCGAGTTGCAGACGTCTATCCGAGGGCTACCGTATATTGAGCGCGCCATTGGCCTATGCGCAAAACGCCAGAAAGCCTTGGATGTCGGTTGCGGAACAGGGGGAAGAATCGTCACGGCTCTCGTAAACGCGGGGTTTGACGTCACGGGAATAGACGTTTCACAGAATATGCTGAAGATCGCAAGGGACAATCATCGAGGCGTCAATTTCGTGCTGGGCGATGTTTGCACATGGGAGTCATCTGAAGCATTTGACATAATCATCGCTTGGGACAGTCTAATCCATATCCCGTATCGCATGCAGAGGAAAGTAACGAGAAGCCTCTGCGGTTCCCTTGCGGATAAGGGCGTTATTCTGATTACGGTCGGTGCCACTGACGGAGTCATCATGGGCACCATGCAGGGCGAGACTTTTTACCACAGTTCACTGGACGAGGACGAGTATCTGCGAATAATGAAGGCTGCCGGATGCAGATGTATCCTGCTTGAGCGCGATCAGTTCCCCGAGGACCACGTGGTTATTATTGGAATTAAGGGCTAACCACGCCTTGGTGCCCTACCTCGCGCCAGCGGCTGGCGCTCGGAGGCACAAGGCGGGCGTTAGCCATTCTAGTAAGCCTAAATGAAACCATTGCCCACGAAGTACAACGGCACCACCTTCCGGTCCAGGACCGAGGCAAGGTGGGCTGTATTCTTCACGAACTTGAACTGGGAGTGGACATATGAAAACCAAGGATATGAATTAGAGACTGGAGGCCATTACCTTCCTGACTTCGAGATACGTCTGCCGAATAATGATGAGTATTTCGTGGAAGTAAAGCCTGATGACTTCGATAAGTTTGAGCAAGAAGAGTATATGGACAAACTCCAGCGCTTCACCACGGAGGCAGGAAAGAGCCTTTTGATCTTGGATGGCAATCCATCCTGCAAGCCTTTTGACCTGGTCTGCCATTTACACGAGGGAAGGACACTCGGATGCGTATTTCTGCAAGACTACGAGCCATATGTAAGATGGATTGATGAATATTGGATGGGCTATCTCAAGCTTGAGCCTAGTACGGGTCGCTTTTTTACCGTACACCGCGACGATGAGCGTATGCAAAGAAATTCTTTTGGACGAAAGTATGTTGAATCACTTAAAGCCGCCAAGGCTGAAAGATTTGGGATCTAGGCATAGTAAGATGGCTAACAAGCCCCTTGAGTGGACAGGCCTCCATAAGGTCCATGTTCACGATCTACACTCTTGGCCTGCCACTCAGGGGCAGCGTTCGAAGGATGGTCAGTGGAACTGGTGCGTGGAGAGAAGTAGCCGTTAGAAGTGAGTTGAACTTAGGGCCGCTGGCTTAGGGTTTTGGAGCCAGGAAAGAGATCGGGGGTGCAACTTTGAGCTGGGCGTTGAGATTGCCCTGAAGGGATGGATTGCTCTCGATAGCGATGGCGCGGACACCGCTGCCGGGGCTGAAATCGATTTGGCGCAGATTCAGCCAGACCATCTGTGGGGAGAGGGCTGAATCGAAGTAATAAACGCCGTTCTTCTGATCGAGCAGGGTGCGCCACCAAGTGGGAGATATGTTGGGGTGCTCGGGATCGGGGGTGCCCCAGGGAACGGAGATGTTGCGCATCACGCTCATTACGCCGGCCAGGGCTTGGCGTGGATCGGTGGTGGGCGGCAACTGCTCGTTGTAGTACATACCCCGCACAAAGCGGTCGGGTGACTGGATCGAGCCAGGAAGGTCGTGAGTACGATCCTTGGTAGCCCAGAAGGCATTAAGCTTCAACTGCTCGCTGTACACCGGGCTGTTCGTCATCACCTGATACTGTCGGCCATGGTGAATCACCGGTTTGCCACTGAGGTATTCGATCACCGCCGAATCACCGCTAGCATCCGATACCGCCATATGGACTGTGGCCTTTGCCTTTCCACCGGGCCCGAAGGGCACTGGAACGATCTGGATGCGGTCCTGTTGCACAGCCACCACTAGCTCCTTCACTGTGGCGTATTGGCTGAGCAGATAGAGGGTCCAGGCAGCAAAGGAGAGGCGAGGGCGTTTTGCCCCAGCAGTAGCGAGACCGAAGTCGTTCTCGGCCAAGTAAAGAAGGTTGGCGGCCAGTCCTTTCTCGTTCATGCCATCGAACACCGCATCCACGGCTCCGCCGGGCTCAGTGCTGCCACTCACCAGCACGGCACCATAGCGGCTGTTGAAGCGCAGGCTGTTGATGCCGCCGGCACCCTCGATTGCCTCGCCGCGGGGGATCACATGGAAGTGGGAGTTGAAGCCGTAGGGCCAATCCATCGACCGTCCTGTGATCACCTGCTGATTTGGGCCGGTCCAGGTCACCCGGGAGCAGGCCAAGGAAGCGGCAGGCGTGGCGGCTAGGACCAGGGTGGCGCCAATGGTCAAGGCCTGCCGAAAACGTTGGAGCGGCATAGGAGGAAAGCACTCTCCAGAATTATGACCAGTGCTGCAGGATCTGGCAACAAGAGTAATCACTTGCTTGAATTATCGATATCTTCAGCCAATAATGAGATTGCTCATTGCCTGAATTTATGCGGCTTGTCTACCCTTGGCAGACATAGAGAACCAAGTTGATAAAATAAGATAATAACAGAAGGCCTTTATTGTTCTAGCATAATTATGCTTCGCGGGTATGAAATAAAGAATGGACTGAAAGCACCTCAACGCATTTAAGACAGCCTAATTTATTGACCATGCTCCCTCCTAACAAGCCCCTCGAGTGGACAGGCCTCCATCAACCCTCTACTGCGCCACCCCAGGCTCCCTGCCTGCCACTCAGGGGCAGCGTTCGGAGTGCCTCATGCCCCCCTCTTGCAAACAGACTATCGTACTCTGATTCCCAGAGCCGCAACCCCTATTAGGTCTATATGGGGCTACTTCTATTCTTCTTTTTAGTTTTTGCGTTATTTGGTATTGGCTGGATAAGCGATATTCTGAGGCACAGGCATCCCCTAGGCCCCGAAGAGGTTCAAGAGCTGGCCCGCAGAAGGCAGTGGGAAAGATTGCTTACAGCCTATGCATTCTCGGGAACGCAAAGGCCTGCGGATCCAGCAGAGAAAAAAGCCATGAAAGGATCCGGACAGTTTGTCAGATGTGATCTTTCATATTCAGAAATGCCATCAGCAGTAGCTGGACTCCTCAAGTATAAAAAGCATGAGTGGATAGTAATTGTCTTTATCCGTGAGTCTCACGCTGAATATCTGTGGTGGAATAAAGGGAGTGACGGAAAATCAGTCTCTCCTCATCTAAGAGGAGGCTACCTCGATAATGCCATCCGTCTCCATAAGCCAGACGCTCTCGCCATCTTGCACAACCACCCAAATCCAAACCCTTCTCGCTATAGGGCTAATCTTCCGAGCGCTCAAGATCTACGTTCAGCCGAGTATATGGCAGGCTTATTGGCTAAATTTGGGATCAGCCTTGTTGAGTTTGTGTGTGAACGAGGAACATCGCATATGTACTATGCTCACCTAAACTCTAATCTTTCCCCCCTTGAGGCTCATATTGAGAGAATCAACGGTCTGAATGGAGCCGGCATATTCAAGAATGTTGAGTTGCGGCGTGAGCTTGCTCGGCGAACATCGGTTGGGCATGGAATCCAAGGCGGAGTTTTCTAGGTTGTTCATTTGGCACGAGCGGACTCCGAACAAGCCCCTTGAGTGGACAGGCCTCCGCAGCACTCTGTTCTACCTCCACAAACTCCCTGCCTGCCACTCAGGGGCAGCGTTATCCGTATCCAGCAAGCCGTTGACCGCAAGTCGCACCTGGTACCGATTGGTAGTACCATGCATGGATGAAGCGGAAGCACCAGCGCACCCTTGAGCTGATCTTCTCCCGACCCGTAAGCGGCAGCTTGCCGTGGAGGGACATTGAAGCCCTGTTTCAGGAGCTTGGTGGGGATGTCAGTGAGCGGGCGGGCAGCCGAGTCGCGGTCGTTCTGTTTGGCGAAGTCAGGGTCTTTCACAGACCCCACCCATCGCCTGATACAGACAAGGGTGCTGTTGCTTCAATCCGCAAATGGTTTGAAGAACACGGAGTGACACCATGAACCTGATGAATGTGGATGCTTACCACGCTAGAATTGTGTACGACGAAGAAACGAATCAGTTTCGCGGGGAAATTCTTGGCCTTTCTGGTGGAGCGGACTTCTATGGATCCAGTCCGGATGAGCTTCGCCGAGAGTTCAAAAAGTCATTGGATGTCTTTCTTCAGGTCTGCAAGGAGCAAGGAATCGAGCCCCGCAGACAATTTTCTGGCAGATTCAATCTTCGGATTCCGCCTGAACTACACGAGAAATTGGCGATGACTGCGGAGGTGCAGGGAAAGAGTCTCAATACGCTCGCGCAAGAAGCACTCCAGAGAAGTGTCACGGCATAAAGGAACGGATAACAAGCCCCTGGAGTGGACAGACCACCACCCTTTTTCCGTTTCGCAATTAGTCCTTGCCTGCCACTCAGGGGCAGCCGTTAGCTGCACAGGAAGGCCGTGGTCGGTATCCTCATGGTGATGGTAGCGATTTCGGATGCCCACAATCCTCAGAAGTGGACCTTACCGGATCTACTTCTATAGTCACGAGCCAAACGAGCCACCCCATGTTCATGTTGACAGAGATAAGGCGTCATGCAAAGTCTGGCTTTTTCCCGTTGCACTGGCATCGAGCCTTGGCTTTGGCGACAGGGAGCAGCGAGAGATTGAACGACTGGTCAGCTTGAACAGAGCTAGCCTGTTGAAGGCATGGGAGGAGTTTCATGGCTAACCCTGGTGAGCAGGTCACTGACGTTGCCTTGACTGAGGACAGGCTGATCGTCGACTTGGCGGATGGACGATCTATCTCGGTGCCGTTGGCTTGGTTCCCACGGCTTCTTCATGCAACTTCCCAGGAGCGTGACAACTGGGAGATTGCTGGGGCTGGCTACGGAATCCACTGGCCAGATATCGATGAGGATTTAAGTGTGGATGGCCTGCTTCGAGGTGCGCCAGCGCCCCAGGTAAAGGCACTGGTCAGCTAACACCACAATCCACCTGAGCCGCCGCCGTAAGCTTTTCTTCTTCGCTGAGCATTTCTTGCGGCCAGGTGATGGCAAGCGTTCGAAGGATGGTCAGTGGAACTGGTGCGTGGAGAGAAGTAGCCGTTAGAAGTGAGTTGAACTTAGGGCCGCTGGCTTAGGGTTTTGGAGCCAGGAAAGAGATCGGGGGTGCAACTTTGAGCTGGGCGTTGAGATTGCCCTGAAGGGATGGATTGCTCTCGATAGCGATGGCGCGGACACCGCTGCCGGGGCTGAAATCGATTTGGCGCAGATTCAGCCAGACCATCTGTGGGGAGAGGGCTGAATCGAAGTAATAAACGCCGTTCTTCTGATCGAGCAGGGTGCGCCACCAAGTGGGAGATATGTTGGGGTGCTCGGGATCGGGGGTGCCCCAGGGAACGGAGATGTTGCGCATCACGCTCATTACGCCGGCCAGGGCTTGGCGTGGATCGGTGGTGGGCGGCAACTGCTCGTTGTAGTACATACCCCGCACAAAGCGGTCGGGTGACTGGATCGAGCCAGGAAGGTCGTGAGTACGATCCTTGGTAGCCCAGAAGGCATTAAGCTTCAACTGCTCGCTGTACACCGGGCTGTTCGTCATCACCTGATACTGTCGGCCATGGTGAATCACCGGTTTGCCACTGAGGTATTCGATCACCGCCGAATCACCGCTAGCATCCGATACCGCCATATGGACTGTGGCCTTTGCCTTTCCACCGGGCCCGAAGGGCACTGGAACGATCTGGATGCGGTCCTGTTGCACAGCCACCACTAGCTCCTTCACTGTGGCGTATTGGCTGAGCAGATAGAGGGTCCAGGCAGCAAAGGAGAGGCGAGGGCGTTTTGCCCCAGCAGTAGCGAGACCGAAGTCGTTCTCGGCCAAGTAAAGAAGGTTGGCGGCCAGTCCTTTCTCGTTCATGCCATCGAACACCGCATCCACGGCTCCGCCGGGCTCAGTGCTGCCACTCACCAGCACGGCACCATAGCGGCTGTTGAAGCGCAGGCTGTTGATGCCGCCGGCACCCTCGATTGCCTCGCCGCGGGGGATCACATGGAAGTGGGAGTTGAAGCCGTAGGGCCAATCCATCGACCGTCCTGTGATCACCTGCTGATTTGGGCCGGTCCAGGTCACCCGGGAGCAGGCCAAGGAAGCGGCAGGCGTGGCGGCTAGGACCAGGGTGGCGCCAATGGTCAAGGCCTGCCGAAAACGTTGGAGCGGCATAGGAGGATGGGACTCTCCAGAATTATGACCAGTGCTGCAGGATCCTGCAACAAGAGTAATCACTTGCTTGAATTATCGATATCTTCAGCGAATAATGAGATTGCTCATTGCCTGAATTTATGCGGCTTGTCTACCCTTGGCAGACATAGAGAACCAAGTTGATAAAATAAGATAATAACAGAAGGTCTTTATTGTTCTAGCATAATTATGCTTCGCGGGTATGAAATAAAGAATGGACTGAAAGCACCTCAACGCATTTAAGACAGCCTAATTTATTGACCATGCTCCCTCCGAACAAGCCCCTCGAGTGGACAGGCCTCCATCAACCCTCTACTGCGCCACCCCAGGCTCCCTGCCTGCCACTCAGGGGCAGCGTTAGCCCCTTTCACTTCGGTACACTCGACAGCAACTACATCAACCAAGGAGCCATTGTTCATGCCAGAAATCATGATCAAAACAGAAAGACCTTTCGTCGAAGATCTATTCGCCCGATACGAGGTGTTGATTGGCAGAGATTTTCCCGGCTATCGCAACCATGTGTATCGCACCATCACTTATGCAATGCATTTTCTAGGCAATGCCAAAGAACACGAGAGGCTTGTCGAAGCTGCGTTTGTCTATCACGACATCGGTCTTTGGACGGATCACGAATTAGCCTATCTAGAGCCATCCGAGGCTGTAGCAGTTTCCGACAATCAGAAGTTGGGGCTTGGTTTGGATCCTGATTTGCTTCGCGCCGCCATTCATTGGCACCACAAGATTTTTCCCTACACGGGTCCACATAGAGCAATCATTGAGGCCTGCCGTAAGGCTGACTGGATCGATGCTTCTAAAGGAATGCTCCGTAAGGGTATTAGCAGAGCTGCGATAGCAGAAGTCGAGTCGGAGTTCCCAAACTTAGGTTTTCATGACTCATTGATGCGCCTTGCAAAAGATTATGGAGGCTCAACACTTGTTGGTAGCATCAAGGTAACTCTTGGCATCGTAAAGTGGTGATCGCAGCCTTGATTTCGGGCTAACAATATATTCAAGCCGACGCCGCTTCGTGGCGCGACTCGATTCAACCGTTAGTACAGTAAGTGATTTCCTTCAAATCTGGCCTGTAGCAGCTCAAGCCGATTCATTAGCTTTTGGAGCTTCTGCTCCTTCCTCCTTTTGACACTAGGTGACCCATCAAAATGGCTCATCTCATTGCCCAAGAGATAGTCAACAAAGTCTTTTGGCTCGCAAGGCTTGGCTCCCATCTACTTGTGGAAGTTTCGATGAATACTGCTGCTGATGGCGATAAGGTTTTCTTCATAGGCTGCCAAATCGGGGCGTGAGCTGGCATCGAACAGATGATGTGCTTCGAGTTCAACTGAATGCTGATCGGATTCAGATGGTTTGTGGCCGGAGACGGCACAGCCATATCCATCTTTGCGTAGTGCCCTCTGACGAACCTTGTCCTTCGCTGTCTTAACCCTGGCTTCGTGGCTTTCGAGCAGCTTTCGCTGGACTTCAAAGCACTCTTCTGCCACATCGGCCACTGCTTTAACCCATGCCTTTCGTGCCTTGGTGATCCTGCCTTTATCCCTCATTGTCTTCGCCAGACGAACGATTCCGCGCTGGCTCCAGTGCCGCTGGTCTTTGCCCTCAAAGCTATCAAAATGCACACCTATCTCTAATCCCTCAGCACCTTCTAGTCCAGAACTTTCTTCTTGAATTCTTGTAATGGTGCCAGCGATCCCTTTGCCGTTGGTGCCCAGTACCCTCACAACAGACCGCTGCTCCAGAAAAACCAGATCACCTCGAATCTGGATGGAGCTTCGATCTTGTGTGACTTGAATGATGCGCCGTTTAACGAGCGTGCGTGTCACCCGCGCTCGATGCTGGGTGAATAACTCATAAATCTTGGCCAGTATGCTTCCAACTTCTTTTTCCTCCAGATACTTGGCGATAGCCATCACGCCTTCTTCGTAAAAGCGGCGGCTGCGAGCTTGGCCAGATTCGTATTCAAAGAATTCACCTTCGATTAGCTCCCATTCATCATCAGCATCGGCATCAAAGAACTGGCAGATGCCGCTGAGCTTCTTCGCGCTGATACCAAGTATTTTTGCTGTCTCTTGAAAGGAAAAGGCATCACGTGATCGGTTGGATGTAGTCGTCATCTGCTTTTTTACAGGAAGGCAAGGAGGGAGTCACGCATTTTTTGGAGCCGCTCCATCACGCGCGGATCGCCGCCAACATCGGGATGATGTTCCTTGGCAAGCCTGCGAAAAGCCTCTTTTATGTCTTCGGCGCTGGCTGTTGATGGATCAAGCGAGAACACATGCCACGGTCTGAAATTTTCTAAAACATGGATGCCGTTAATGGATGTTTTGCTCGTTTTGGCACGCTCGTTCTGGGGAACTCCAACCCACTCGCGATAGAGCTTGAGCCAATCAGCCTTTGTTTTTAGATCAAATGTTCGGCCCGCCATCGCAAGGTTGAATTCACTCGATTTGCGCAGCTCAGCAGCGTTCTTGCTACCAAATACCTTGCAGACTGATGCTTTGAGCTCGGTCAGCGTGATAACTGGTTCTGGGAAAGGCTTTCCGTTAATTAACTCTGCAAACGCCAACAGGCTTTCGGCATCCGGAGGCCCAGCCGAGAGTATCTCTTCGATCCTTGTTAAGACCGCAGTCCGATCGAGCTTCTTGCGCGTTGGCGTCTTGGTGGCCACGGCTCAGTAGGGCTGATTGCCTTTGATAACCCACCGAACGCCTCCACGGGGGGATTTGTCATCACCTGTTCGCCGGGGGATTAGAAGCCAATGCGCATGAAATACCGAATGCCCCGGCGTCTCGCCTGATTTCAGCCCCCCCTTGCGTAGAGCAAGCCTTCCCGTCGGCCTTATGACGACCCGGGATCGCCAGGGTGTGCCCCTCGCTCACCGGGTAGATGTCGCTGCTGTGCAGCCCCATCGGCCTGGGGCGTTTATCCTTTTGTTTATACGTCTGATTCTCATGGCCGCCACCCCTTCCCGGCAGGCCCTGCGCCGCTGGGGCAACAGCCTCGGTATCCGCTTGCCCGCATCCATCGCCCGGGAGGCTCAGCTGCAGGAGGATCAGGCCGTGGAACTCTCCGTTGTGGAGGGAGGCGTGATGATCAGGCCCGTGCAGCGACGCCTGTCTCTGGCAGAGCGGCTCGCAGCGTACGAGCCCATGGCTGGCGAACCCACCGAAGCAATGGCCTTCCATCCGCTCGGTGTTGAGGTCACCGAGTGAGTCCCCGCCAAGTGGTTCAGGGCTGGGTGCCCGATCGCGGCTACGTGATCTGGATCGACCACAACCCCCAGGCTGGTCGGGAGATGAAGGATCACCATCCCTTTGCCGTCTTGTCCACAGCTTCCTTCCACACCAAGGTGGGCTTAGTGGTGGGCTGCGCCATGACTTCAGCGCCCTACAACCGTGGTTCCACCCTTTCTGTGGACCTTGGCCCCATCCCCGATCGGCCCGACTCCCACAGCTATGTGCTGTGCCAGCAACTCAAATCCTTCGACTGGCGCGCCAGGGGCGCTCGTCCCCATCCGATTGGGCGACTGCAGGACTCCCAGCTGGAGGAGGTGTTGGCGGTTGTTGGGCAAATCCTTGGGTTTGTCGTCTGATCCATGGGACGCCCAATCGCTCAAGCTGAGGCCTCCATCCCTAGCCTCCACTGATCCCTGCCGGCCAGAACCCCCGAGCCCCGTGAGCACCACTCCGATCACATCCTTCGCTGAGTTCGCGCAACGGGCTGATTATTCGCTGCTGGAGTCGCTGCAACCGGATCCCCAGGCCACGCTGGATGGCCACGATCATCGCCCTCGTCAGGTGTTCTCAGGCCATTACGTGCCGGTCACACCCACGCCCCTGCCAGTACCTGCCTACCTGGCGCACAGCCACAGCCTGTTCCAGGAGCTGGGCCTGAGCGACGACATGGCTCACGACGAGGCCTTCCTGCGGCTGTTTTCCGGCGACATCAGCGTGGCGCGGCAGCCCATGCGCCCCTACGGCTGGGCTACCGGCTACGCCCTCTCCATCTACGGCGCTGAATACATCCAGCAGTGTCCGTTTGGCACCGGCAATGGCTACGGCGATGGCCGGGCCATTTCCGTGTTTGAAGGCGTGTTCAACGGCCAGCGCTGGGAGCTGCAGCTCAAGGGCGGTGGCCCCACGCCCTACTGCCGCGGTGCCGATGGTCGGGCCGTGCTGCGCTCCAGCGTGCGCGAATTTCTGGCCCAGGAGTTCATGCACGCCCTGGGCGTTCCCACCTCCCGCTCCTTGACCCTCTATGGGTCTGGCGCTGAAACCGTGCGCCGGCCCTGGTACGCGCTGGGGTCCACCTCCTTTGATCCCGACGTGCTGGTCGACAATCCAGCGGCGATCACAACCCGCGTGGCGCCGTCGTTTCTGCGGGTGGGGCAGCTGGAGCTGTTTGCCCGCCGCGTGCGCCGCCAGGCCCATCCGGAGGCGCTAAACGAGCTGCGCCTGATCGTGGCCCACCTGATTGAGCGCAACTACCGGCCGGAGATCGATCCGAGCCTGCCCTTCAGCGACCAGGTGCTGGAGCTGGCCGGCCTGTTTCGCACGCGGCTGATTGTCTTGGTGTCCCAATGGATGCGGGTGGGGTTTTGCCAGGGCAATTTCAACAGCGATAACTGCGCTGCCGGTGGCTACACCCTCGACTACGGCCCGTTCGGTTTCTGCGAACGGTTCGATCCCGGCTTCCAGCCCTGGACCGGTGGCGGCGAGCACTTCAGCTTCTTCAACCAGCCCGTGGCCGCCGGAGCCAACTACCAGATGTTCTGGTCGGCCCTGCGGCCCCTGCTGGCTGATAACAGCGAGGCCCTGGCCCAGCTGGATTCCATCCGTGACGGCTTTGCCGGCGCGATGAACCAGGAGCTCGAGGCGATGTGGGCCCGCAAGCTGGGCCTGGCTGCCCCTGATGCTCCCCTGGTGAACGAGCTGCTGGAGCTGATGCTGCGCTCCCAGGCGGATTACACGATCTTCTTCCGAAGGTTGTCGGAGATTCCTGTCACCACCCCCGAGCACCTCTCAGCCCTGAAGCAGAGCTTCTATGAGCCGAGTTCGGAAGCCCATGACGCGGCATGGAGCGGCTGGCTGGAGCGTTGGCGTGCCCAGATTGGCGACCTGTTCGAGACCTCCGCAGCCATGAAACGCTGCAACCCCGCCATCACCTGGCGCGAGTGGCTGATTGCACCGGCCTATCAACAGGCGGAGCAGGGAGACACCAGCCTGATTCAGGAGCTGCAAGCGGTGTTCAGCAATCCCTACGAAGCGCCCTCAGCAGAGCTGGCGGCGACCTACGACCGCCTCAAGCCCAGGGAGTTCTTCAATGCTGGTGGGGTGTCGCACTACAGCTGTTCGTCTTAAACACACTTGCCGCCAGCGGCGTTGATCACCACCTCATCGCCGAGCTTCACGGCTGAGAGTAGGAGCTTCAAATCTGGTTCGGCCACGTTCACGCAGCCGCCGGTCACCTTCTGGCCGATGCGTTTGTCGTTGTTGCTGCCGTGAATGGCGAAGCTGTACCAGCGAAACTTGCCGTCGTAGGTGTTGAAAGCGAAGGGCTGCTTGACGCTGTCCACAGGCTCCAGGCTTACGTAGCCGTTGCCGTATTCGCCGTTTTCGCCATCGCCGTCGAAGTCGATGGCGTTCATGTTGCCAAAAAGGGTTTTGCGCAGCTCGGCCTCGCTCTTGCCCGACTTGGCGATCAGGGCGGGATCCATCACGAAGGTGTTGCCGCTGAGGATGGCATTCACCCGGAAGCGGCCCAGGGGTGTGTAGCCCTCCTGGAAGCGGCTGCCGGCGCAGGTGATGCCGTTGCGGCCGAAGCCCACTTTAAAAATGGTGCGGTCCTCGCCCCGTGGCAGCACCCCGAAGCTCCTGGAGGGATCCTTTGGGTCGAGCTCGATCCGGATGGGACCGGTACCGGCGACCGGTCCTGGTTTGGGTTGCTTGTTGGTGCCGCAGCCGAACAGCCCCGTAGCCAGGGCGAGCAGAGCGAGTGTGGAGAAAGGGCGCATCACGGCTCCTGCAGCTGCCTCAGCCCACAAAGCGCTTGTAAAGCCAGCGCACAAAGCCGCCGAGCACAGGCACCGGTCCGAAGGTGGGGCCCACGAAGTCGAAGTAGTCGCGGTGGTCGCAGATTTTGCCCTCGCTGTTGAAAAGCAGCCGGGAGGTGCCTGGATACACAAACTCAATGCCCTTGATCTTCAGACCCATCTCCCACTCCACGAAGGCCGAATTGGCTTCGATCGCAATCGCGCCAGGGGTGAGGTAGGTGTCGTCACAGCGTTTCAGCAGGCCCTCCTGGGCTTTGATGTAGGCCGAAATGCCTTCTCTCTCTTGGGTGGGATCGCTGAAGTGCACGTCCTCGGCGTAAACCTGCCGCCATTGCGCCTCGCTCGGGCCGGGGGCGCCGTAGGGCTTGTTGAACAAGGCGCGCAGCTGGGCAGTGTCCACCGCGGGTAGATCAGGGGCTCAACCCAGGATGCCGCAGGCCTGGTGGTGCGCAAAGGTCCAGGGCGACATCCGTGCTGGGCGCCTTTGCGCTCAAGTTTTAGAAAGTTTGATTTGATCAGTTTTCGTGGTCAAATCATTCGGATTTTGCCTATTTGATCATCGAGCAAAGGGCTTGGGGTCTCCAGGGTCGACTAGGATGGATGAGCTCGCAATAATTCAACTAATTTGACGACCGTTAGCGTCATTACTCCGACCAGGCTTTTGCCTGATCGATTGCCTATGCTGAGCAAGCTTAATCGTAGCCTGAACGAAAATAATTGCAGTATTGAACATGTGATTGTCGTTGATGGCAACGACCTCGAATCCCTGCCTGCCGAGCTTGCCGCCAACGCCACAGTGATTGCTTCTGCCCGGCCGATTGGTCAGGCGGCAGCGCGCAATCTTGGCCTGCTTGTTGCTCGGGGGGAGTGGATCACCAGTGCCGACGACGACGACTGGCTTTACCCCCATTCCATCGACAAGCGACTGGCCGCAATCAATGGCCAGGCAGGGGCCCAGTGGGCAGCCGGTTATTGCACTGACGATCTCAAAAATGATCCTGCCATTGTGGCCGCTGGGCCATGCCTAGCGGGTGATGTTTGGCGAGCCTGGCCATCCCCCCATGACAGCATTCCCCTGGGGCCAACAACCCTGCTTGTCCAGGCTGCCCTACTCAAGCGTGTCGGTGGCTGGATGGGCCTGCCACAAGGTGAAGATGTAGGCATGATGATTGCGGTTACAAGTAGTGCCCCAGGCGTACTTATTTCCGATTATGTCTATCACATACGCCTACATGTTGGCCAGATGACCAAGTCGGCTTGGTTTGATGATTTGGAGCTTTTGTCGCGCCGATCTGCTTGGGAGCGCGGTCAAACCATCCTTTCTCAGCAGCTTGCAAGTTCATCAGTGCCGCTGATTCGCCAGCGCATTGCCACTCTTTGACGATCTCAAACCTGTGAGCAATCCCTCCCTGCCGCCCATCGCTGGCCGCGAAGCAGAAATCCTCGCCCTGGTGCAGCAGCAGCAGCCTGTATTTCTGCCCACCACCAATCTCAAGCTAGAGCAGCTTCGTTCAGGCTTCGCCTGTGCCCTGCACATGCACCAGCCCACGATTCCAGCTGGTGCCAATGGAGAGCTGATCTCCCACCTCCAATACATGGTTGAGCATCCCGGCGAGGGTGACAACCACAACGCTGAAGCCTTCGCCCATTGCTATCGGCGTTTGGCCGACATCATCCCCCAGTTGATTGCGGAGGGCGCCAATCCGCGGATCATGCTGGATTACTCAGGCAATTTGCTGTGGGGATTCCAGCAGATGGGTCGCCACGACATCCTCGATGCCCTGCAGCGGCTGGTCTGTGATCCTGCCCTTCAACCCCATGTGGAGTGGCTCGGCACCTTTTGGAGCCATGCCGTGGCACCCTCCACGCCAATCCCGGATCTCAAGCTGCAGATCCTGGCCTGGCAGCATCACTTTGCGGCCATGTTTGGCGATGAGGCCCTGCAGCGGGTGAAGGGTTTTTCGCCGCCGGAGATGCATCTACCCAACCACCCAGACACGCTCTACGAATTCATCAAGGCCCTGCGGGAGTGCGGCTACCGCTGGCTGCTGGTGCAGGAGCACAGCGTTGAGAATCCCGATGGTTCCGCCCTTAGCCAGGAGCAGAAGCTGGTGCCCAACCAATTGGTGGCACGCAGCTCCAGCGGTGAGGTGGCCTCGATCACGGCGCTGATCAAAACCCAAGGCTCCGACACCAAGCTGGTGGGGCAGATGCAGCCTTACTACGAAGCCCTGGGGCGTGGCCCCATACCCCTTGGCGGCAAGTCCGTGCCGGCCCTCGTCTCCCAGATCGCCGATGGCGAGAACGGTGGCGTGATGATGAACGAATTCCCCCAGGCCTTCATCCAGGCCCACCAGCGCATCGCCGCCGAGGGCGGTGGTGCTGGCACGGTGGCGATCAACGGAACTGAATACCTGGAGATGCTCGAGGCCGTTGGGGTGTCAGCCCGCGATTTCCCGCCGATTCAGGCGGTGCAGCAACACAAGCTCTGGCAGCAGCTGGGAGAGACTTCCAACTCTGCAAATGTTGAGGCGGCCATCGCCGAGCTCCAGGCCCATGATCCCTCCTTCTCGATGGCCGGTGCCTCCTGGACCAACAACCTGAGCTGGGTGGAGGGCTACGCCAACGTGCTGGAGCCGATGACCAGCCTCAGCGCCGCCTTTCACCAGCACTTCGATCCCCTGGTGGCGGCCGATCCCTCAGTTACCCAGACCCAGCCCTACCAGCAGGCGCTGCTGCACCTGCTGCTGCTGGAAACGAGCTGCTTTCGCTACTGGGGCCAGGGGGTCTGGACCGACTACGCCAGCGAGATTCACCGGCGCGGCGTCGTCAGCTTGGGCGGTTGAGCGGTATTACCAAGGCAGCACCTCGCCGTTGGCGTGCCAGAAGCCTCCGCTGGTTTCCAGGCTGAGAGCATCAATGCGGGCCAGCAGGCCCCGCACCGCCTCCTCGGGGCTGATGCCCTGGGGGTTGAAGTTGACCATGCGGGTGCGCACCAGCCCCGGGTGCAGCAGTGCCACGGCGATGCCGCGGGGGCGCAGGTCGATCGCCAGGGATCGCCCCGCCATGTTCAGCGCCACCTTTGACATCCGGTAGCCGTAGGAGGAGCCGGAACTGTTGTCGTCAATCGAGCCCATGCGGCTTGTCATCAGCGCCAGCTTGGAACCGGGCTGCAGATTCGGCAGCAGGGCGGCCACGAGTCGCAGGGGCGCCAGGGCATTCACCTCAAACTGACGCCTGAGGCTGTCGCTGTCGAGATTCTCCAGGCGGTTGCCTTCGAGGATGCCGGCATTGAGGATCACCCCATCAAGCGGCTGGCCAGCTAGCCGTTGCACCAGAGCATCAAGATCCTCTTCAGCGGTGAGCTCGATCCCCGCCTCGAGGCGCACCCCCAGCGCCTCCAGTTCCGGCGATGGCGTGCGGCAGACGGCGATCACCTGATCGCCGCGGGCCTGTAGTTGTCTGCAGTACTCGAGGCCGATGCCGCGGTTGCTGCCGGTAACTAGGAAAGTTGACATTGCTGGCCTGCGCAGTTGCTCAAGACTGGCTGATTAAAGCCGCCATCAGCGCCGTCCGTTGACGATCACCGAGTTGCCGCTCCCCCCAGCCGTACCCGGCAGGGCTGGCACCACGGAGGTCTGGCCATCCCACTTGTCGAGGAAGAGCTTGTAGAGCACCTGGTCATCGAGGCTTGAGTTGAGCGTTTCGTAGCGCTTGGCTTCCTGCTCGGCGATCAAGACCTCGGTCTGGGCACGCAAAAGCTGCTGCTCGGCAATTTGTTTTTGTTCGATAGCGGCGCGGTATTCCTCGGCAATTTGCAGGCCGGTGAGATCGAGACCTTGCACGCTCACGTAATCAAATTTGCGCAGCTCCTCCGCCACCTTCTCCTGCACCAGCTCCGAAATGGAGTTCCATTCGGTGGCAATAGTCACCAACTCGTACTGCGAAAAGACTGATTTGAGTGCCTTCAATAGTGATGGTTGGATTACGCGGGGATAGATCTGCTGGTCATCGGTGGCGATCGTTTCGTATATCCGCCCAGCTTCTGCGGGCTTCATGGCGTATTTCACCGTGGCGGTGGCCTGGATCACCTGGAGATCCTTGGTGAGAGTCGAAAACTGCTCCGGTCGCACCTGGGTGCGCACGTCAAACAGCGAAGTGTTCTGCACCAGGGGCGCCTTGATGTTGGCGCCGGGGCTGCGGGGGGTACCGGTGACCTTGCCCAGGGTTGTGACAACGGCCACATTGCCGGCCGGCACGATGAACACGGTTTGGCTGAGCAGAATCGCGATGCCCACCAACACGGCCGCAATCAGGCTGAGGGTTGCTCCAGGACCATCGGGACTGCCAGCTGAGCGAAGGGGCGACTGCATGAAGGGGCCATTACCAATTGCGAACCCTAGGCAGGTCCTCCGATGAAACAACGGCTCACAAATGGAGATGTCATCGCCCGCAGCAGGCTGCTGTAGCTGACCTGGAAGCGCTGCTCATCGCCCAGCGCCAACGCCTCTGCCGCTCCGCTCACCACCAAGTGGTCGCTGGAGGCGCCCTCGATGCTGATCCCAGGGGCACTAAGACCGGCCGGATCGGCATCCTGTTCGCCCAGGGCAAGGAGCGCTCGCATGGCCATGGGTTGGTCTGGTTGCTTTTGGGGAGCGACTGGCCCATCGGCAAAACTGGTGCAGTGACGCGTTCCCCAGGCAAGGCTTGGCTTGCGCTTGGACTCGATCACCTCTGCCACCAGGGTGATGGCATCTGTGTACAGCCCTGGTATGGCTGTGCGGGTGAGGGGCTCTCGCCCCAGCAGTAGGGCCTCGCCGAGGCGCAGGTGGTTGATGCGGCCCGGATCGCCGCCACCAGTCAGCCAGGGAAGATTGGCTGAATTACCTCCCGAGCACCACTCGAGCCTGATGCCAAAACGCCTTTCCAGGGTATCGATCAGACGCGATAGTTCGCCCATATTCGCTTCATCTGGGGCAACGCCGTTTTGACAGCCCAGATTGGTGCCGATGCCCACCAGCAGCAGGTTTGGCAGGGCAAGGGTAAGTAACACCATCGCCTCAAGGTCTGCCGCGAGAATTCCCTCGCGCAGATCCCCCAACTCCACCATCAGCAGCACGCCGTGGCGCACCCCCTGGCAATGCGCTGCAGCTGCCAAGGCCTTAAGCACCACCGCCTCGCTGTTGCAGCTAATCGCCGCATGGGCCACCACCCGATCCACCTGGCTGAGCATCGGCGAGCGAATCAGCAGTAGGGGCACACCAAGCTCGCAGCGGCTAAGCGATTCGATTGATTCGATTCGCGATTCACCGATGGAATGCACCCCTGCCGCCACCCAGGTGCGCACAATTTCCGGCAGGCCCAGGGTTGCCTTGCTCACCCCGGTCACCTTGATTCCTTGGCGGGCAAGCCGATTCACCATGGTGGTGGCGTTGTGCTGCAGGTGCTCGAGATGAATCTCCAGCCGCGGTGCGCTCAAAGCTGGCCGTCAGTTGATGTACACAACTCGGGGAAAGCCCGCAGCACCATTGCCACCAGAGCAGAGGCAGGTCGGCTCACCGCATCAGTAACAGGAATGGCGAGCTCGGCCGCATAAAGGGCAATGGCCGCACTTACCTCGGCGTCATTCATGCCCTCGTGGTTCAGGGTTAGGCCGATTACCCGCGTTGGCGCGAAGGATTCGATCAGGCGAATTTCGCTTGCAGGCTTGGGCATCGGCATAAACGGAAAGTCGCTCAGCTGCCGGCGTGCCGGCGCGTGCTGCAGCACCACCGCCTGGGGCTGGCTGCCCCGCAGGATGAAGCTGGAAGAGAGATAGGCGGGATGGCTGAGGGCCCCTTGGCCTTCAATCACGATCACCGCAGGTTTTTCCGTGCAGTAGGCCTCCACCACTGCGGCCTCCACCTCCCCTGAGCAAAACTGCGATGGAATGGCATCAAGGGGAATGCCATAGCGCCCCCCTTGAATCAAGCCGGTTTGCCCGGTGCTCACCAAAGCGGCGCGGATACCGCTGGCGTTTAGGGCTTGAACCAGAAGCGTGGCGGTGGTGCGCTTACCGATGGCGCCATCGGTGCCGAGCACGGCGATTCGAATGCAGCGTGCCTTGGCGATCGAACCATTGAACAGGCGAAGATCCTTCAAAGCGGCTGGACGACGCACATCCCTGATTGACACTTGATGACGCTTGGCCGCTTGGGCAAATTCACTATCGTCGTTGAGGAATTCGCGCATGCCGCTGACCAGATTTAGGCCAGCTGCCATGGCCAGCAGCAGAGCCCGGCGATCGTCTTTGCCATAGAGGCCATCTGCAGGCGCCATGCCATAGATGAAGGTGCTGGCGCGGGGCCCTGGCAAGGCAAGGGCCTCATCTAGATCAGCCACGATGGGTATGCCGTTGCTGATGCCGTCTAGTAGCAGGCCTGCATCAATTCCAGCTGATTGGCTATCAATAATGGCCCTGATTTCAAAGGCCTCACAGAAGCGCACTAGGCCGTGGGCGGTTTTGCCATCGAGCCCCGCGAAGTTTCCCTCGCAGTAGACGACTGCAGCCGACTTAACCACACTGTGATGCGGTGAAATCGCAATGGTCAGGTCATTGACCTGTTTTAGAAATGCCAAATAAGCCAGGACCCATCATTTACCCAGACTTGCAATAAGTCTGATGTGGTGATTTCAGGGCTCAGAATTGGCCGCTGAAGGGCGTGGATATATTTACTCTAGGGCGCTTTCTGCTTCTAGGGGGTCAGCCAGTATTTCGGCGATCTGGTTTTGGCCATTGCCCTGCGCCAGGAATAGGGCCCGTTCGGCCCGAAGTAGGGCATCGAGGGGCTGGTGATCGGCTGGGGCAAGCAGGGTCAGGCCGCCACTGGCCGTTAGCTGGTGGCCGCTGGTTGAAAAGGCCCCCCGCAGCTCGCTGATGCCAGTGCGGATGGCATCGGCCCGTTCCATGGCTGTAGCGAGGTCAACATTCACCATCAATAGGGCGAATTCCTGGTCGCCGGTTTGACCCACCAGGTCCTGCTCGCATAGCTGGGAGCGCAGTAGGGCGGCAACGTCCATTACCGCCCGATCCGAGGCCTGCAGACCCCAGCGGTTCTTGATCTGGTCGAAGTGGTCGAGCTGCAGGGCCAGCACGGCCAGGCTTTCGCCTCCCTGGCGGGCCCGCAGCAGCTCAGGCTCAGCTTGCTCCAGGAAGTTTGCTCGGTTTGCTAATGCGCTCACTGGATGAACCGTGGTGAGTCGACGCAGTTCAAGTTCCCGCAGCACCAACTGGGCCAGATCCTCGAGCAGTCGCACCTGGCTGGAGCTGAAGTGGCGCGGCAACCGGTCGATCACGCACAGGGTGCCCAGGTTGTGACCGTCACGACTCTGCAGGGGTGTGCCTGCGTAGAAGCGCACCTTTGGGTCCTGAGTCACCAGGGGATTGGTGCAGAAACGCGGGTCTTGGTGGGCATCTGGCACCACCAGGGTTTCATCACCGGCAATGGCGTGGGCGCAAAAGGCCATCTTCCGCGGCGTTTCGGTGCTGTCTATGCCGTGGTGGGCAAGGAACCACTGGCGCTCGCCATCCACTAGTGAGATGAGCGCAATCGGTGTTTCCAGCACAGTCGAGGCGAGCCGCACCAGTCGCTCGAAGTGCTGATCGCCAGGATGATTTAGTACCCCCAGGCGCTCTAAATCCCTTTGGCGTAGGGATTCATCCGCCGGAATCGGATAGTCGGGATACGGCATGGACTGAGCCGATAATGCCAATTCTAGGAAGTCTTCGGCCCGCCAACCGGGCTTCACAAGGGCCATGATTTATCTATTCCCAACAGACCTTCCCAGCAGCCCTTCCCATGGCCCTCTTCCAAGAAAGCTGTCTTCCCTGCCGCGACGGGGCGCCGCTCCTTGATGCCGCTGAACTGGCCGAATTGTTGCCCCAGTTGCCCGGTTGGGTTGTTGTGGATGGACACCACTTGCAAAAGGCCTGGAGCTTTGCTGATTTTCAGCAGGCTCTCGATTGGCTCAACCGGGCTGGAGCGATCTGCGAAGCGGAGGGTCACCATGCCGAATTCAGCCTTGGCTGGGGTCACGCAAGTGCTGAGGTGTACACCCACAAGGTGGATGGCCTAACCAGAGCTGACGCAGTTTTGGCCGCCAAACTTGACGGGGCTTAGCAGGCGCTAACGGCGTAACGGGTCTGCAGCCGGCAGGTTTCGCTGGGACCAATTTCGAGCTTGCCATCGCCACTGATCAGAGCCTGGCGAGGTCCTGTCCAGGGCTCCAGGCACACCATCGGACGGGGCGGTTCGGTCCAGAGCACCACCAGGTTGAACGGGGCGCTTAGCTGCAAATCAAGGGCCAGGCCGGCTTCCGGATCCAGCAAGCGCACGTCACCACTGGGACGGACCAAAAGGTCAATTCCGTCGTCCAATCGCGCCATTTGTTCTGCCGTGTCGGCGTCGGCCATCGATAGATGGTTTAGGCAGCGCTCCGGTAGCCCCTCAAAGCGGGGAGATTTGAGGTTGCTGAGGTTGAAGTAGGGGTGGAGGCCGAAGCTGAATGGCATCGGCTCCTGGCTGCGGTTGTGCACCGAGGTGTCGATCTCGAGGGCCCCTGGCACCAGGCGCAGCTCAAGCCTCAGCAGAAAGCTGAAGGGATAGCTCGTCAAGGTTGTCTCGCTGTCGTTGAGCTCAAGGGCGATGCCTTGGCCATCCTCGAGAGCGCTCAACTGCCATGGCAGCTGCCGGGCGAAGCCGTGCTGACCTAGGGGAAAGTTCCCCTGGGGCAGGGGCAAGGTGTTGTCCGGCAGGCCGCCGCAGATCGGGAAGAGGATGGGAATTCCGCCCCGCACTGATTGGGCGGGGTCGAGGAAGCGTTCAAGATCGAGGTAAATCAGCTCCTTGCCGTTGCAGCGCCAGCCGGTGACCAGACCGCCCCGCTCAGGCACCACCCGCAGCAGATCCCCGGAGTCGCTGGCGAACTCCCAATGTGGATATGGGGTATCGCGGTGTACCAGGGCCACGGAGCTCGAGCGGGGATGGCCTATTTAGGCCTGTGACCGGCCTCTGGGCGGGTGTTCCTTCACACAATCTTCCATTGATAAAGATCAGAACCGGTCTCGATCCCCTGATCAATTCCATAAGGTCTTGCAATCAACGTGTAGCAGTTATGAATCGTTCAGAGGACAGAGCGCCTCGCCAGGAATTATTCGAGCCCCGCAGCCTGGAGTGGCAAGAAAATGGCGAGTTGGCAAGCACCGAGATGTTCGAGCTGGTCAAGCGTCTGCGGGCTGTGGAATCAGGAAAAACCGTCAACGAGCTTTGGCGGCTCAGCCAGAAAGCCTGAGGCTGGTTGTCGCACCAACACTTCCCCTTGCCATCCCTGGCCAGCTTTGGTTGATTGCAAAAGTCGCAGAGCGTGCCATGCCTGATTCTTCTGCTATTGCGGAGTGGCGACATCGCGGCTGCAGCGTGCGCTTGATCAGCCGCTGTCCAGCTGCAGAGGCCTACCGCATTCAGCACTGCAGTGGCATGCCCATGGGTTCAGTAGCCAGCCTTGAAGAGGCTCGCACCCTCATTGACGACCACATTCAATTGCTTAGGCAGCGCCTTGTAGCTAGCGCTTAGTTTTCAGGGCAAAACCCCCACTAAGCCGCGGCGGCGTAGTTCCTGCTGGAATTCACTGCTGAGCGGATCTAGGCGCCATTGCCGCTGAGTCCACTGCCACAGGGCCTGGAGCCGCCAGCCCAGCCACAGAAGGCACAGCACTAGGCCCAGCCAACGCATCGATAGGTCCACGGAGTTCACCTTGTTTAAGAACGGACCACGCTCCTGGGGAGGGGCACGGCCATTCATTGACACAAGTCGCCAAGGGCCATGGCCTCGACCCCTCTTGGCGTATCGGTTGATTTGCTCCCGCTGACAGAGCTAGGTCTTCCGTAGCCCCAGCTGCCCGCTGGGGAGCGCCTGGAATCGGGTCTTGAGGCAATACCTGGTGGGGCCGCTTGCTCCCCGGACGTGGCGATCTGCTGACAAGGCTCCGGAAACAGGGCCGGAATACCTGAAAATCGACCGAGTTTCTTCGGAAAGCAGCAGTTATGACTACGTCAGGTTTTCCGATGTCGGGTGATTACGACGCCAACGATCTGACCTTGCGTCAACTGCGCCAGATGGCGAGCAACCTCGGCATAGGCCGCTACAGCCGGATGCTGAAGGATCAGCTGCTGCGGGCTATTGAACGCAGGTCAGACTCCCAGCCCGCATCTAGCCAGCCCGGCGGCGATGCGCCTGAAGGTGTTGATCTGCGCAGCATTGAAGCTGAGATGAGCTCTGCTCCCCGGCCAGTCTCCGAAACGGCAGTTGTATTTCTGCCTAGGGATCCCCAGTGGGCCTACGTGTTTTGGGAGCTCTCCGACTCCGACCGTCGCCAGGCTATGGCCGACGGTGCCAGCCAGCTGGTACTTCGAGTTGTGGATGTGACCGGTCTCGGTGCTGGTGCTGCCCACCAGCACACCATGCAGGAAGTAGTGGTCAATAGCCATGCCACCGAGTGGTACCTGCCTGTTCCCCTCAGCGACAGGGACTATCGGGTTGAACTTGGCTACCGGCTAGCTGGGGGCGGTTGGCGTTCATTGGCCTTCTCCTCGGTGGCTCGGGTACCTGCCCTCCATCCCAGTGAGCAGATCCTCGATCAGTTTGTGCCCTTCTCTTTAGATGCTGCTGCTTCTTCTGCAGCTAGTGGTGCAGTCGTTATGCCGACTGCAGCTCCTGGTATTCACGAGCGGGTTTATCAGGCTGCCACCACTACTTGGAGGGCCGTAGGCCGCGGATCTGAGGCTTTCCACGAAGTGGATGCCAATTCCGACCACAATCAGGGTTTGAATGCTTCCGGTGCCGGTCTTTGGGCCAGTGGCCGCAACGAGTCCGGTGCTGGTGGTGTGGCTACTCGTCAGCGGGCCTTCTGGCTAGTAGCCGATGCCGAGTTGATTGTTTATGGAGCTACTGATCCGGCGGCAACCCTGCGGATTGGTGAGGAAGTCGTGCCCCTCGGCGAAGACGGCACCTTCAGGCTTCAGGTTCCCTTCCGTGATGGCCAGCAGTTGTACCCGATTACTGCCGTAGCAGCTGACGGCGAACAACGGCGCAATATCACGCTTGAATTCGTCCGCACTACCCCGGACGCTAACGTCAACACCGCTGAAGAAGCGGTGGCTGAGTGGTTCTAGGGCACCAGATTCACCAGCTTTCCAGGTACCACGATTACCCGGCTGGGGGGCTTGCCCTCCAGCCATTTTTGTGCGATTTCGCTATTGAGCGCCAGCTGTTCAAGGGTTGCTTTATCAGCGTTGGCCGGCACCGCCAAGCTGCCTCGCATCTTGCCCTTGACCTGAATAACCAAATCAATAGTTTCGCGCACTAGGGCTGCAGGGTCTGGGTGCGGCCAGCTCTGGGCGTGGATGCTGCAGTTGTTGTCTGGATTGGCTCCCAAACGCAGCCAAAGCTCCTCCGCCAGGTGGGGGGCAAACGGAGCCAGGAGCACCAGCAAGGTGTGCAATGCCTCTTTAGCTACGGGCGCAGTGGCGGCCTCGAGATGTTCAGCCATCACATTGCTGAGCTTCATTAACTCAGAAATGGCGGTATTAAACTGATATTCACCATCGAGGTCCTCACTGATCTCGGCTATGGCCGTATGCACTGCCCGGCGCAGCTCCAGCTCAGAAGCCGTCAGGGTTGTGTTGGCAAACTGGGCCGCAGTTTGCTCAACCGCCCTCCCTACACCTGACAGCTGAAGGTCTCGGGCGCAGGCCCCATCCACCAGCCGCCACAGACGCTGTAAAAAGCGAAACTGGCCTTCCACATCGGCGTCATCCCATTCCAGATCTTTTTCCGGTGGAGCCTTGAACAGGATGAACATCCGGGCCGTATCAGCGCCATACTTATCAATTACCTGGGCAGGGTCGACGCCGTTGTACTTCGACTTCGACATTTTTTCGTAGAAAGTCTCTAGCGCTTCGCCGCTGATTGGATCGCGGGGGTCACTTGGATCGACAACATCGCCCGGTGCGATATATTTGCCGGAGTGGGGGTTCTTGTAGGTAATGCCCTGAACCATCCCCTGGGTAAGTAGGTGGGTGAAGGGTTCATCGAAGCCCAGCAGGCCCCGGTCTCGCAGCACCTTGGTGAAGAAGCGGGCATAGAGAAGGTGGAGGATCGCGTGCTCGATCCCACCCACGTATTGATCAACCGGCAACCAGCTGTCCACTGCCTCGCGAGTAAACGGAAGGTCTGTGTTGTGGGGATCGCTGTAGCGCAGGAAATACCAGCTGGAGCACATGAAGGTGTCCATGGTGTCGGTCTCACGCTTCGCCGCCTTACCGCAGCAGGGGCAGTCCACGTTCACCCAGCTCTCTAATTGGGCTAGGGGCGATCCGCCCTTGCCCTCAAGGTTGGCCCCCACCGGCAGCTCAACCGGCAGCTGTTCGGCCGGTACGGGCACCACACCGCAGCTTTCGCAGTGGATCACCGGGATCGGACAGCCCCAGTAGCGCTGGCGAGAGATCAGCCAGTCGCGAAGACGAAACTGCACCTTGGCATTGCCCCAACCCTGACCCGCCGCTGCCTCGGTGATCGCCCTTTTGGCTTCAGCGCTTGGTAACCCATCGAAGCAACCGGAGTGGATCAAAACCCCGGCTTCTGTCCAGGCACCACCTTCGAAGGCGTGCTCGTCGCTGCCCTGGGGAATGATCACCTGCTGCACCGGTAATTCGTACTGCCGCGCGAATACGAAGTCGCGCTGGTCGTGGGCAGGGACCCCCATCACTGCGCCGGTGCCGTAGTCGGCGAGGACGTAGTCGGCGATCCAGAGGGGGATAAGGGCGCCATTGGCTGGGTTGCGCACCCGGGCACCGATCGGCACACCCCGTTTGGGTTTGTCGTCGGCCGTGCGCTCAAGCTCGCTTTGGCGGCTCACCAGATCACAGAAGGCCTGCACGTGGATAGCCTGCTTGGCGGTGGTCAGCCCAGCTACCCGGGGGTGTTCTGGGGCCAGCACCAGGTAGCTGACGCCAAAGATGGTGTCCGGGCGTGTTGTGAACACGGTGATCTGTTCACCGGTGCCGGCGCCAGATGAATCCACAACCTCAAAGTGCAGCTCGGCGCCCGTACTGCGGCCAATCCAGTTGGCCTGCATGGTGCGCACCCGCTCCGGCCAACCCTTGAGCTTGGGCAGATCGTCCAGCAGTTGGTCGGCGTAGGCGGTGATCTTGAGAAACCACTGGCGCAGCTTGCGTTTCTCCACCAGGGCTCCGGATCGCCAGGAGCGGCCCTCGCCGTCCACCTGTTCGTTGGCAAGCACCGTTTGGTCGATGGGATCCCAGTTGACGCTTGCGTCCTTCTGGTAAGCGAGCCCAGCATCAAGAAACTGCAGAAATAACCACTGGGTCCAGCGGTAGTAATCGCTATGGCAGGTAGCCAGCTCTCGATCCCAGTCGATGGAGAGGCCAAGCCGCTTCAGCTGCTCCCGCATCGAGGCGATGTTTTGATCGGTCCAGATGCCGGGTTCAATTCCCCGCTCGATGGCCGCATTTTCGGCTGGTAAACCAAAGGCATCCCAACCCATCGGATGCAGCACCTGCTTGCCCCGTAAACGTTGCACCCGGGCGATCACATCGGTGATCACGTAATTGCGTACGTGACCCATGTGCAGGTTCCCCGATGGATAGGGGAACATCGACAGGGCGTAATAGCTGTCGCCGCAGGACCCATCCAGCTTCGCTGGCGTGCGGTGCTGAGCCGTGCTCTCCCAGTGCTGCTGCCAGCGTGATTCGAGGGCCTGGGGTTGGTAGCGGGGGGCGTCGCTCACGGCAGCCAGGCTGGATCAGGGCTTTGATCGTGCCACAGCCCAGTTGGATGTCTCCTGCTCAGCCGAGCGCACGGATCGTCGCTGCGGCCGCGCGTTTGATCAGGGTGAGGGGGCGATTTTCGTCCTGCTTGAGCGCCAGGTAGTCGATGTCCTGCCAATGCAGGATTCCCTCAAGCTCACCCACACCCGGCACCTGGACCGCCACCGGGGTTTTATGGCGAATCAGATCCTGTAAGTGCCGAATGCTGGGTTGCGAGGTATCGAGGGCGGTGGTCCGCTTCTCGAAAAAGCTCTGCATAAGATCTAGCTGTGGCTGCGCTCGCCCCCATCGTGCTCCAGTTCAGCAAATATCAAGGCCTGGGAAATGATTTCCTCATGCTTGATGGCAGGGGAGCTTCCAGCACCGATGCCAGCTACGGCCTCACCCCGGAACGTATTCAGCGCCTCTGCGACCGCCGCTTCGGGGTTGGCGCTGACGGTGTGATCCTGGCCCTGCCGCCCCGGCAGGGCGGTGAGTTGCGCATGCGGATCTTCAATGCCGATGGCACGGAACCGGAGATGTGTGGCAATGGCATGCGCTGCCTGGCCCGCTTTCTGACCGATAGCGATGGCGATGTTCCCGGGCGTCAATGGCAGATCGAAACCTTGGCGGGGCGCATCGTTCCCGAGCTGCGTCAGGACGGCAGCATCCGCGTCGACATGGGAGCCCCCTTTCTCGATCCTGCATCCATTCCGACCACCTTGCCTTGTGGCGATAACGGGCTGCCCCAGGGCAATTTGGAAGTGGCTGGCACCTCGTTTGCGGTCGGGGCGGCCGGCATGGGCAATCCCCACGTTGTGATCCCCGTTGAAGACGTTGAGGCGGTGGATTTGGAGCGTTATGGCGCGGCATTCGAGGTTCACCCTGCATTCCCCGCCCGCACCAACGTTCATTTCGTTCAAGTAATCAGTCGCACTCACCTGGTGATGCGCGTATGGGAGCGTGGAGCGGGCCCCACCTTGGCCTGCGGCACCGGTGCTTGCGCCACCCTCGTGGTGGCCCATCTGCTGGGGCTGGCTGAACGCTGCGCGCGCCTCGATCTCCCAGGCGGGCCCCTGGAAATTGATTGGGATGGAGCCAGTGGTCATGTGTTTATGGCGGGCCCCGCTGTGGCTGTTTTTGACGGCGTCGTGACCCCCGAGCTCTGGGGCGATGAGCCCTTTGAACTCGAGGCCGCCGCCCCGGTGCAAAAGCA
Organism: Cyanobium sp. L1E-Cus; assembly: GCF_024345755.1. NCBI lineage: Bacteria > Bacillati > Cyanobacteriota > Cyanophyceae > Synechococcales > Prochlorococcaceae > Cyanobium > Cyanobium sp. L1E-Cus. Next base: position 211,318 of record NZ_JAGQBS010000002.1, on the reverse strand, counting down.
ACCAGACGCTTCGCCTGCTGTCGACTGCGCCAGCGTCTGCACCAATGGCTGCATCCGACCTGAAGCCTGCCCTTCAGCCGAAGCCAGGGCCCGGGTTGATGCCCTGCTCAACAGCAGCTCCCTCGACGACCTGGTGGCCTTGGCCGCCAATTCCCTTGAATCGCGGATTCGCTCCCGCTTTGAGAGCGATCCAGCCCAGGGAGGCTAGGTGGGCTATTTGGCCAGTCAGCTGCCAGGACTGGCTGGCTACTTCGACACCAGCGCCACCACACCCACCGCTACCGAGGTGCTGGAGGCCATGGCCCTTGCCCAGGCCACGGCCTGGGCTAACCCCTCAAGCCTCCACGGCCCTGGCCTTGCGGCAGCAGAGCAGCTCGAACGCTCGCGCCTGAGCCTGGCCGCTGGGCTGGGCTGCGAGCCAGATGAACTGGTGGTGACCTCCGGTGGTACCGAGGCCATTCATCTGGCCCTGCTCGGGGCTGCTGCTGGCCTCACACCCGGCCGGCTGGTGATATCGGCGGTCGAGCATCCCGCCACGATGGCGGCAGCTGCCCAACTGCAGCAGCGCGGCTGGAGCGTCCAAGCGGTGCCGGTGGATAGGCAGGGATTGCTTGATCTCGACGCCCTCGATGGCTTGCTGGTGCCTCCAACCCGTCTGGTCTCGGTGATCTGGGGCCAAAACGAGGTTGGCAGCCTCCAGCCGATTGAGGCGATCGGGGCCCGTTGCCGGCGGGCGGGGGTGCTGCTGCACGTTGATGCGGTGCAGGTTCTGGGCCACCTGCCGATCAATTTTCGCCAGCTGCCCATTGATTTTTTGAGTGGGGCGGCCCACAAGCTGCAGGGCCCCAGGGGGGTTGGGTTGCTGCTGGTGCGTCGTGGCCTCGCCCTCCAGGGCCAGCTTGGTGGTGGCGGCCAAGAGGGCGGTAGGCGTGGCGGCACCGAACCTGTGGTGCTGTTGAGCGGCTTCGCCAAGGCCCTGGAGCTCAGCTGTGCCACGCCTTCGCTGGCACCCCTGCGCGACTCCCTGCTGCATCGGCTACTTAGCCTTCCCGGGCTGCGGTTGAGCGGTCCGCCCCCGGGCGACTCCCGCCTGCCTCACCACCTCAGCCTGCTGGTGGCTAGCGAGGCTGGTCTGCCGCTTTCCGGCCGCAACCTGGTGCGTGAGCTCTCCCGCCAGGGCTTCGCCCTGAGCAGCGGTTCGGCCTGCAGCAGCTCTGGATCGGCTGCCAGCTCCGTGCTCCGGGCCCTGGGCTATGGCGAGGCCGACGCCGCAAGTGGCCTGCGCATCAGCCTCGGGCCCTGGCATTGCGCCGCCGATCTTGAGGCCCTGGTCCAGGCGTTGCAGATGGCGCTTGCGGCCTCGGTAGCGTCGGAGCATCCGTTGACGGCCTAATGCTCCCCCCCGATCTGCGCAGCGCAGAAGCTGAAGCACTGGCGGCGATTCAGAGCGCCTTGGCAGCAGGAGCCAAGGGGCTTTGGAGTGTCGAGCTCCGTTTCGAGGGCCTGCGATTGCTCCCCTTGGCCTTGCGATTGCAGGCTGGTCTCAGTTCAGCTGCACCCAGCCTGAGGTTGCTTTGTGCCGATGCCGGCGCCACTGCCCTTGCCCAACGCGATGCCCCTGATTTCGCAACCCGAATTGCCAGCCTGCGCGATCAGATGCGCCTTCAGCAGGCTGATGGCGGCAGCGAGGGCGTGCTGCTGCTGGTGGCACCTTCCCCCGCCGACTACGAGGAGGTGGAGCAGGTATGCGCCCTGCACCGCGGCGTTGTGTTGCTGTTAAACGGCAACCTCGAGGATGCGGCCATCGGTATCGGCAGCGTGGCTCGGGAGCGCCGCAAGGGTTTTCTGTCCGGCTGGCAGAGCGCCTATGCCCTGATTCCAACAGGAGATGGGGCCCTGCGTCGGGCCTGTCCGGGGATGTGGGAGCTGTATCGCTGCGATGCCGATGGCTATCGCTTTGTTTGCAGTTTCGACCAGAAGCCAGACATGGAGCAACGGGCGTTAGCCATGGCGGGTGAAGCCGGCTTGGGGCTCGGCGCCAACCTCAAAGTGATGGACGCTTTCATTGAAGGCCTGCGCAACTAGCCCCCTGCGGACCCACTTGCACTGGATCTAACCGGCCAGCCTCCGTACACTTCGCCAAACACAGACCTTGCCGATGGCTTCCGAGAGCGACCAGAGCCCTGCAGCAAAAGGACGCTCCTGGAGCCTTGTTGACATCGGCGCCGGAGTTGCGGTGCTCCTGGCTGCCGCAGGGGTGATCTGGAGCCCCAAGCTGAGCGGAGCGGTGGCTCAGGCCACCGGTGGACTCACCCCAGTCACCGTGCTGGTGGATGTGCGTGGCGTGCCGGTGGCTGATCCCAGAGCCTTGATTCAGGCCGCCCAGGAGGACGGCAAGGTTGCAATCGTGATCCGTAACCAGCCCCATGGCTCGGTGGCGCTCAAGCAGGTGTTGCCCCTGCAGCGGCGCCTGGTGGCAGTCCAACCCAACGGATCGGTGGTGACGGCTGTGGACCCCAACCAGGCAACCCTGGGCAGCCTCGATGCTCGTTTTGTGCTCCAGGGCCAGGGCCGCAAGAGTGCTGGCGGTGTGGTTTTTGGCAACCAAACCCTCAAGATTGGTGCCCCAGTGGAAATAGAGGGGGAGCAATTCCGCGTGGGCGGCACGGTTAGCGGGCTCAAGGTTGGAGGTGGCTGAGATGGCCCCTCTCAAAACCCCTGCTAAGCGTCAGCTTCTGCTGCGCCTTTCTGGTGTGCATGCCCTAGTGCTCGTTTTGGTGGTTGCGCCAGCTGCCGCCCTGGCCCAGCAGGTGCCCCTGGCGTCCCTGCCGCCCCTGCCCCCACCGGTTGGCCTGCCCCAGCTACAGGCTCAGCTGAGCTGTCCGGCGCTGCAGCAGCGGCTGCTTGCCACCGTGGCAGGCGAGGCTTCTGTGTGGAGCATCACCATTGCCGATGCCCAGGGCCGCCTGCTGGCCGACCTCAACGGCACCCGGCCCCGCATTCCTGCTTCCAATCAGAAGCTGGTGAGCACGGCCTACGCCCTAGACCGATTGGGCCCTGACTATCGCCTTAATACCCAGCTCTGGCGGCTGGGTGATGGCAGCTTCCGCCTCACCGGAGAGGGCGACCCCGACCTGGCCCTGCCCCAGCTGCAGCGATTCGCCATGTTGGCGATGGGATCGGGTGGCAGCAGTGGTGAGACGCCTTCGCTGGTGCGGTTGCAGATCGCCGAGGAGCCCCGCCAGGCCTGGTGGCCCCAAGGTTGGCACCCAGACGACCGCTACTACGCCTACGGCGCGCCGATCACCCGGCTGGCGGTCACCAGCAATGCCATCAACGAGGCGGTGATGAATCCGCCTTCCCGACTACAGACCCTGCTGCAGAAAACCATGGTTCAGCGGGGGGCCAAGGTCCAGCTCTCACTGGTGTCGGCCCGCGCCCCCCTGCCCGCTGATGCCGTGCTGCTGCACCAGGAGTCATCGGCTCCGATGCACAACCTGCTGAGCCTGGCTAACACCGAAAGCCACAATTTCACCGCCGAAGTACTGCTGCGCCAGGCCGCTGGTACCTGGGATCTGGCCCGAGCCACCCAGCTTCAGATGCTGTGGCTCACCGAACAGGGCCTGCCGATGCAGGGGGTTCGCGTTGCCGATGGCAGTGGCCTCGACCGAGCCAACCGACTCACCAGCCGCTTCTTGGCTGCCCTGCTTGTGCGCATGGATCAGCACCCCTACGGCCGCGCCTATCTGGCGTCGATGGCGGTTGCGGGGCAGCGGGGCACCCTGCGCAACCTTTATGTGGGCACCCCGCTGCAGGGCCAGTTCTTTGGCAAAACAGGCACAATCAGCGGTGTGCGCTCCATCAGTGGCGTGTTGATGACGGCTGCCGGGCCCCGCTACGTAAGCGCCATCAGCAATGGCGCCAGCTCACCCAACGTCACTATTGGCAAGGTGTTGCGACAAGCGCAAAACAGCCAGCTGTGCCCCCCCTAGCCCGCTAGCTGCTTGAGAGTGTTGGCTACCCGGCGGCGGCGGCCAGTCGTCTCCTCGACAGCTGGCGCGGCAGTTTCTGGCGCCTGGAGTCGCACCAGTTCGCGGCGGCCCCCCAGTACCACCTGGCTCATCTCCTTCAACCTGCCCTCGAGTTCGCCCAGCACCTGCTCGGCGTAGCGGTTGGCACCCTCTTGAATGGCGGCCGACTCCTGGCGGCTGCGGCTCACCAGGGCGTCGCATTGCTGCTGGGTCTGCTGGCGGAACTGCAGGGCGTCGTTGTGTACCCGCTCCGCTTCTGCCTGGCTATCGCGCTGCACCCTCACTCCCTCTTGGCGGATCTGCTCAAGTTCAGCCATCGCCTGTTGACGATTGCGATCGTGCTGTTCGAGCAGCTGGCGGTTGCGCTCAGCCGTTTCCTGTTCGAGCTGCTGACGGCGGAGCGCAAATTGCTGCTCCATCTGGGCCGTGCGGGCCTGGTGCTCCTGTTCAGCCTGGGCAACCTGCTGGCGGGCTTGCAACATCAGCTGCTCGCATTGTTGGCGGGCCTGATCCCGCAGCTCACCCACCTGCCGCTCCGCCTCCTGACGAATGGCGGCTGAGTTGATCAGCTGCTCCCGCTCCCTTTTGCCAGCAGCAATGATCTCGTCGGATTGCTGTCGCGCCTGGCCAATAAATTCCTCACGCTGACGGATTAGCGCTACGGCCTGCTGCAGCTGGCTCGGCAGCGATTCCCGCAGGGCATCCATCACTTCAATGGCGTCCTGCTCATTGACCAGCCGTCCGCCGCTGAACGGAATGCGGCTTCCCTCCAGCACGATCTCCTCCAGCTGATCGAGCTGATCCAGCACGGTGATGGTGGGCTCGGTCATGTACAGCTCTAAAGAGATGCCCGATTAAAAAGCCTGCACAGGTCTTCCGCCACTCCGGGGGGCACCATGTGACGCACATCGCCGCCAAAGCGAGCCACCTCCTTCACCACGGAACTGCTCAGGAAGCTGTGGTGCACAGCAGTAGCAAGAAACAGGGTTTCCACCTGGGGGGCCAGGCTTTTATTGGTGTGGGCGATCTGCAACTCGAATTCAAAGTCGCTCAGGGCCCGCAGGCCCCGCAGAATCACCTGGGCCTGGCAAAGACTGGCGAAATCGACGGTGAGGCCATCAAAACTGCCCACTTCAACCCCCGGGAGATGGGCCGTGGCGGTGCCGATCTGCTCCAGCCGTTGCTCGAGGCTGAAGGCCGGCTGCTTGGTGGGGTTCTGCAGCACGGCCACCACTACGCCGTCAAACAGGCGTGCTGCCCTCTCGATCAGGTCGAGGTGGCCCAGGGTGAGGGGATCGAAGCTGCCGGGGTAGAGGGCGCGCATTAGGCCAGCCTATGGGTGCCCGAGGCGTTTCTAGGGTGGATGTAGTTCTAAGCGCTCTTGCCGCCATGGCCCTTAACCCCGCCCTTAACGCCGAAGCCAAGAAAACCCTGCTGCGCAAAATTCCCCATGGCGTGTTCATCTGCGGCGTAGCTGAGGGGGATGAGGTCAATGGCTTCACCGCCAGCTGGGTGACCCAGGGCTCCTTTGAGCCGCCATTGGTGGTGATGGCTGTGCGGGCCGACAGCACCAGCAACGGCATCATTCAGCGCACCAAGAAATTTTCCCTGAACGTGCTTGCCGCTGACCAGAAGGACCTGGCCGCAGTTTTCTTCAAACCCCAAAAAGGCATGGGCGGTCGCTTCGATGCAGCCCCCTTCAGCCTCGGTGAGCTGGGCTTGCCGATTCTCGACAACGCCCTTGGTGCGGTGGAATGTGAGCTGGTGGGTCAGGTGGCCCATGGCGACCACACCGTGTTCGTGGGCGAGGTGAAGACGGCCACCCTGCACCGCGATGGTGCTGCCCTTGAGCTCGGCAGCACCGGCTGGCAATACGGCGGTTGAGCCTGCCCCTGCTGCAGCAACCCGAACGCCTCAAGGTCCGGCTCAAGGAGGTGCCCTCCGAGCCGGGTTGCTATCTGCTGCGCGATGCCAGCGATCGCATCCTCTACATCGGCAAGGCCAAGGTGCTGCGCAATCGGGTGCGCAGTTATTTCCAAAGCGGTAGCGGCCATGGCCACAGCCCGCGCATCTCCCTGATGGTGCGCCAGGTGTGTGAGATCGAATTCATCGTCACCGACAGTGAAGCCGAGGCGCTGGCGCTCGAATCCAACCTGATCAAGCAGAACCAGCCGCACTTCAATGTGCTGCTGAAAGACGACAAGAAATATCCCTATCTCTGCATCACCTGGAGCGAGGCCTACCCGCGCATCTTCATCACCCGGCGGCGGCGGTTTCGCTCGCCCTTGGATCGCTTTTACGGGCCCTACGTGGATGTGGGCCTGCTGCGCCGCACCCTCACCCTGGTGAAGCGGGTTTTTCCGCTGCGTCAGCGACCCCAGCCGCTCTACAGGGAGCGCACCTGCCTCAACTACGACATCGGCCGCTGCCCAGGGGTGTGCCAGGAAAAGATCAGCTCCGAGGCCTACCACCTCACCCTGCGCCAGGTGGCGATGGTGTTTCAAGGGCGCAACGAGGAGCTACTCGAGCTGCTGAATGAGCAGATGGGCAAATATGCCGAGCGGCTTGACTTCGAGAGCGCCGCGCGGGTGCGCGACCAGCTGCAGGGCATCGACACCCTCACCGCTGATCAGAAGATGAGCCTCGGCGACAGCTCGGTGAGCCGTGATGTGGTGGCCTTAGCCGCCGATGAGCGGGTGGCGGCGGTGCAGCTGTTCCAGATGCGGGCCGGCAAGCTGGTGGGGCGGCTTGGCTTCACCGCTGATGCCGTAGGCGCCGATGGCCAGCCCCTGGAGCCCGGCCGCATCCTGCAGCGGGTGGTGGAGGAGCACTACAGCCAGGTGGAGCCGGTGGAGATTCCCCCCGAGCTGCTGCTGCAGCACGCCCTACCCCAGCAGCCCCTGATCGAGGAGTGGCTGGCGGAGCGCCGCGGCCGCAAGGTGAAACTTGCCGTGCCCCAGCGGCAGCAGAAAGCCGACCTGATCGAGCTGCTGGAGCGCAATGCCAGCTATGAGCTGCAGCGGGCCCAGCGCGGCGCCGAGCAGCAACTGTTGGCCACCGAAGACCTGGCCCAGCTGCTGGAGCTGCCTACCCCCCCACGTCGCGTCGAGGGTTACGACATCAGCCACATCCAGGGCAGCGACGCCGTGGCCTCCCAGGTGGTGTTCATCGATGGGCTGCCGGCCAAGCAGCACTACCGCAAATACAAGATTCAAAGCAGCTCGATCCGCTCAGGCCACTCCGACGACTTCATGGCCATGGCCGAGATCATGCGCCGCCGCTTCCGCCGCTGGGCCCAGGCCAAGGCCGAGGGTGCCGACCTGGGCGAGCTCCGGCGGGCCGCCAACACCACGCTCCACACCGGTGGCCTCAATGATTGGCCAGATGTGGTGATGATTGACGGCGGCAAGGGCCAGCTCTCGGCGGTGATGGAGGCTCTGCGAGAGCTGAATCTGCACGAAGAGCTGGTGGTGTGTTCCCTGGCCAAGCAGCGGGAGGAGGTGTTTATGCCAGGGGCTAAGCAGCCCCTGGAGAGTGAGCCCGACCAGCTGGGTGTGCAGCTGTTGCGTCGTCTGCGCGATGAGGCCCATCGTTTCGCTGTGAGCTTCCATCGCCAGCAGCGGGGCGAGAGGATGAAGCGCTCGCGCCTCTCCGATATTCCTGGCCTGGGACCGAAACGGGTCAAGGAGTTATTGGCTCACTTCCGCTCGATTGATGCCATCCAGTTGGCCAGTCCAGAGCAGATCGCCGCTGCCCCGGGAGTGGGGCCGGCCCTGGCCCGCCAGGTGTGGGATTACTTTCACCCAAGTGACGAGCTCGTTAGCGAGGAGTGGGCCAGTTGAGGCGTCTGGCTTCCCTGCTGCTACTGCCCTTGGCCCTGGGGCTGCTGCTGCTTTTTTCACCTGCCCTAACGCCGCCGGCCCTCGGCGCCCCCGGCATCTGCGTTGGGCCCGTCTGTGGTGATGAGATCCACCGCAGCGCTAAGCATCACTGGCAGCTGCGGCTGCGGGTAAACGACCAGCAGGGTCAGCACGAGCGTCTGGTGGTGGATTGCCGCAATGGGGTGCTCAGCCCCCTGGCTGGTCCGGTGGAGCGGGGCTACGCCGCGGCCGTAGCCCGCCGTGCCTGCCGGCTGGCTGGTGAGGCCTGAGCGTGATTGGCATCTGGGTGCTGGGCGACCAGCTGGACCCCCTCCAGGCAGCTTTGGCAGCCCACACCCCCGCAACTACCCGGGTATTGCTGATTGAGAGCAGCTCGGTGCTGCAGCAACGCCGCTATCACCGCCAGAAGCTGGTGCTGGTGTGGAGTGCCATGCGGCATTTCGCTGCCGAGCTGCGCCAGCGGGGCTGGACGGTGGACCTGCTTGAGGCCCCAACCTTTGCTGAAGCGCTGAAGGATTGGCTGGCCGAGCACGAGATCAGCGAGCTGCATCTGATGGAGCCAGCCGAGCGCCCCTTTCGTGAAGCGATTGAACGGCTGCCCCTGCCTACGCCCCTGGTGTGGCACCTCTCCAATGCTTTTCTCTGGAGCCGGGATGATTTCGGCGCCTGGGCTGCTCCCTATAAGCAGCTGCGCATGGAATTGTTCTACCGGGAGGGCCGCAAGCGTTTTGGCGTGCTGATGAGCGATGACGGCCAGCCGCTTGGTGGACAGTGGAATTACGACCAGGAGAATCGCAAGGCACCGCCAAAGGGGCTGGTGGGGCCTGAACCATTGGTCTTTGCGCCAGATGCAATCACCCGGGCCGTGATTGCCAAGGTGGACAGGCTGGCTAAGGAGCTTGAGGCCGCCTCTGAACCTGGCTTACCAGGGATTAGTGCGCCGTTTGGGTGGGCAGTTACCCGCACCCAGGCGCTGGCGGTGCTGGAGCATTTCATCGATACGCGGCTCGATGGCTTCGGCCCGTTCCAGGACGCCATGGTGAGCGGCCAGCCCACCCTGTGGCACGCCCTGATCTCCCCTTATCTCAACATTGGCCTGTTGCAGCCCCTTGAGGTGATCCGCCGGCTGGAGCAGGCCGGGCTGGAGCGGGGTACGCCCCTTGCCTGCCTGGAAGGGGTGATTCGCCAGATCCTGGGCTGGCGCGAATACACCCACGGCCTCTACTGGTGGTTTGGCGCCGACTATCCCGCCCGAAATCATTTCGGCGCTAACCGTCCGTTGCCCGGCTGGCTAGAGCAGCTGGGCGGCAGTGGCATGGCCTGCATGGACACGGTTCTGGCCGAACTCGAGGTAAGCGGCTACGCCCACCACATCCAGCGCTTGATGGTCCTAGCCAACTACGGCTTGATCGCCGGCCTCGATCCCCAGGCCTTCACCGCTTGGTTTCACCGCATGTTCATTGATGGCTACGACTGGGTGATGCAAACCAACGTGCTCGGCATGGGGTTGTTTGCCGATGGCGGCATGCTGGCCAGCAAGCCGTACGCCGCCAGCGGCAATTACATCAATCGGATGAGCAGCTACTGCAAGGGCTGTCGCTACAACCCGAAGCAGCGCACTGGAGCGGATGCCTGTCCCTTCAACGCGCTCTATTGGGATTTCCTGGCTCGCAACCAAGAGGGACTGCGCCGTAATCACCGCATGGGGCTGGTGATGAAGCAGCTCGAGAAGATCCCCCCCGACGAGCTGGCGGCGATCCGGGCCACAGCTGCGGCTCACTGACTGCTTCAGCCCACTGACTGCTGCGGCCCTAGTTTGTGGGCCCTTGCTTGAACTGCCGCCATGCCCTTATTGACCCTGAGCTGGCCCGCCGAGGCCTACCTCTGGTTCAAGACTCTCCACATCGTGGGGGTGGTTGTGTGGTTTGCCGGGCTTTTCTATCTGGTGCGGCTGTTCATCTATCACCGCGAGGCTGAGGAGCTGGAGGAGTCGCTGCGGCCGGCTTTCCAGGCCCAGTACGGCTTGATGGAGCGCCGTCTGGCCAACATCATCACCACCCCCGGCATGGTGGTCGCAGTGGTCTGTGCGGCTGGTTTACTGAGCGTGAATCCCGCCTGGCTGCAGCAGGGCTGGATGCACGCCAAGTTGGCCTTCGTGGCTGCCTTGCTGGCTTACCACGCCTTTTGCTATCGGTTGATGGGCCAGCTCAACAGGGGAGCCTGCAGTTGGAGCCCTAAGCAATTGCGGGCCTTAAACGAGTTGCCCACCCTGCTGCTGGTGATCGTGGTGATGCTGGTGGTGTTCAAAAACCAATTCCCCACCGGCGCTGCCACCTGGTTCATCGTGGCCCTGGTGGTCTTCATGGCCGCATCGATTCAGTTTTATGCCCGCTGGCGGCGGCTGCGGGCGGAGCGGTTGTCCGCGAATGCCTGAACTCGTGCCTGATCACCCCTTGCGGCACGTACTCCGCCAGCTGACGCCGGCCTGCTGCCCTAGCCGGGTCAATTTCCACTGCCACACCATCTGCAGCGACGGCAGCCTGACCCCCCTTGAGCTGGCCCAGCAGGCCCTAGAACTCGGCCTGGAGCACCTAGCCATCACCGATCACCACAGCCTGGCCGCCCACGGGCCTGCCATGGAGGTGTTTAAGGCGGCGGCTAGCGAGGGCCGTGCCGTGCCCAGCTTCTGGCGAGGGGTGGAAATCAGCTGTCTGCTCGAGGGCTGTTTGGTGCATGTGCTGGTTCTTGGTTTTGATGCCGATCACCCCAGCCTTGAGCCCTATCTGCAGGGGCGGGCGCTGGTGGGGCCAGCGCTCCAGGCTGAGGCGGTGCTGGAGGCGGGGCGCCAAGCGGGGGGTCTGCTGCTACTTGCCCATCCCGCCCGCTATCGCCTGCCCTTCCAGCGGTTGATCGCCGCCGCCGATCGTCTCGGTTTTGATGGCGCCGAGGCTTGGTACGACTACCAGATGCAGCCGCGCTGGACACCAACGCCTCTGGTGTGCGAGGCGATTGCTGCTGAGCTGCAGCAACGTGGCCTTTTTATGAGTTGCGGTACCGATACCCATGGACTAGCGCTTCTCGGCCGCTAGGGTTTCCTGACGCTTACCCCTGGCAGACGATGGGTTTGTTTGATCGCCTGTTCGCCACCCGCGACGGCAACGCCGCCGCCCCCAAGACCCCCCAGCCCAAAAAGGAGGTTGAAACCTTCTTCCTGGATGCCGACGCTTCCAGCAGCATGGGCAACGTTGATTTCATGCGGCGATCCAACACCATTCGCCGCACCTTCCCGGGCTCGGCTGACAGCCCCGGCAACAAGGAGATGGTGGCAGAGGTGGCTTCGATGGAGTCGCGGCTGGAGCGGGTCTCTGATGGCTTGGGTGGGCAGACCAGCCAGCCTGAACCAGCCTTTGATCTCACCCGAGGTGTCCCAAAACCAGTCAAGAAGACCTTCGCCCAAGCCTTGTCCCAGGCGGAACTTGATCAGCGCATGAAAGGTTCTGCCATGGGCGTGAATGTGCCTGGTGGAAGTGCAGCGATCAAGCAGGAGCAGGCTCAAGCTCAGGCCCAGGCAGCTGCGATGGCAAGCCCGCAGGTCCAGATCAGCCAGCAGGCCAGCGGCAAAGCTGGCGACATTGATCCCTTCAAGCGCATGAGCAGAGAATTAAAAGGTTGATCAAGTTGGCTTGGTTGCCTTAGCACTGCTCAATCAGACTTTCGCTATCAAGAACCAGCTGGCGCAACTGCTCCAGCTGGTTTTTTTGTGCCCCTTCCCACAGCCCCCTGTTGTGGGCTTCCAGTAGCCGTTCGGCCATGTCGCGCAGGGCCCAGGGATTGCTCTGCACCAGAAAATCACGCACTGTCTGATCCCCGAGCCACTGGTCGCAGATGGCGCCGTAGCCCCAGTCGGGGACTCGGCCGGTACTGGCGTCGTAGGCAAACAAATAATCGAGGCTGGCAGCCATTTCGAAGCCGCCTTTGTAGCCATGGCCTTTCATCGCTTCGATCCAGCGGGGGTTGAGCACGCGGCTGCGCAGCACCTTGTCAAATTCCCGCTCCAGCCGGTGCATCCGGGGCCTGGCAGCTCGGGAATGGTCGCCAAACCAAAGTGCTGGGCGCTGCCCTGAGACCCGTTCCACCGCTGCACTCAAGCCTCCCTGAAACTGGTAGTAGTCGTCGGAGTCGAGCAGATCGTGCTCCCGGTTGTCCTGGTTGTGCAACACCACCTGCACCGCCTTGAGCCGCTGCTCCAGGCCGCTCCGGTCGGCCTGGGCTTCGATACCAGCCTGCCCAGAAGCCCCAGCCTGGCTGTCGTAACGCCAGCTGCTCCAGTTCAAAAAAGCCTCGCCCAGGTCAGCCCGCTCCTCCCAGTTGCCGCTGTCGATCAGGCCCTGCAGTCCTGCCCCGTAGGCGCCTGGCGCTGAGCCGTAGACGCGGGCGCTGTGGCCTTCGCGGTGATAGGCGGCGGCGAGGGGGTTGTCCGCCTCTGGTTCGGTTAGGGCGGCTACCAGTTCAGTGGCCCGGTTGACCCACCCCACCAGTTGGGGGAAGGCGTCGCGGAACAGTCCTGAGATGCGCAGGGTCACGTCCACCCGCGGACGGCCCAGCAGGCTCAGGGGAATCACCTCCAGATCCACCATCCGGCGGGTTGGTCCATCCCAAACCGGTCGCACGCCAAGTAGGGCCAGGGCCTGGGCGATGTCCTCGCCGCCATTGCGCATCGTTGCCGTGCCCCAAACCGATAGGGCCAAGCTGCTCAGGTGCTCCCCCTGTTCCTGAAGGTGCAGTTCCAGCAGCAATTCGGCGCTGCGTCGGCCCAGGTCCCAGGCCGCTTCAGTGGGTAGCCCGCGCAGGTCGACGCTGTAAAAATTGCGGCCCGTCGGCAGCAGATCTGGTCGGCCGCGGGTGGGTGCTCCGGATGGTCCTGCGGCAATGCGCCCCCCCTCCAGGCCCCGCAGGAAGGCTTCCCGCTCGGCGTGACCGCAGGCCAGTAGGGGGGGCAGCAGGGCCTGGCGCAGGTGCATCAGCGCCTGCTGCAGCCTGGGTCCAGCCAATGGCGAAGGCTGGTCTTGGCTTTGTTGCACGCCGGCCAGCTCCTGCTCCACCAGGGTCAGAGCTTGCGCTTCCAACAGCGCAACCCCATCTCCCACCAGGCGCGGTAGCTCTCCGCCAAAGGCGCCCTGGAGCCGTTGCTGGTCTGCCTGGCCTAGGGGCGTGCTGTCTTCATCACCCCAGGGGTCAAAGCTGAGTTGGAGGTCTTGCGCCAGGGCCTGGGTGAGGCCGGGTTGTGCCGCCAACGGACAGCGGGCCAAACAGAGCAGCAGCTCCGCCAGGCGACCGGGCTCCGGCAGGGTGCCGAAGGTGTGGAGCCCCAGGCGGATCTGGGCCTCCTTCAGCTCGCAGAGGTAGCCATCGGCAGCATCAAGCCGGCTATCAAGCTCCGCTGCGCTACCGAGCGGCAGTTCCATACTCTCGAGCTCCTTGGCCAGGGTCTGGCGCAGGGGACCGGCCCGTTCACTGCCGAGCTGACAGGCCTCCCAATACTCATCCAGCAAAACCTCAAGTCGCTGCAGCGCCCCATACAGGCCCGCCCGCCCCAGGGGCGGTGTCAGGTGATCGAGGATCACCGCCTGGCTGCGCCGCTTGGCCTGGGAGCCCTCGCCGGGATCGTTGACGATGAAGGGATATAGGTGTGGCAGCGGCCCAAGGGCCCACTCCGGAAAACAGCTGGCGGACAGACCCAATCCCTTGCCAGGCAACCATTCCAGGTTGCCGTGCTTGCCCACATGCACCACCGCATGGGCGCCAAACTCCAGGCGCAGCCAGAGGTATTGGGCTAGGTAGGCGTGGGTGGGGGGCAGGTCGGGGCTGTGATAGCTGAGGGCCGGATCCCTGTCGTAACCGCGGTCGGGCTGGATCAATACGCTCACATGCCCCAGCTGCAAGCCCCGGATCGGGAAGCCGGGTACAGCTCCGGCGGCGCTAACCAGAGCCACATCGAGTTCAGGCGGTCCCCACACCGCCTCCAACCTTTGGCGGCCCTCGCTGGGGAGGCAGGCATACCAGTCCTGGTATGTGGCAAGGGGCAGCAGGGTCAGGGCGGGTCGGTGCTCGCTTTCCGGATCGTTGCTGCGTCCAGCCAGCAGCATCTGGATCAGGGCCTCGCCATCGACAGGCACTGGGCCCTGCAACTTGTAGCCGGCCCCCGCAAGCCACTGCAGCATCAAGGCCGTTGAGGCCGGCGTATCGAGTCCAACGCCATTGGCGAGGCGGCTGTTGCGGGTTGGGTAATTGGCGAGCACAAGCGCAACGCGGCGTTCGGCAGCTGGGGTTTGGCGCAGCCGGATCCAGTTGGCACAGAGCTGGGCGATCCAGGTCAGCCGTTGCGGATCCGGTTGGTAGCGCTGCAGGGCCGAAGCCAGACGCTCGCTGGCGCCCACGGTCTCCTTAAAAGCCCCAATACGGGTAGTGAGCCGCCCGTCCAACTCTGGCAAGGCCACCTGGAGGGTGAGGTCGGTCGGGCCTAAGCCGATGCTGCTGGTCTGCCAGCGGCTGCGGGGCTGGCTACTGCAAAGCAGCTGCAGCACAGGCACACCAAGTTGCTCCCATAGGGGTGCCCCTAGGCCGGCCTCCTCAAACTGCACTGAGGCAAAGGAGGTGCTGCACAACACGGCCTGGACTCCTTCCCGCTGCAGCAGGTCGGCCACGCCCCGCTGCACCGCCCCATCCCGTAGACCGCTTACCCATAGCGCGCGCGGGCACAGTCCTGCCTGGCGCAGGGCCTGCAGGGTGGCTTCCATCAGGGCAAGGTCACCGGCCTGCAGTAGGGCCCTGTAGGCAATCACGCCTACGCGAGGGCCGTTCTCCTGCTGCCAATCATGGGGTAATGGATCGGCGAGGGGCTCGGCTTGTAGCGGCGCTGGGGACTGACCTTCAAGCAGAGCCTGCAAAGCCCGTAGCACCTTGCGCAGGTTGGCGGGTCCCCCCTCCCGCAGACAGCGGGCCAGGCCGATTGCTAATTCAGGGGCGACAGTGCCTACCCCCCCCAGCACCTGCTCCTCATCGGCCGTGCCAGCCAGCACAAGCAATTGGCGCTCTGGGGCTGAGCCTGCCCAGCTCTGGAGCTGCTCCAAGCCATAACTCCAGTGACCCCTGCCCCCCAGTAACCGCACAACCACCAGCCGGGCGTGGCGCACGGTGGAATTGAGGTAGTGGTCGATCTGGGCCGGGTGAGCCAGGGCCGCCAGGTTTAGGCCGCGCAGCTCCGCTTTCAGCAGCTGAGGTTCCCGCTCAAGCAATTGGTCAATCGCCAGCAGGTCGGTGTCGGCACTGCTGAGCAGCAGCACAGGCGCGGCAGGCTGCTCCACCAGGGCGCCGATATCGGCTGCTGCTCCTCCCCCAGGTACCGATGCCAAGCGATGCATCGCCCCATCCTGCTTGCTGCGGTGAGAAGATCGGTTCAACTCGGCCCCAGGCCGCCGCGCCAGCACAGCCCGCTTCGCCCTCACCATGCACCAGTTCCTGCCCTACGCCTGGTTCGGTGGCCGATGCGTGCCCTTTGCCGAAGCCACCCTGTCGGTGGCCACCCACGCCCTCCACTACGGCACGGGAGCCTTTGGCGGCATGCGGGCCCTGCCCAATCCCAGCGACCCGGCTGAGATCCTGCTTTTCCGCGCCGATCGCCACACCCGCCGGCTCAGCCAGAGTGCCCGGCTGCTGCTCACTGAGCTACCCGAAGAAACCATTCACGACGCGATCGTGACCTTCTTGCGGGCAAATAAACCAACCTGCCCGGTTTATTTGCGCCCGTTTGTTTACACCAGTGATCTGGGTATCGCACCCCGGCTGCACAACATTGAGACCGACTTTCTCATCTACGGACTGGAGCTGGGCGACTACCTCTCCCCGGAGGGTGTGAGTTGCCGCATCTCCTCCTGGACCCGCCAGGAAGACCGCTCCCTACCCCTGCGCGGCAAGATCAGTGGCGCCTACATCACCAGCTCCCTGGCCAAGACAGAAGCTGTAAAAAGCGGTTTTGATGAGGCTTTGCTACTTAACAGTCGCGGCAAGGTGAGTGAAGCCAGCGGCATGAATCTTTTTATTGTTCGAGATGGCGTCTTGATCACCCCCGGGGTTGATCAGGACATCCTTGAAGGCATCACCCGGGCCAGCGTGCTGGAACTTGCCCAGGCCATGGGCATCCCCACCCTGGAGCGTCCTGTCGATAAGAGCGAGCTGTTTGTGGCCGATGAAGTGTTCCTCAGTGGCACCGCCGCCAAGGTCACCCCGGTGCGCCGGGTAGAGACCACCGACATGCCTGGTCATCGGCCGGTAATGACCGCGATTCGTGAGCGCCTTACGGCAATCACGGAAGGGCGCGATTCCGCCTATGACCACTGGGTGACCCGGATTCGCGTAGACGGTTGATCAACATGACTGCGGCATTAGCACCCCAGCCGGTTCAGCGAATCGGCTTTCTAGATCGCTTGCATGGGCCTGAGCGGCCGGTGCTGGTGTTTGACGGTGCTACAGGCACCTCGTTGCAGCAGATGGATCTAGGCCCCGATGATTTCGGCGGCGCTGCCCTTGAGGGCTGCAATGAAAATCTTGTTTTCACCCGCCCCGATGCGGTGCAGGCAGTGCATCGCCTGTTTTTGGAGGCGGGCTGCGATGTGATCGAAACCGACACCTTCGGGGCCACCTCGCTGGTGCTGGCCGAATACGACATCGCCGACCAGACCTTTGCACTCAATAAGAGGGCGGCAGAGCTGGCCCGCGAAGTGGCGGCTGCCTACTCCACCCCAGAGAAGCCGCGCTTCGTGGCTGGCTCCATGGGGCCGACCACGAAGCTGCCGACCCTGGGCCACATCGACTTCGACACGATGAAGGCATCGTTTGCTGAGCAGGCCGAAGGGCTGCTGGCGGGAGATGTGGATCTATTTATTGTCGAGACCTGCCAGGACGTGCTGCAGATCAAGGCAGCCCTGCAGGGCATTGAGGACGCCTTCGCCAAGACAGGCCAGCGGCGTCCGTTGATGGTGAGCGTGACGATGGAGACCACCGGCACAATGCTGGTCGGCTCCGATATTGCTGCTGTGGTAGCGATCCTCGAGCCATTCCCGATTGATGTGCTGGGGCTCAACTGCGCCACGGGACCGGAGCAGATGAAGGAGCACATCCGCTATCTGAGCGAGCACAGTCCTTTTGTGGTGAGCTGTATCCCCAACGCCGGACTGCCAGAAAATATCGGCGGTGTAGCCCACTACCGGTTGACACCGCTCGAAATGAAGATGCAGTTGCTGCACTTCGTTGAAGACCTAGGCGTGCAGGTGATCGGTGGCTGCTGTGGCACCACCCCTGCCCACATCGCCGCATTGACCGAGTTGGCAGCCGAGTTGCATCCTGCTGCTCGACCGGTACGCACCCCCAAGACCCAGCACGCACGCCCCCTGCTGCAGGGTGAGCCTGCCGCGGCCTCGATCTACAGCACCACGCCCTACCACCAGGACAATTCCTTCCTGATCATTGGTGAACGGCTTAACGCCAGCGGCAGCAAGAAAGTGCGCGAGCTGCTAGCTGAGGAGGATTGGGATGGCTTAGTTGGAGTGGCGCGGGGTCAGGTGAAGGAGAACGCCCACGTGCTCGACGTCAACGTCGATTACGTCGGTCGCGATGGTGAACGGGACATGCATGAGTTGGTGAGCCGTCTCGTCACCAACGTCAACCTGCCGTTGATGCTTGATTCTACTGAGTGGCAGAAGATGGAGGCCGGGCTCAAGGTGTCCGGTGGTAAATGCATCCTCAATTCCACCAACTACGAAGATGGAGACGAGCGTTTCTTCAAGGTGCTGGAGCTGGCCAAGGCCTATGGCGCCGGGGTGGTCGTGGGCACCATCGATGAAGAGGGAATGGCACGCACAGCGGAGCGTAAATTTGCCATCGCCCAGCGCGCCTACCGAGACGCGGTTGAGTTTGGAATTCCTGCTCACGAGATTTTCTATGACCCCTTAGCCCTACCGATATCCACGGGAATTGAGGAAGATCGGCTCAATGGTGCGGCCACGATTGAGGCAATCCGCCGCATTCGCACCGACTTACCAGGGGTGCATGTGGTGCTGGGCGTCAGCAACGTGAGTTTTGGCTTGTCGCCGGCGGCCCGGATTGTGCTCAATTCAGTATTTCTGCACGACTGCTGCGAAGCCG
The DNA here is from genome assembly GCF_024345755.1 of Cyanobium sp. L1E-Cus. Lineage (NCBI taxonomy): Bacteria > Bacillati > Cyanobacteriota > Cyanophyceae > Synechococcales > Prochlorococcaceae > Cyanobium > Cyanobium sp. L1E-Cus. The sequence goes on along the minus strand of NZ_JAGQBS010000002.1, from coordinate 193,206 downwards.
GTATGGATGCGGCGATCATTAGCCCTGCCAAGATTCTGCCCCTGGCAAAGATCAGTCCGGAGCATCAGCAGGTGTGCCGGGATCTGATCTACGACCGGCGTCGCTTCGAGACCAATGAGCCGGGTTCTATTTGCAGCTACGACCCTCTCACCGTTCTCACCACCTTGTTTGAAGGGGTGAGCGCCAAAGAGGCCAGGGCCTCAGGCCCCTCTCTCGCCGACCTGAAGGTGGAGGAGCGTCTCAAGCAGCACATCATTGATGGTGAGCGAATCGGGCTTGATGCCTCCCTAAACGAAGCGCTTGCTACTTACCCACCACTGCAGATCATTAACACCTTTTTGCTCGACGGCATGAAGGTAGTGGGCGAGCTCTTTGGCTCCGGCCAGATGCAGTTGCCCTTCGTATTACAGAGCGCCGAAACCATGAAGGCGGCAGTAGCCCATCTCGAGCCCCACATGGAAACGGCCGAGGGAGAGAGCTCGGCCAAGGGTAAATTTCTGATCGCCACCGTAAAAGGCGATGTGCATGATATCGGCAAAAATCTTGTAGACATTATTCTCACCAATAACGGCTATGAGGTTATCAATTTAGGCATCAAGCAAAGCTGCGAGGCCATAATTGTTGCCCAGCAGCAGCATCAGGCCGACTGCATCGCCATGAGTGGCCTGCTTGTGAAGTCAACGGCCTTCATGAAAGACAACCTAGAAGCCTTTAATCAGGCTGGCATTGCTGTGCCGGTAATACTTGGCGGAGCAGCACTTACGCCTAGGTTCGTTAATGGCGATTGCCGGGCCGCCTATCAAGGTCAGGTCATTTACGGCCGCGACGCATTTGCCGATCTGCGTTTTATGGACGCCCTGATGGAGGCAAAAGCAGACGGTGCCTGGGACGACCTACAGGGTTTCCTTGGACCGATTCCGGAGGGGCTTGGCATCGCCTCTCCCGAGACCCCCGCAGAACAGCCTGCCAAGGCGGATGGAGTGATTGAAGCGGTAGCTGTTTCCACTGAAGCAGTAGCTGTTTCCCCTACAGAAGCCGCTGTCAGCGTTGAACCAAATGATCAGCGCTCTATGGCTGTGGCCGAAGAGAGCGCCCTTGAGCCACCTTTTTGGGGTAGCCAGATTTTGACTGAGCAGGAGATCGACCTGCAGGAAGTATTCGCTTACCTAGATCGCAACGCCCTATTTGCAGGCCAGTGGCAGCTGCGTAAGACCCAGCAGCAGAGCCGCGAAGACTACGAAGCAATGCTGGTCGAGAAGGCGGAGCCCGTTCTGCAGCAATGGATGGCGCGCTGTCTCGAGGAGGGCCTGCTTTCACCCCGGGTGGCCTACGGCTATTTCCCCTGCGGCCGTAGTGGCAACGCTGTTGTCTTGTTTGACCCAGCTAAGCGTCAGCAACAATTAGGACGCTTTGAGCTGCCCCGTCAGCGCTCAGGCAACCGCTATTGCATCGCTGATTTCTACCGAGATCTCGCTATAGCAGCCGATGGCTCGTCGCTGCCAACCGATGTGTTGCCGATGCAGGCCGTAACCATGGGCGAAGGCGCCACCAGCTTTGCCCAGCAGCTTTTCAAAGCCGATCAATACACCGATTACCTCTATTTCCATGGACTTGGAGTCCAGATGGCTGAGGCTCTGGCCGAATGGGTGCATGCGCGCATCAGGCGTGAGCTTGGCTTTGCTGATCCCACCGCGATGCCGCTGCGCGACGTGCTGGCCCAGCGCTATCGCGGTAGCCGCTACTCCTTTGGCTATCCCGCCTGTCCAAATGTGGCCGACTCCCGCCAGCAGCTCGCCTGGCTCGGTGCCGAGCGGATTGGTATGTCGATGGATGAGAGCGACCAACTCGAACCAGAGCAGAGCACCACTGCCCTGGTTGCCCTACACAGCCAAGCCCGTTACTTCTCAGCCTGAGCAGGGGGGCAGCGGCTTCTAGCCTGGCCAATCACCTTGCAAAACGGCTATGGCCATTGCCGGACCTGGCGGCGTTGATGCCGCAATCGCCTCGGGCATCGACCTGGATGGCACCCCGATCCCCTCCGAGATGATCGCTCTCTACACGGAGGTGATGGATCTTGAAAGCCAGCGGGCCCGCAGCGGTGTCAAAAAATCGATGCGCAATCGCATCGTCAAGACAGGCTCGAAGCACTTCGACCAAGCCAGCCTTGATGCCCGGCTTAAGGCCGCCGGATGGGATGGCTTGAAAGCTAAGGAGATTGCTTTTTTCTACTCCTGAGCTTTAGCTGCAAAGGTCTTCGAGGGCGTCGATCACCTCCTGCTGAAACTCCTCCAGGTTTGAGGAGTCGCTCAGGTCGATGCCTTCGCCGGCGGCGTTCTGGGTGAGTTCCTGGAAATGGAAAGCCCCTTCGCCGTGGGCGAGGAATTCCATGGCGGAGGGTTCACCGCTTTCTTTGTACGCATCGCAGAGGGCCAGAAAGGCCGCGTCTTCGGTGAATTCCCAGCTCATGAAGGGGGCCGCGCTGAAAGACAGGGTGAACGCGCTCTTCGACCTTTAACGCCTCCCCCCCGGAATCCGTCAACTACCCAGCCCAACTTTGTGCGGGTGTGTTGCCTTTCGCATAGCTCTGAAGCTTGTCGTCAGCCCAGTGCTGCAACCTCCGAACTGCCTGGCCAGACTGGAGCTATCCACATTTTCCCCGGTTCCCGTGAGCGATTCCAGCCAGCCAGCTTCCGCTTCGCTAAATGTGCTGGGTGAACCCTTGGTGGTGTGCGGCTGCCAACCAATGACAGGTTGGTTCCGCGACGGTCATTGCCGTACCAATGCCGCCGACCTGGGTCGTCACAGCGTCTGCTGTGTCGTGAGCGATGCCTTCCTGCGCTACAGCCAGGCCCAGGGAAACGACCTCAGCACCCCGGCGCCCGCCTATGGCTTCCCCGGTCTCAAGCCTGGAGACCATTGGTGTGTGTGTGCGCCGCGCTGGCTTGAGGCCTACGAGGACGGCATGGCACCTCCTGTGCGCCTAGAGGCCACGGAGGATTCCGCTCTGGAGGTGATTTCCTTAGCAATCCTGCAAGCAAACGCTGCTTGATTTGAGATTTACCAGGGGATTCGCTGCCCATCCCAGGCCCAGAACTGCCCAGTCTGTTGGGGCCCAAGCACCGCCAGTACGTCGAGCAGCTGCTTAGCAGCGCGCTCTGGGCTGAACAACCGATCTGGCGGCACACCGGCCTGGAAGGGGGCGGAGAGGCCCGTGGCCGTGGTTCCGGGGTGGAGCAGGCTCACACACCCCTTTGGCTTTCTGCGAGCCCATTCCAGGGCCAGGGTGCGCAGCATCTGATTTTGGGCAGCCTTGGCGGCCCGGTAGGCATACCAGCCCCCGAGTTGGTTGTCGCCGATGCTCCCCACCCGGGCGGAAAGGCTGGCGAAATGAAATGGGTCAGCGGGGCTAAACAGGGATTCGATCGCCTGGGCCAGCAGCAGGGGCGCAAAGGCATTCACCGCAAAGCTGAGCTCTAGGGCCTGGCGATTCACCTGACTGAGGCGCTTTTCCGGTTGGAGCAGGGGCCCATGCAGCAGGCCGGCCGTGTTGATCACCAGCCGCAGGGGGGGGCGATTTTCAAGGCTTGCTGCCAACGCCGACAGGCTGGAGTCGTCGGTGAGATCCAGCGGTAAAAACCCGACCTCTCGCCACAGGGGATACCCAGGCAATCGCCAGTCCTGGCGTGAGACTCCCACAAGCTGCAGCCCCGGGGCGATTCGGCCCAGCTCCTGGAGCAGGGCCTGGCCGATGCCGCCACACCCCACCACTAGGCCTGTGCCATGCCAGTCCTGCCAGGGCGAAGTTGAGCTCATTGCCACAAAAATTCCAGAGCTGAAGCCGCACCCATGGGCCTGCCGCATGATGGCAGTGCCTACCTGCCTGCTGCTTCGGAGTCGATGGGCATTCGCATCGCCGTGTTGGGCCTGGGGGCTTGGGGGCAGACCCTTCTTGAGCGCTGGGGTCAGCAAGGTCACATCGTCACGGGTTGGTCCCGGCGCTCTGGCAGCAGTCCGGTGGACCTGCTTGCCAACCAGGATCTGGTGGTTTCCGCGGTAGCCATGGCAGGGGTCCAGCCCCTGGCTGAGCAGCTGGCTCCCCATTGGCCCACTGGACTGCCGCTATTGAGCTGCAGCAAGGGGTTGGATCTCCAGCTGCTGGCAACTGCCACCCAGCTCTGGTCAAACCAGTTGGCGGCTGCCCCCTTGCTGGTGCTGAGTGGGCCGAATCTGGCAACCGAGGTGCGCCAAGGGCTACCTGCGGCCAGCGTTATCGCAGCTGCGGATCAGGATCTAGCCCGCCGCTTTCAGCAGCAGCTCAGCGACACTTCGCTGCGGCTCTACACAAACACAGATCCGATTGGCACCGAGGCCGCAGGGGCACTCAAAAACGTTATGGCCGTTGCGGCCGGCATCTCCGATGGTCTGGCTTTAGGTGCGAACGCCAAGGCATCCCTGCTCTGCCGGGGTTTAGCCGAGATTGGCGTGGTGTTGGAGGGTTTAGGCGGTGCCACCAGCACTCTCTACGGCCTGGCTGGCTTGGGGGATTTATTGGCCACCGCCAACAGCAGCCTCAGCCGCAACTATCGCTGCGGCGTGCTTCTGGCCGAGGGCTGCAGCGAGCAGCAGGCAAGCGAGCGCATCTCAGCAACCGTTGAGGGTCCTCGCACGGCCAGAGCGGCTCTGCAGCTTGCCAGCCGCAAAGGCTGGCATCTGCCGATCTGTGAGCAGGTTGTGCTGGTACTCGAAGGCCACACCACCCCTGCTGCCGCCGTTAAGGCTCTGATGGAGCGCGATTTGCGGCCGGAGTGGCAGCAAGCATGACCTTTCCTGGCTCTGCTGTAGCGCCACTTGTCTCCCTGCCAGCTGTGCTGGTTGAGGCTTTTGCTGACGGACCCTGTTGCGGCAACGGTGCGGCCGTGGTGCAGCTACATCAGCCCATGGGCGATGTTGCCTTGCAGGCCATTGCCCGCAGTCTCAACCAGTCTGAGACGGCTTTTTTGCTGCAACAGCAAGGCCGCTGGACCCTCCGCTGGTTCACCCCCAGCTGCGAAGTCCCCCTCTGCGGCCATGCAACACTCGCCGCCCTGCTGGCCTTGGGCCACTGGCAGCAGCTGGCGCCCGGCGCGGGATTGGAGCTGTTCACCCGCAGCGGCCCCCTGGCGGTAGCCCTTGATGCCAGCGGCAGTTCAGGGCAGCTGGTGCTGCCTAGCGCCGGTCTGCTGCCGGCCGAGCCATCGGCACCGCTGATCCGGTTGCTGCATGAACGCCTAGGGGGGGCACCCCTGGCCTACTGGAGCTCAGGCCTCGGTTATCGGGTTGCCTTGTTGACGCCTGAGGCAGCGCTGGCCCAGTTGCCTGGCCTGGCTTCGGAATTAGAGGGTCCTGATCGTGGCGGCTTGGTGTTGATGCAGGCCATCGAGAAGGTATCGATAGACGACCTTCCCTCCGTGCTTGGACGGCCAGCCGACTACCAGCTGCGGTTCTTCGCTCCAGGACTTGGCATTGATGAGGATCCGGTAACTGGATCTGCCCACGCGCTGGTTGCGCCTTTTTGGCTCGATCGCCTAGGCCGTAGCTCCGTAGTGGGTTGGCAGTGCTCGCCGCGGCCGGGGGGGATGGTGTGCGATGGCGCTTCTTCGGGCATGATCCGACTTAGCGGTTCGGGCCACCTCCTTTGGAACGGCACATTGCGGGTGCAGGCCGATGGCTCCGGAGCCGACTCCTGGGCCTCCCTGGCCGCCTGCGCCTGAATCAGGGACTACTCCAGACCAGAGGACTTCTCCAGACCAGAGGTCTTCTCCGGACAAGAAGACTTAATGTGCATGGTCTGTTCAGCCGGAGACTCATGCTGGCTGGCCCCATGGCCGTTGTGGCCGTGGCGGTGGGATTTGCGGCCCAGGGCCTGGCTCCCCGCCCCTATGGGGCCGCCCAGGGCGAGTTGCTGGATGCCCTTATTGATACGCCGCCCCCGGCGCAAGACACCACTACCGCAGCTGAGCAATTGCGTCGTCTCGAGGCGCGCCGGGCCACCCCTCAAGCCACTTCCACTTCCACTTCCACTTCCCGCCTCGGCCTGGCAGAGCCCGAAGCGGGTCCGGGAGTCGATCTGGAAATCCGCGTCGCCCTGCTCGGCGCGGGCGCCAACCCCGATCTCTCCGCCAGCGGAGCCTGGCAGGTTGTCAGCCGAGACGGCCAGCTGCTCCAACAGGGCGGCGCTGGCAGTTCGGTGAACCTCAATGAACTCTGGCTCCAGGGCCCAGAAGCCTGGCTGCAGACCAGTGGGACCTCCGTACTGGTCAACGGCCGCCCCTATGGAGGGCGCCTGCGTCTGATTCCTGAGAGTGGCGGGCTCAGGGTGGTCAATCACGTTGGTCTGGAGACCTACATCGGTGCCGTGGTTGGAGCTGAGATGCCTAGCAGCTGGTCGTTAGAGGCTCTGCGGGCCCAGGCCGTAGCCGCCCGCTCCTATGCCCTCGCCCACATGGCTCGCCCAGCCAACCGTCACTGGCATCTTGGTGACACAACCCGCTGGCAGGCCTACAAGGGCCTCTCCAGCAGCAACGAACGCACCCGCCAAGCTGCATCCAGCACCGCCGGCATGATCCTCAGCTATCAGGGCGCCATCGTGGAAAGTCTTTATGCCGCCAACCGCCAGATATCCCTGGAAGCCCATGGCCATCTCGGCGCAAGCATGAGCCAGCACGGCGCCCAGGATCTGGCTATGCAGGGCTATCGCTACAACCAGATTCTTGGTCACTATTACCAGGGAGCGTCTCTGGCCCGCCTCAAGGCTGGTGCGAGCTGAGCGCATCTGGCAGCTGGCGCTGCAGTTATCCAGCCAGGCGCAGGCCAGCGGCTCCTTGGTTCCCCTGGCTACCGAGGTCCTGGCGGCCCCACAGCACCAGCCATTTGTGTTGCGGCGTTTGCTGAGCACCACCCCCAAACACCTACGCCGTGGTGGCCCCAAGCCGAATCCTTTTTTGCCCTGGGAGCAAGCTCTGGAAGTGGAACGGCTCAGCAGCGGCCATGTGGTGCTGCTCAACAAATATCCAGTGCAGGCGGGCCATCTGCTCCTGATCACGGACTCCTGGCAGCCGCAATCCGGCTGGCTTTCTGCTGACGACTGGCGCGGGGTTTCGCTCCTGGCCAGTGACACCGGTGGGCTGTGGTTCTTCAATAGTTGTGCCGCCTCTGGCGCCAGCCAGCCCCACCGGCATCTGCAACTGCTGCCCCGCCGCGCTGGAGAAGCCAGCACACCCCTGTCTGCGGCAATTCAAGTCCAGCTGGATAGGGGCGAGCGCCCCTGGCCCTGGGCCTATCGGCTGAGTCGCCGCACAGATGCCCACGGGGGTAGGGATCTAGCTGCCCTTTACCTGGAGCATGCCGAGCAACTGGGCCTGGGCTATCCCCACCAGGACGCCCAGCCCAGGCACCCATACAACCTGCTCTTTGACGACAACTGGCTGCTCACCGTGCGGCGCACCCAGGAACATTGCGCTGGCTTCAGCCTCAATGCCCTTGCCTTTGCTGGCTATCTGCTGGCCACGGAAAGGTCCGATCTCGAGTTGCTGGAGCGAGAGGGGCCTTGGTCCTTACTGCAGGCGGTTGCCGCTGCCCCCGACAAGGACATGTGATCAACGTTCCGTAATTTTTCGGTTGCGCAATAGGGCCCCGTCGCGGCTGGTTGGAAAGGAAGGGAACGAAAACCCTGCCAACCCAACTTCAGCCCATGACCCAATCGATCAAAACCAAATCTATCTGCCGCCGTGCCCTGCAACAACGCAACCAGCGGGTGAACCAGTACTGCGGTCTGGTTACCCCAATTGCTGTTCACTACTGCCGCCGCTGTCCGGAGCCCCTCGACGACCTGGTTCAGGTGGGTCTGATGGGCCTCCTACGAGCCGCCGAGCTCTATCAACCACAAACAGCAACTCCTTTCGAGGCCTTTGCCAGACCCCACATCCGGGGCGCCATCCTGCACTACCTGCGCGATTCGGCATCGGCCGTGCGGTTACCGCGCCGGCAGATGGAGCTGCACGACAAGCTGCGCCAACTGAAGGCCAGCTGGAGCAGTGGCCATGGGCAGGAGCCCAGCGCCGAAGATCTGCGACTAGCTCTGCAGCTCAGCCTTGAGCAATGGCAAGAACTACTACGTGGTCAAGCCCTAGCCAGGCCTGTGGATCTGGAGACTGGCTATGAGGAAACCAGACTTCACGACGGTTGGAGCGGCAGACCCTCGGAATCTGGATTCACCGGCGCGGATGACTGGGAGTATCAGGGAGCTGAAGTGCGTCAGCAACTTGCTTGCCTTGAGCCCGGGTTACGTCGTGTGATCCAGAAAGTAGTGCTCTCGGGCTGGAGCTACCGGCGCACGGCAGCCCTGCTTCAGGTGAGTCCGATGACCGTGCAGCGGAGGCTCAAGCAGGGCCTGGCACAGATGCGTGCCGCCCTGCTCAATGCAGACGCGTTCTCAAGCCTCAGCTGCCAGCCGAGGCCGCATCCCGCTCCATCTGTTGCTCCAGCGTGCTGATCGTGGCATTCACGGCTGCTAGCTGGCGTTCCACGCCGTCCCGCCAGAACTGCAGCATGCGCAGCTTGCGCTCTTGATGACGCCTCCAGCTACCAGCACCACCGTCATCAACGCTGCCACAGCAGCCCAGGAGGGGAAGCATGAGAAAGTGGGAAAGTTCCTAAAGGTTCTAGCGAGCCTGGCGGGCTTGCCGAGTGTTGTGTTTCTCCCCCAGCGATGGCCCCGAAACACCCTTCGGTCAGTTCCATTCCCAGCCCCTGTACGAGCTCTCAATCTGGGTTTGCAACCGACTGCCCGTCATACCCTTTTGGAGTAGGGGCCATTGCACTCAAACCCAACACCCTGATTACCAGATTTCCGTTGCGGCCGATCAAACTGCTGATAGCAGCTGCCCTGGGGGCTCCCCTCGGCCTGTTGCAGGCGCTGCCAGCGGCCGCTTACGTGGCTCTGATGGCGGGACAACAGGCCCGTCCCCTAAATGGCACCTTCAACAAGGTGCCGGTTCTGCACTCGAACCAGCCGGAGGAGGTTGAAGGCCCCGGCATCCTGATCAGCACAGCGCCTGGGTATGCCTACGCCGAAGAGACTGGCCAGCCCTTGCGCAACGCCGAATTCACCTTCAACGGTGACTTTGGGGTGCACATGCACCACAAGTACTTCCCCGCCAACCGCCGCCAGCTATCCCGCTCTGGTAGGCGTCCAGAACTCACCCTAGGGCTGATTCTGATTAATCCCGGAATGCGGGCAGTGCACATCCGCTTTGAAACCGGTGCAGTACGCAACAGCTTTGAGGCGCCCTATCTTGTCAATTACAAGATGGGAGTAAGACCTCTCGGGCCTCGCCCTTGGAATACCGGTCCTGGAGATGCAACCGCAGTGCAGGTTCTACGCGGTCGTCTAGATCCAAAACTTGATCAGGAAATTACTATTCCTGCCCGCAGCCGCATTGTCCTATTTCAGACCCAGCTGCCTGCGCTTGGCATTGCTAACGCCTTGTTGAAAGGTACTAGTGATGGACCTTTTCAGATGGCTGTTGTTGCTGGGAAAGAACCCAATAGCGACTGGGATCTAATCGCTATTTTGGATCGGGGACGGCTTGCTCCGGGCAGGGTCTACCTGAACCGCATCGCTGACATCAATGGCCGACGAATTTTCTCCCGTGTGGGAGGTGTTGCCATAGGTGATTCCTACCAAGCCACCCTGAACCATAATCTCGCTCAGCAAGGTCCATTACATTTTCCGCTAACGAGCACTAACCGCCATAATTTCGGCACCCGCGAGGTGCAGGTGAATCCACTCGTCAGCCGCATGGTGGATTCATCCCTAGACAATGTTGGCACCTACGGCGTTCGATTTGATGTTGATCTAAATCTCAAGGGGGCTGGCCCCTATGAGCTGGTTCTCAGCCATCCCACCGCCTCAGGCACTGGTAAAACTTTCACCGCCTTCAGGGGATCATTGCAAGTACGCACGGAGGAAGGGCTTCAAGAAATGCACGTAGGGATGCGCTCTGGCCAAAGCTTGCCCCTCACCTCTTTGAATCTTCGGGGAGGTGTATCCAACCCAGTTCGAATCAGCTTGGTTTATCCGGCCGATGCCACCCCTGGTCACCTACTCAGCATCGTGCCAGCCAGTCAGGTCGCCATGGTGCAGGAGCGACAGCGTTTGCTTGAGTTGGCTCGCAATACAGCCTCCCCCGCGGCGATGACGCCCCCCCAGTCACTGCCTGCGATTCCAGATCAAGATCGTGATGGTCAGGATGGATCAGAATTAATGGCCCCGTTGGTGCTGCAGCCACGCTTCCCCAGCCTGCCGCCCCTCAGAGCAAATCCTCCGCCGCCACCGCCAATTTATCAGCCGCGTTATTCACCCAACCAAACTTCAACCCCTGGGAATAAAAGCTTGGTTGATCGCTACCAGCAGGCTCTGGAAGCGCAGCAGGAAATGATGCGCGACCTTATTGGCCGTTAGGCATGGCTAAGCCGGCGGACCCCAATCGTCGCCGCTTCAGTCTGGAGCTGCCCGTCGATTTGCTCGACAAAATTGATGCGCTTAGGGCGGAGTGGGGCATCCGCAGTCGCGGAGATATTTTGGAGCGTCTGCTACAAGAGATCTTCCCAAATACTGAGGAAGCTGAGACCTCTGTTCTGGCCGACACCGGCAATAACCAGCCTGATGGTTTTGTTAGCGAACAAACCAGCCTGGAATCAACCTTCAACGAACAGGGGGCTTTGGTGTTGATGACCCGGGGCTCCGGGGGAGACCTATGCCTAGATCGGGAATCAGCTGATCGTGAATTTGCCTTCAATTTCGATGTTGATGCGTCGATGGCAGCGGAAGTGCGTCCTCGTCAGAGCGGCATTGACCTACCTGGCTTTGTGAGGCGCCAATCTGACCAGCTCAAGCGCAGTCTGCAGCCCTTACGCCAACCCATGGATCTGGCGCAAGAACCCCTCCCCCATGTAGGAGGTGATGTGCTCGAACGCTCCCTGGCCAGAGCCCGTGACCACTGGCTTGAGCTCTACGGCAAGGTTGCCAATGAGGCGGTACTTGAAGCCGCAATGGTGTGGTTGGCCCAGGACATTTGGGGCCAGAGTGATCAAAGTGAGGGCCGCCCTTTTACTTGGTCGCTTGCCTGCGATGTGGTGGCCAATACGGCTCCCAGCTGGGGCAGGGAGCCCGCAACTTTTGAGCGAGTCATGGTGATGGCAGGTTTGCTGGAGGATCCCTTCAGCACGTCAACCTTGGAGCTCCGCTTACCAACGCTGATCAGGCGCTTTGTTCATCGTTTCCGCAAGCGACGTAAGGGCACCTCGTTCCAGACCCTGGAACACACCATGACCCTGCATGGAGCCTTAAAGCTGCTGCAACTGCCAACGGCGCCGGGTCAGCGTCTCACCCTGCGACAGATACGGGAGGCTTACCGCGAGTTGGCGATGAGCCATCACCCCGACTCTGGCGGCACGGAAGAAACCATGCGGCGCCTAAACGAGGCCTACCAGCTACTGAAAGAGCTCTACCGCAACGAATAGACTCGTATACTGCATCTCATCTGAGACGCTTTATTGGTCTTGTATTAATTCTTGGACGAGACAAGCGATTTACGGCTTCCTTGCGCGCATCATCATTGCAAGCCACAACGGTTTGATTTCCCAGATGCTGGACGGAAAGCTGCTTATCTTTCTCGCCTGAGATTCATGATTGGTCTCCTTAAGGGTCTTGCCTGAGTGGAATGGGATTCTGTATTCTTGGCCTAAGCAGCCTGGTCTTGCTATAAGACTACTAATCAGTCTTGGATGAGATAGCTGAGGCATCAGCCAGTGAGCTTTGCTCACTGGCTGATGGCATCTAATTGGGCTTATTCCCAATTTTTCCGTATTTCTGCCTGCATCTCCTTGGGCGCTATGGGTTCCCTCGGACTGCCACGCCTCGAAGTCGTTTCATTGATTGCTTGTTGTTGTGGCCAGATGACGGCCTGAATAGCTTGTCCAGCCATCTCAGCTGGTCTGGTCCAGATCATCCGTCTCGCTTCAGAGTCGTTGCAGCAGCACACTCGGAAGACTTGCGTCACTGTGTCATACACAGGTACGCAAGTTTTTCGGGCCATGCAAGAGGCTTGCTGAAGCTTCGGAACTTGCTGGCCCGAGAGGGGGTCGAGCAGCTGGCCGAGCAGCTTGCCAATAGGATGATCAGCTATCTCATCTTGGATTTATATATGGACCATGCCTGCGTCTCGGGTGAGACTTTCGGTAAGGGAGCTGGGCAAGGCGCACGGTCCTTCCGGCAGTTATCAAAACGTGAGCTTCGGCCTGCCGCCCAATCTGTGCGAGCAACCTATGATTCTCTTGCGTCCCAACCAGGACGCATTAATAGTCCAATAAAAAGACCCGGACGAGACAAGCGCTCCTCCGGGTCTTGGTGCTGGTTGGGTTGGTCTGGTCTGGATCAGGTGCTGGTTTGCATGCCCTGGATCAGAAAGTCGAAGTAAGGGCCCGCAAGGGCAGCCTGGTCTGTGCTCAACAGGGCTAGCGAGGCCTCCTTCATAGTGCGCATTGCATCCACCATGCCTGGCATCGGTACGCCGAGGCTGTTGTACATCTCACGGGCACCAACCAGGCCAATCTGTTGAATCATTTCGGTGCTACCGGCGAGAACGCCGTAGGTCACCAGGCGCAGATACCAGCTGTAGTCGCGCAGGCACTGGGCCCGCTGCTTTTGGCCGTAGGCATTGCCACTGGGGGCCACGTAATCGGGGTTGCGCTGGAAGAGCTGTTTGGCCGACTCATCAACAATTTTTTTCTCGTTGTCGGTTAGGAGCCGCACAACCGCCAGCCTTTCGGCTCCCCGGCTGAGGTACTCCACCATGGAGCGCAACTCGCCGCCACTGGGATACCGCAGCTGATCATCAGCCTGAAGGATCAGATCCCGAACGACGCTCATCGCAGCGACCACACGCGTCCATCACTGTATCGACTCGTCAGCAAAATCACCGTGCCCCGCCGCAAGGTGTAACGCCCCTTTGCACGGCGTAGGGTGAAGGATTGGTAGGCGGGCGTGGGCACTAAAAGCTTTGGCAACGGCGCTGGTGGTGGCAAGAGCGATGGCCTCGATCTATCCACCGGCATGACCGTGACGGTGGCCATTACCGGCCTATCCCATGACGGGCAGGGCGTGGCCCGTCTCGCAGATCGGGTCTTGTTTGTAGCTGGTGCCTTGCCTGGCGAGCAGGCGAAAGTACGCCTCACCCACAAGGCCCGTCGCCACTGGTTGGCCGAGCTGCAACAGGTGCTTGAGCCGGCAGCGGAGCGTCGAAGGCCTCCTTGCATCCTTGCTGAAGACTGTGGTGGTTGCAGCTTGCAGCACCTAGACGACTCGGCCCAGCAGCACTGGAAGCACCAAAAAGTCGTTGATGCCCTGCGGCGTATTGCCCACCTTGATACGGAGGTTGCTCCCTTAATGGCAGCGCCAGAAGGGCTCGGCTATCGCAACAGGGCGATTATCCCGCTTGAGCGCTGCGAGGACGGGCGGTTGCGGGCTGGCTTTTATCGCCCTGGCACCCACAAAATTGTCAATATGAATCGCTGCCCGGTGCTTGATCCGCGCCTGGACGCTTTGATCGCACCGCTTAAGTCGGATCTTGAGACCAGTGACTGGCCGGTTGATCGGGACTGCCGCGAGGGGGGTGGCCTGCGCCATTTGGCCCTGCGAATCGGCAGCTACACGGGTGAGTTGCTGATCACCCTGGTAAGCAGCACCCCAGACCTGGAGGGCATCGAGATCCTGGCCGCCCAATGGATGCACCGCTGGCCCGAATTAGTGGGGGTGTGCCTGAACCTGCAACCCCTAGCCACCAACACCCTGATGGGACCCGAGACACGCGTGGTTGTCGGACGTAGCTGGGTGCAGGAGCGTTTCTGCGACCTCGAGCTGCGCATTGCAGCAGACACCTTTTTCCAGGTCCATACCCGACAGGCTGAGCGAATAGTGCCCCTGGTGCTTGCAGCCCTTGCGGGCTCTGCGCCTGGCGTAATGGTTGACGCCTACTGCGGCATTGGCACCTACAGCCTGCCGGTGGCTGCGGCTGGTTGGCACGTTCATGGAATTGAACTAAGCCCCGAGGCCGTGCACCAGGCCAAGGCCAATGCCCGCGAAAACGGCCTGAGTGAATCAGCCACCTTTGAGACCGGGGTCGTGGCCGAGTGCCTGGCTGAGCACCTGGTTCACTGCGATGCGGTGTTTCTCGATCCCCCCCGCAAGGGACTGGAGCCCGCCACCCTGCAGGCGATCATCGAACGCCCCCCCGCCCACCTGCTCTACCTCAGTTGCGACCCCGCCACCCTGGCCCGGGACCTAGGCCAGCTGGTTGGCGGCGGCAGTTATCGATTGGAGAGCGTTCAGCCGATCGACTTTTTCCCCCAAACAAGCCACGTAGAAACATTGACCGTTCTGAGCCGTATCGGAGCTGGCGTCCCAACTCCGCAGCCCGAGGCAGCGGAGCCGGAGTAGGGGTAGATCTGCCGCCTGGATATCAGCTGCGCAACAGGGCGCCCAGCTGCTTTTCCAGGGCTGCCCGGATCGAGGAGTGGGCTGCTTCCACCTCTTCATCGGTGAGGGTGCGGCTGGCATCGCGGTAGCGCAGCCGGAAGGCTTGACTGCACTGGCCTGCTGCAAGCTGACCGCCCTCGTAGCGGTCTACTAATTCTGCATGCTCCAGCAGCGGCTTGCCGGCTTTGCGAATCACCTGGAGCAGCTCAGCTGAGTGCGTGCTGGCTGCCACCACTACGGCCAGATCTCGCTCCGAAGCGGGAACGGTGGCATAGGGGGCAAAGGCTGGCTGCCAGCGGTTGCGGCGGGTGGCGGCGATCAGCAAGGCATCGAGTTCGAGCTCGAAGATGATGCTTGTTTGCGGCAGGTCTAGCTTTTCGGCCTGCTCAGGGTGCAGCTGGCCAAACCAGCCTTGGGGCCGCCCTTCCACTACCAGCTGGGCGGCTCGACCCGGGTGTAGCAATGGGTGCTGGGTGAGTGGGCGATCTTCGATTGGAATCGCCAGCGCTACCAAGGCTTGCTGCAGCAGGCCGCGGGCCTGGTGATAGGTGGGAGGCTGGGGTTTGCCACTGCTGCTCCAGCGCTCACCTCGCCGTTCGCCACAGATAACCCCAGCCAGCAGCTGGCGAGCAGACCTGGCGACATCGCTGCTGAACACCTGGCCGATCTCAAAGGCCCAGAAACCTGGCTGCCCACTCTGCAAGTTGCGGCGTGCAGCGGCGAGCAATTCGCCATGCAGGTTGTCGCGCAGGTAGCCGTAATCAGCTAGCAGGGGATTAGCCAGGGGTATGCGCCCAGCTGCTGCCGGCACCAGGGAAAAGCTGCAGGCCTCCTGCAGCCCGGTAGCGCACAGTTGGCGGCGCAGGCGGCGCTCCACCTGCTGGGCTGGAGTAAGTCCCCCAGGCTCCAGTGGGTCGGGTAGGTGGCAGGCGAAGTGGTCGTAACCAACCAGACGGGCTACCTCCTCAATTAGGTCAACCTCCCGCTGCAGATCCATCAACCGTGAGGGGGGCACGGCGACGAGCCAACCCTCACCATCTATCTGTTCTGCCAGCTGGCAACCAAGGGCCGTCAAGGTCTGGACGATCCTGTCGTCACTGAGGTCTGAATAGTCTTCGCCGTCTTGAACAGGTCCAAGCAGATTGTGCAGGGCGTCACGCCTCAGCTGCAACGGCTCGATTGGCTGCTCGGCTCGTTGATGTAGCCAGCGGCCCGAAACATTGGCAGCGCAATGTTGCATAAGCAGGGCCACGGCCCGATCTGCAGCAGCGAGGGTGGCCTCCCTTGGCAACCCCTTCTCAAAACGGCTGCTTGCTTCAGTGCGTAAGCCAACGCTGCGGGCGGAGCGGCGCACCGCCTGGGGAGCAAACACAGCAGCCTCAAGCCAGATTGAGGTGGTGGCTTCATTAACGGCTTCATCCGCACCACCCATCACGCCAGCCAGGGCGATGGGGCGGTTGCTGTAAGTAACCACCAGGGCTTCGGGGCTGAGTTTGTGCTCCGTGGCGTCCAGGCTGGTGAATTCCTCACCATCAAGGGCCTGGCGTAGCCCCAGGCTGGCTAGCTGGGGTTCGCTGTCTCCGTCGATTACGGCGAGGCGCTTGCTGTCGAAGGCGTGCAGGGGTTGTCCCGTCTCCAGCATCACCAAGTTGGTGATGTCAACAATGTTGTTGATCGGGCGAATGCCGGCCTTTTGCAGGCGCTGTTGCAGCCAGAGGGGCGATGGGGCGACCTTCAGCCCGTCGAGGGCCGTGATGCTGAATAGCCCCCCAGCCTCAACTGCGACCCGGTCGCTGGCGGAAAGAGGCAGCGGCTGGCTTGTTGTGGCAATTTCAGGTGCCTTTATCTGGGTCTGGCCGCCCACCAGGGCCGCCACCTCCCTGGCTATGCCTTGCATGGAGAGGCCATCAGGTCGGTTGGCGGTGATCGCCAACTCCAAAACCTGGTCATCCAGCCCCAGGCTTGGTCCCACTGCTGTGCCTAGGGGGGGCACCTGCTCCAGCAGCTCATCAAGAATGGCGATTCCTTCCCCCTCTGCCGTCTGGCCAAGCTCGGCAAGGGAGCAGATCATGCCGCTGCTGGCCACACCGCGCAGTTCGGCGGGCTTGATCGTCAGGTTGACCGCAGGCAGAGTGGCGCCCACCAGGGCAACGGGCACATGGATACCCGCCCGTACATTCGCTGCCCCGCAGACGATCTGCAGGGTTTCGGCGGCGCCTATATCAACTAAACAGACGCTCAGCTTGTCTGCGTTGGGATGGGCCTGGCGTTCACGCACGAAGCCCACCACGACACCGCCGGCCTGGGCGGCTAGGTCCTCTATGGCATCTACCTCAAAACCAGCCAAAGACAGGCGCTCGGCTAGCGGCCCTGGAGCGAGGGCTTGTTCGGGGCCGGTCACCAGCTCCTGCAGCCATTGGAGCGAGACCCGCATAGCCCGTGGTGTGTTGAACCTTGATCTTAGGGATCAACTGGGGGGTGGGACTACCGCCAGGTAAGGTGTGAACTTGTCCTTTCGCATCGCTCCAGCGGCGCAACGTCCTTCATGGCTAAAAACAAGGGCGTCCGGATCGTGATCACTCTCGAGTGCACCGAATGCCGGTCCAACCCCGCAAAGCGTTCTCCAGGTGTGTCCCGTTACACCACTGAGAAGAATCGCCGTAACACCACCGAACGGCTTGAGCTGAAGAAGTTCTGTACCCACTGCAACTCCTCGACGGTTCACAAGGAAATCAAGTGATTCAGGCTTGGGCCCCAGCTTTGGAGCTCAATCATCAGTTTCAACTCGATTTGCCCCAGCCCCGTCAGGTACTGGTCAGATCCAGCTTCATTCACTACTCGCCTTCGTAATCCATGTCCAGCTCTTTTTTCAAAAAGCGCCTGTCGCCAATCAAGCCTGGCGATCCTATTGACTATAAAGACGTCGATCTGCTCAAGAAGTTCATCACTGAGCGTGGCAAGATCCTGCCCCGCCGTCTCACTGGCCTGACAGCCAAACAGCAGCGTGACCTGACCAACTCTGTTAAGCGTGCCCGAATTGTGGCCTTGCTGCCTTTTGTGAATCCCGAAGGCTGAGGCCTGTCCCCTGGCGGCTTCAACCTTCCATCCTGGCGATCTGGTGGGACTGGGCGATGAGCGCGGTCCCCAGCTTGCTGTTGTTTTGGCTGTGGCCTCAAACAAGGCCTCTTTAGCCATTGGAACCAGCGCTAGGAAGCAGATCCAGCCGCTGCGGCAACTTTTGCTTCTCACTTCGTTTTCCGGCGAGTGCGATCCACCCCAGCGTCTTAGCCAAGCTCCGTGGTCGATTAGCGACGACGCTTTGACGGCAGTGCTGCCTTCTCGAAGCGATTTCGCGGCAGCTTGGATCCTGATGCAGGCTGAACCTCAGGGATTGCAGCTGAGCGACTGGGTTGATCTGGTTTCTTCGCGACGGGATGGCCTAGCTATTGCATCCTGCTGGCGCTGGTGTGTTGGTCCCCAGACCCTGTTCCGTCTGCGTCAAAACCTTGTTGAGGCCAGGCCCCTGACGGATCTTCGCCGGCTGCGGCGAGAACGCCGATTGCGGGTGCTCCAGGAGCAAGCTGAAATGCGCTGGCAGCAGCAGCTGCGCGATCGTCAGCCGCTTGATCTGCAACAACTCAGCGCAGAGCAGCGCCAGCAGCTTGATCTATTGGTTGATTGGGCTGGAGGTGAGTGCACAACTCCCCTACCCCTTCCCCTGCGCCAGGCTTTGCAGGCCGCCAAAGTTACGGCAGATACGGGTTCAATTCGCCACCTGCTGGTTGATCTGGGCCAGTGGCAAGCCCACAATTTGCCGTCCCTCCGAGCCACGGTCTGGGAGCAAGGCTTTTCTGCTGATCTACTGGCTGATGCCGAACACCTACTAGTTAGCGCTGAAACTGAACTCCCGGGTGATGCCGAGCGTCTGGACCTCAGCGGCCAGCGCAGCATCACCATTGATGACGCTGATACCTGCGACATTGACGACGGCTTGGCGTTGGAAACAACCCCAGCTGGCCAGGTCAAGATTTGGATCCACGTGGCGGATCCAGGTCGCTTGATTGCGCTGGATTCGCCCCTCGACTTAGAAGCACGACGGCGGGGCAGCAGTCTTTATCTGGCATCTGGAATTTTGCCGATGTTCCCGGAGTCGCTTGCCACCGGACCGATGAGCCTGCGGGCCGGACATCGCAGTGCCGCCTGGAGCATCTGGGTTGAACTCGACGGCGATGGGGCTGTTAAGGCTTCGGGATTGCAGCGCAGCTGGGTTAAGCCCACCTACCGGCTCAGCTATGGCGATGCCGACGACCTGATCGATCTAGCCCCGCCACAGGAGCGCGACCTTGCCGACCTGCACGGCCTGCTGCTGCGCCGCCGCCAGTGGCGTGTGCGCCAGGGTGCCCTGCTGCTGGATCAGCCGGAGGGTCGGATTCGGGCCCAGGAAGACGCGGCCCAGGGAGACGCTCCCCAGCTTGAGATCACCGAACCCAGCCCGGCCCGATTGATGGTGGCCGAAGCGATGATTCTGGCGGGCGCGGTAGTAGCTGGTCTTGGCCAAGAACAAGCTTTAGCTCTGCCCTATCGCAGCCAACTAACAGCAACTTTGCCGCCGGAGGCCGAGCTGGCAGCCCTGCCGGCTGGCCCGGTGCGCCATTGCGCCATCAAGCGGTGCCTAAGCCGCGGTCATACCGGCACGGAGCCAAGCCCCCATTTCAGCCTGGGCTTGCCGGCCTATGTCCAAGTCACCTCGCCGATTCGCCGCTACGCCGATCTAGTGGCGCAACGGCAACTGCTGGCACTTCAACAGGGAAGCCAGCCCATGGTTGCCACCGATCTAGCCGCCCTGCTTTCCGACTTAGACGGTCCGCTCAGGCAGGGGATACAGATCAGCAGGGAAGACCAGCGTCACTGGCAGCAGGTGTGGTTTGCGGCGCATGGGAGTCAGCATTGGCAGGCCTGTTTCCTGCGCTGGCTGCGCCCCCAGGACAGGCTGGGGCTGGTGCACGTTGATGCCCTGGCCATGGATCTGGCGGCCGAGTGCCCAGCTGGCTCGGACCCAGGCGATCTGCTGCAACTGCGAGTTCAGGCGGTAGACCCCCTCCGCGACCAACTGCGACTGCAGGCCACGGGCTAATCCGCGGCCAGTCGCGAGGCCCGCAACCATGGCCCCCAAGGATTGGCACAGCCAATCAACTTGGCCTGGGTCGGTCTATCAAGGTTCTGCAGCCAGCGGTTCAGACCTGGCTCCAGGGTGATGAGAGGCCACTCCCGTTTGGCGTTATCACGGCTGAGATCGCTGTCGCTCACAAAGGTGTAGCCGCCCTGGCCGTTCGGCAGCACCCTTCCATCCCACAGAGACTCCCTGGGTTCTGGACGGCCCTGGCTCGGACTTAGGGGTTTTTGGAATGGGCGCTCAATTTGGCCATTGGCCTGCAGGAGATCGGGATTGGCCAGCAGCTGCAGTTGTCGGGCTAACCAGTCGCTGGCATGCCAGGGGGTGTCCCAGAGCGGCACTACCGCCGCTGGAGCACGGTGATCGTGGAGCAGGCACTGCTGAACGTCCAGGGGCGCAAGCTCAGCGGGGGGGATGCCCCGCTGTACCGCCAGGGCCGCTGCCGCCCCGGCCGCCTGGCCGATGTTCAGAATTAGGGGCTGCAAACGGGTGGCCCCATTGGCCATGTGGCTGCTGCTGAAGGCCTTGTCAGCTGCCAGCAGGTTGTCGATCTCAGCGCTCAGCAGCGCGCCGTAGGGAATGCAAAAGGGAGTGCCGCTCCAGCGCCCTCCCCAGCGAATGCTTTTAGGTGCCAGTGGCCAGTCAGGCCCTGGGTAGTGGTGGTCGTTGGCGTAGTTTCCCACCGCTATCGACTCCAGTTCGCCACTGGCATTGAGCGGCAGTGGCCCTTGGGATTCAGCGCTGCCTAGGGGGAGCAGGTGCTGCTCCAGCACCTGCGAGCGGCCCAGCATTCTTCGCCCCTCTCGCCAGTAGGGCATGGCAGCTAGCCAGGGGGCAGGACTGCCGGCTTCAGCAGGAAAGGCATGGCCCAGTTGAAGCCAGCCCCCACTTGCCTGCTCAAGGGCTCTTGCAAACTGCAGGCTGTAGGACTGCATTTCGGCAGCTAACCCAGCTTGCTCAGCTGGATCAGCGCTGAAGGCGCGTTCCAGCCCCTGGTGCCAGTCATTGCCGTGCAGCGGCCAGTTGAGCATCACCAGGCCCCCAGGCAGGCGCCCGTAGTTGATCGTGCGCTCTAAACCGAAGGCCTCGGTGGCTCGTTCAAATGGCGCAGCCAAGGGCGGTTGGGCTGGAGCTGGCGTCAACACTTCGCTCTGGAGCTGGCCCATCACCACCCAGGTGGGCGATTGCACAGGTTGTTGCTTAAAAAAAGCTTCCGTTTGCAGCCGTTGCAGGCTGGGGGCACTGGGTTCGCCCCATTGCTCCTGGGCTTCCCAGCCGAGTCGAAATGGAACCTCCGCTAGGGGCAGCAGGTCGCCGCGGTCGCTGCCATCGATGACAACTTTGAAGTCCAGCCATTGCGTTTCACCCTTGTGCTCCAGCTGTACTGCTGTGATGCGGGCCCCCTGACGCCGCACCGCCAGCAGCCTGCAGCTTGGCCACCACTTCAGATTGGCCAGTTCGCTTACCCAGCCTTGCAGGATCGCTTCTGCGGTGGCGGGCCGATAACCAAAGCAACTCACCCAGTTTTGATCCAGTCCCTCGGGCTCGGCCTGCTCAAGGGCGCGCAGAAAGGCTCCCCAGAGACCTGTCTGCCAAGGGGTGAGCTCATTGCCATCGGGGCAGCAAACGCCGGCGGCGCTCACCATGCCCCCAAGCCATTTTCCAGGGGTGAGCAACAGGGTGCTGGCACCGCCGCGGGCCGCCTGGATTGCTGCGGCCACGCCACCGGTGCCGCCCCCCCATACCAATACATCCACTGCTTCTGAAGGCAGGGTCATGGCTGGCGGACACGGCTGACACAAGACTCGCAGGAGATGATCTGAGCAGGCGTGCTCGTGGTCAGCCTTTCTGTCCGTCGCCGCTCCGTAGGATTAAAAGGATGACTTACACGCTCACCACCCCCCTCTATTACGTCAACGACCGCGCCCATCTCGGCAGTGCCTACACAACGCTTGCCTGCGATGCGGTGGCACGCCACCAGCGGCTGAGGGGGGAGTCGGTGATGTTCATCACCGGTTGCGATGAACACGGCCAGAAGATCCAGCGCACGGCCGAAGCGGCTGGACTCAGTCCGCAAGCCCATTGCGATCTAATCAGCGAGGGATATCGCGATCTTTGGAACCGTTGGCAAATAAGCAACGACCGCTTCATCCGCACCACCGACCCACGCCACCGCCAATTGGTGGCTCAATTTTTTACCCGCGTGGAGGCCAACGGCGACGTAGTGGAGGGCCGTCAGCAGGGCTGGTATTGCGTTGCTTGTGAGGAATTCAAAGATGACGCACCGGGCAGTGACGATCCCGAATGCCCCATCCATCGCAAGCCCCTGGAATGGCGCGATGAGGTCAATTTGTTTTTCCGCCTTTCCCGCTATCAGGCACAGATCGAGGCCTTGATCCGCCAGCCGGGCTTCATTGCCCCCGCCAGCAGGCAGAAGGAGGTGGAAAACTTTGTGGCCCAGGGGCTGCGCGATTTTTCAATCTCCCGGATCGACCTGCCATGGGGCATTCCGGTCCCCGGCCATGAAGGCCATACCTTTTATGTGTGGTTTGACGCCCTGCTCGGCTATCTAACAGCCCTGCTGGACCCGGCGGAGCCAGTTGTGCTGGAGCAGGTGCTGGAGCGTGGCTGGCCCGCCCAGCTACATGTGATTGGCAAGGACATCCTGCGCTTCCACGCGGTTTATTGGCCAGCGATGTTGCTGTCCGCAGGGTTGCCGCTGCCAGAGCGCGTATTTGGCCACGGCTTCTTGACCCGCGAAGGCCAGAAGATGGGCAAGTCCCTTGGCAATGTGCTTGATCCTGATGTGCTGCTGGAGCGTTGTGGCCGCGATGCGGTGCGCTGGTACTTGCTGCGCGACATTCCTTTCGGCGAGGACGGTGATTTCCAGCAGCAGCGCTTCACTGATCTGGTCAACAACGATTTGGCAAATACGATCGGCAACCTGCTGAATCGCACCTCTTCGATGGCACGTCGCTGGTTTGCAGATGCCGTGCCTCCAGCCGGTGCCGCAGCCCAGGCCGATCACCCCCTGGCTGTTGCTGCCCTCGCGGCCGGCAACAGTGTCAATACGGCCCTAACCGACCTGGACTTCCGTCGCGCCGCTGAAGCGGCGCTGCAACTAGCAATCGCTGCAAATGGCTACCTCAACGACCAGGCCCCTTGGAAGCAAATGAAGTTGGAGGGTCAGGAGAGTTTGGTGGCAGCCGATCTTTATGCCGTGCTTGAGGCCACCCGCTGGGTGGCAGTGCTGCTGGCCCCGCTCCTGCCTGAGCTTTCTGATCGGATGCTGCTCCAGCTTGGTCAGGAACCATTTGCTAGCGGTTCGGTGGCTCCTGCCTGCGCCCCTGGCAGCCATGCTTCTCCTTGGCTGCTCGCCCAGCGATGGGGTCAGCTAGAGCCCGGACTCGCCCTGATTGAGCCGCAGCCGGTGATGTTGCGACTTGAGCTCGAGTCACCTCTGTGACCACGACTGCTGTGACCAAGACTGCCCGGCTGCAGTGGTGCCGCCTGCTGGCCCTGAGCCTGGGTGCCCTAGTAAGTCTGCCCGTGCTGCTGGTTGGATGCGGCACCCAGGTGTCTAAGGAGGAGCCGGCCCAGCCTTTTGTATTCCGCTCCCTCAACCTGCGCCAGAAGGATTCCAGCGGACGGCCTCTGTGGGAATTGACCAGCCCGGAGGTCCGCTACGACCTCGGTCGTCGTGTTGCCCAAGCCCGCGACCTGCGCGGCACCATCTATGCAAAGGGCAAACCCCTGTATCGAATAACGGCCAGCAGTGGCACCGTCATCAACGATGGCGAAGTGGTGCAGTTGGAGGGCCCGACCCGGCTGCAGCGCCTTGGCCCCAAGCCACTGGTTGTGACCTCTACGCGTGTGCGTTGGTATCCCAAGCAGGAGCGCATGGAATTGGACCGCAGTCCCCGCGCCTCCCAAGGGGAGTTGCTCGTGTCCGCTCGCCGGGCCCGCTTCTTGATCAAGCAGGACAAGTTGGAGTTGAGGGGGGACCCCCTGTTAGAGCGTTCAGGGACGGTCGGCTTGAAGCTCGCGGTGAGTTCTGCAGATTGGTTCCCAACGACCGGTCAACTGATCGGTCGAGGGCCAGTTCGGGGAGAACGGCGTCTGGCAGCTAGTGGAGTTCAAACACTTTCGGCGCCATCCCTTACCGGTAATTCCCTGCTTCAGCTGATCGACCTACAGGCACCGGTGCAGGTGCTGGATCCTGGCCGCAAGGGCCGTCTAGATGCCAGCCATACCCGCCTCGACCTGGCGCGGGAACGCATTAGCAGTGCCTATCCATTCACCGCTGTGCTGGATCAGTCCCGGCTTAGCGGCACGGGCTTTGAAGCGATTGGTCCTAGTCACATCTTGATGGTTCCCCTTAATTGCCGCCTAAACCAACCAACCGATTCCCTAATCGCCAATAGCTGCAGCTGGAATTGGCAGACAAATAAGGTTGAGGCCCTTGGTGCTGTCGAGCTGCGCCGCAAGGCTCTTGCCCAGGTCACCCGCGCTCAGCGGCTTCAGGGCGTGCTTAATGAGCAGGGGATGGCCGTATTCAGCAGTCCGGGGGCAAGGGTGGAAACTCGGGTGACCTTGCCTCCTCGGGCCCCATCAGGTCCTGATTCCCGCAAGCCGGCTCCATTCGCTCTCTAAGCCGCTGGGACCAACCCTCGAGCCAGGTCAAATCGCTGCGGCTAAAGCAGCGCGGCGACCAGCCGGCAAGCACTACCAAGCCCCTTGAGTCAATCGGCTGAACCACTACGGCTGGCACCCCTGGCAGCAGGCTCTCAAATTCAGCACGGCCTGGATAGAGGTTCAGATCTACAAGTGAGATGGCGGAACCTTTTTCTTGGGCTCGCTGGCAGATAGCTCCTGGTTCAAAGGGCACCTGCGCCAGTAGGCCGCGGCGCAGCAAACACTTGTTTTGCCACAGCACCACCACCGTTGCCGCCGGGGTGGCGGTGAGCAACATCTGGCTGCCCCAGCCCAATTCTTCTGATAGGGCTTCAGGTAGTCCATCTGCAAGGTCCACCCCCTGCACCCCTTCGAGGGCAGCTCGGGCAGCCGCTTCGGGCAAAGCCCGGGTCCAGAGCACACCCACCAACATCAGAGCCACCGCCAGGAAGCTGGCCAATACGGCAGCTCGCTCGAGGGCGGGATCAATGCTTGTCGCGGTTGTTTGATTCAGTACAACCAGGGCAAGGGAGGCCACCCCAGAGAGAAAACAGACCCTTGCGGGTGTGGAGGGGGCCATGGGGGTTAAGCAGGAGGCGACAGCTGGGCCCGCAGGCGGCAAACTAGATCCATGTTGGGCCTGAACCGTTGCCCCCTTCCCTGCGTGTGACCCGTCGCATTCCCTTATTGGGAGTGGTGGCAGCCCTGTTTATGGGCTTTGCAGCCTTTTGGATGCCTGCCCCGGCCCTGGCAATTGCCGCAAGTGGTCTACCGGCCTCCGCTCCCCAGGAGCGCATCCTTGACACCGCAGATGTGCTGAGCCGCGCAGCCATCGGCGAGCTCAGCAAAACCCTCGAAAGTTTTTCAGCAGAGCGGGTGGACGCCCACTTGATCACCGTTAACCGCCTTGACTACGGGCTGAGCCTTTCCCAGCTCGGCAATTCAGTGCTGGAGCGTTGGTCCGAGTCGGGGGGCGAGCCCAACCAGGTGCTCTTTTTAATTGACAGCCAGACGAACAGTGCGGCGGTGGTGACCTCTCCAGGCCTGGTTACCCAACTTGACGCCAGCCTGCTACGCAGTACGGCTCGAACCACGATGGCCCAGCCGATCCGCGATGGTGGTCGCTATCGCCAGGGCAGCCTCGATGCCATGACTCGCCTGCTCACCGTGCTGCAGGGAGGTGAGGATCCCGGCGAACCAATCACCGCTGAGGTTGTCAGTCAGCCCACCAACATCCCCACGAAGGAGGAAACGAAGTCAAGTAATGCCTTCACTTGGATTGTGGTGCTTCTAACGGTTGGCACGATTGTGCCCATGCTCACTTGGTGGGTCTTCTCGCGCTGATCCGATGGCACTTACCAACTGGATGGGGGCATTTGGGCGCGCCCAAGCCCTAGACCTCAGCAACGATCTTGAGCGCGGTTATGAATCCGCCCTGCTCATCCAGAGCATTGAGCTAGAGCACTACAACGACCGGCCCGTACGTCCTGAATTGGACCTGCGTATTCCTAGGTCGGCCCAGGCCCAGTTACTGCGTCGTTTTCGAGCTGCGCTAGAGGTCTGCCGCCAGTCTGTACAAACCTTGCAGACCCACCGAGGCGAGCTGGCCGGTCAGGAAATTCGCCAGTTTCAACTGATTGAGTCTGTAGTTGCCCGCTACGCGGCCAGTAGGGATCCGCTGCCTGCTATCAGTCGCTCCCCGGAGGTGCTGCCCCGCAGCCTGATTGGTGTTGTTGATCAGGTGCGTCGCCAGCTCGACCCCGAGGCTGAAGCGAATGTGGTGGCTGGTTTTCGGCGGCGCAGAGACTCCACTTTGGTGTCATTGCGCATCCTGCTACTGCTGATTTTGGTGCCGGTGCTGGTGCAGCAAATCAGCCGCACCTATGTGTTTTCCCCCCTGGTTGATCGCTTCGCTCCAGATAACGCCTTTCTTACCTATCCCAAACCAAAGCTTGAGGAGAAAGCCGTAGAGAAATTACGGCTTTTCCAGGCGGAGATTGAATTTGATGCCCTCTTGAACGGCAATCCCCTGCCAAGCCGTGATGAGCTGCAGATGCAGCTGGCGAGCAAGGCTCAGTCGCTCAAGGATGAAGCTGATCTGGAAAGCACCCACGCTATTAAGAACGTGCTTGCCGACCTCGGTGGCCTGGTCGGTTTTGTTTGCGTTTGCTTGTTTGGTAGGCGTGATCTTCAGGTGTTGCGCGGTTTTCTAGATGAACTTGTGTATGGATTGAGCGACAGCGCCAAGGCCTTCGGAATCATCTTATTTACCGATATTTTCGTTGGCTTTCACAGCCCGGAGGGCTGGACAGTGCTGCTGGATGGCGTTGCTCACCACCTCGGCCTGCCTGCCCAGGAGAATTTCATAATGCTATTTATTGCTACCTTCCCGGTGGTTTTAGCGACCGTGTTCAAATACTGGATTTTCCGCTATCTCAACCGTGTTTCACCTTCTTCTGTGGCCACGCTCCACAACATGAATGGTGGTGGTTGATTCCTACCAGCCATGCACTCTTGTGCTCGGTCCTGCCCGTAGTGGCAAGAGCCGCTGGGCCGAGCACCTCGCCAAGGAGTCGGGCCTGCCGGTTACCTACTTGGCAACCGGGCCTCAGCCAAGCGCCGAAGATGCTGCCTGGTTGGCGAGAGTTGAGGTCCACGCCGCTAGACGTTCACCGCACTGGAGCGTCTTGGAGGTTGATAGCGCTTTAGCCGGCGCCCTCGACTGCCTTAGCCCCCCTGGCATTGCCCTTGTCGATTCCCTCGGCACCTGGGTCGCTGCTGGCCTTGAGCTCGATAGTTCTGCTTGGCAACAGCGCTGTACAGCTCTTGTCCAAAGCCTGAGCAGCTGCAAGGTGCCCGTGCTGCTCGTGAGTGAGCAAACCGGGTGGGGGGTTGTGCCTGCCACTGCGATTGGCGGTTTGTTTCGCGATCGCCTTGGCTCCTTGGAGCAGCAGCTTGCCCCCCTCTGCGCTGCCATCTGGCTTGTGGTTGCGGGCCGCGCTCTCAATCTGAGCAACCTGGGTTTTGCCGTACCAGCTCTTTGATCGTGCCGCGGATCGTTTTGTTTCAGCCCCAAATCCCACCCAACACGGGCAGTGTGGCGCGAACCTGCGCGGCCACCGGCACGGAGCTGCACCTAGTGGAGCCCCTGGGCTTCCAAATCAATGATCGCCAGCTCAAGCGGGCTGGCCTCGACTATTGGCCCCTGGTGTCATTGCAGCGCCATGCCGACTGGTCAGCGTTTGCTGATCACCGTGTCCGCAGCGGCGGTCGCCTGATCGCCCTTAGTAGCCATGCAAGCCAGCCCTACACCAGTTGGCAATTTGAACCCGATGACTGGCTGCTGTTTGGCCGCGAGACCGACGGCCTACCAACGGATGTGCTGGCCTCGGCCGATGCGGCTCTCACGATCCCAATGTCAGGTGCCAAGCGGCCCCAGCAGGCCGGAGTGCGTAGCCTCAACCTCTCCGTGTCGGTTGGGGTGGTGTTGTTTGAGGCGCTGCGACAACAGAATTTGCTGACATTGGCGTGATCCCCTGAGGTGACAGGGATCTGGTCACCCCATCAGCGCCCTTGGTCGCAACCACCACTTGTGGCGGTGAGTTCCGTCCGCTACTGTCTGCCCGACTTGGGGATATCGGCTTCTCCACAGGTTTTGTCCGACTGAATGAATTGCATGAAGCCTTTGCAAACGACTCTGCGATTCCTGATCCCCTGCGCCATTGCCCTGCCGGCAGTGGTCGCAGCTCTTGACCCCGCCGATATCGAGAAGGCTTCTGTTGATTCTTTGATCGCTGCCCTACCTGCCCCCAGCATCGACAAGATCTGGGTCAAGGTGCGGCAGCCCATCAGCGTTGAAGAGCTATCCAGCAGCCTCAAGCTCGCCGAAGAGCGATTGGCCAAGCTCAACGACGTCAACGAAGACCACCATTTTCGTCAAGGTGACTGGCTTGTTGTTCCCAGCCAGCAGTCGAGGCAAATAAAGCAGCTGGCAGCGATCGATACCAGCGAGCTGCGCCGTACACCTCCTCTCCAGTCCCTTCCTCCTGTGGAGGAGCGTGCTGTTGTCCGCTTTGGCGACACCGTCGTAAAGATTGCTCAGCGCTATGGACTGACCCTGCAGGAACTGCTGCGTCTCAATCCTGGCCTTGAAACCGCACGCCTTGTCGTCGGTAGCCAGGTACGCCTCGCTCAGGCGTCTTCCGGTCGCACCCGCATGGTGCTGGGGCTCAAGCCAACCACTAGCGGCGGTATCAGTTGGCCCGAACTGCCTGGTTTTGATGAGCTCAACAATCCCTTTGCTGGACCAAGCTCAGCCCAGGGCTGGATTTGGCCGACCAAGGGAGTTTTTTCTTCCGGATACGGCTGGCGCTGGGGTCGCATGCACAAGGGGATCGACGTAGCCAACAACGTGGGGACACCGATCGTGGCGGCCAAGGCCGGTCGGGTGGTCTTCTCGGGCTGGCATGACGGCGGCTACGGCTACTTGGTGACCTTGGCCCATGCCGATGGCAGCCGCTCCCTTTACGGCCACAACAGCCGCCTAATGGTCCGAGTTGGGCAGGATGTTGAACAGGGATCATTGATTTCCCATATGGGCAGCACGGGCCGAAGCACCGGCCCCCACCTTCACTTCGAGGTCCATCCTCCGAGCTCCGGGGCTGCCAACCCTCTTTATTTCCTGCCACCTAAGGCCTGATAAACTCAACCAACGGCTCGGTAGCTCAGCTGGTTAGAGCGTGGGATTCATAACCCCAAGGTCGGGAGTTCAAGTCTCCCCCGAGCCATTTTCTCTGACTGGGCCTTGATTCTGCCCCTTTTTTAACTACTGTCAATCTCCTAACTAGCGCAACTCGACTGTGTTGAGCCTTGCTCGAAATGAGGCCACATCGTTCTGATCGCTTGCAATGCTGCCCATCAGCTCAGTGGGATCTGGATCAAGCTTTAGCTGTTGAACTTCCGGCGAGGCAGAGGAGGTGCCAGCAGTTGTGGCAGCACCACCCCGTCGTGCACGGCCATAGCCCTGGGAGCGCCCCTCAATCGCCCGAATCAAAGACTTGCTGCGGTTGACCTCGCCAATGCTCTGGCCGTCCTTGGGCCGGACCAATGGGTTGCCCTTCAGTTCAGACCGCAGCTGGCTAAGCAGACGGAAATGCCCAGTCGTGTTGTATTTCCGCAGCACACTCGGCTCCCAAGCCATCGCCATCACTCCCATAGACATCACATGAATCAGCCTATGGCCCCGACAGCCTGGATCATGTGATAAATTGTGAATAGCAACTGGTAGTCGATCCGACTTTGGACTGAAGTTCCCAGTGCTCCCAGCCCTCACTTACTTAACCAGCATGTCCCGGCTAGTTGGCCTGCAGGCTCCAGATTTCACCGCCACCGCAGTGGTGGATCAGGAATTCAAGGAGATCAGTCTTTCACAGTATCGCGGCAAGTACGTGGTGCTGTTCTTCTACCCCCTCGATTTTACCTTCGTCTGCCCTACGGAGATCATCGCTTTCTCCGAACGCTATAACGACTTCTCCAGCCGCAACTGCGAAGTGCTGGGTGTTTCCGTTGATAGCCAGTTCAGCCACCTCGCCTGGGTTCAGACGGATCGCAAGAACGGTGGTATTGGCGATATTACCTATCCCCTTGTTGCGGATCTCAAAAAGGACATTGCCCGCTCCTACGAGGTACTCGATGAGGAGGCAGGTGTGGCTCTACGTGGTCTGTTCATCATTGACCCTGATGGCGTGATCATGCAGAGCACAATTAACAACCTGCCCGTCGGCCGTAGCGTGGATGAGACCCTGCGTCTGCTGCAGGCCTTCCAGCACATCCGCAACAACCCAGACGAAGTCTGCCCAGCAAACTGGAACCCAGGGGATAAGACCATGAATCCTGACCCAGTCAAGAGCAAGGAGTTCTTCGCCGCCGTTAACTGATTGCTATCAGGGCTGGCATTGTTTGATTCTGTGATCAAACCGGGGGGCCTTTGGCCCCCTTTTTTGCGACATCTTGCTGAGAGTCGAGTTCGCCAGGCTTCAATTACTCAGGCTGGCAAGCAGCCTCAAGCCATCGAGCCCCCCCGTGAGCGGGTCGCAGGCGCGCTCCGGATGGGGCATCAGACCCAGCACATTGCCTCCTGCGTTGGTCAGGCCCGCCACATCACCAACCGAGCCGTTGGGATTGCATGCGTAGCGCAACACCACCTGACCATTTGCTTCGAGCTCAGCCAATTGCTCGCTCTCGCACTGGTATCGCCCCTCCCCATGGGCGATTGGAAGCACGATCGCTTCTGCCTCGCTATACCCTTTCAGCCAGCGACAGTTGCCAGGATTAACGCTCAGCGGGGTTGGTTCACAGAGAAAATGCAGCCGAGCATTGCGGGTGAGAGCACCTGGCAATAAACCCATCTCAGTGAGTACCTGAAAGCCATTGCAGATACCCAATACCGCACCGCCTGCTTCAGCGAAAAGCCTCACCGACTCCAATACGGGGGCAAACCTGGCAATTGCACCGCAGCGCAAATAGTCTCCATAACTGAAGCCGCCAGGGATAACCACTGCGTCTAGGCCGCTCAGATCGCGCTCCTCATGCCAAAGGAAGCGGGTCGGTAGACCGACGCAACCCTCCAGGGCCCAGCGCACATCCCGGTCACAATTTGAGCCTGGGAACACCACGATGCCAATGGTCATTGCTGTTGCTCCCCGGCCTTTTCAAGCAGCTCTAGCTGCCAATTTTCGATTACTGGATTGGCAAACAAGCGGTCACTGAGTAGTTCCAGCTGGCCTTGGGCGGTAGTTTTGTCCGGAGCCTCCAATTCCAGCTCGATTGCCTTGCCGATGCGCAGGCTGCGGACGCCGTCGACGCCGAGTCGGGCCGCTGCAGCCCTGGTGGCCTCGCCAGCCGGATCAAGCACCGAGGGCCGAAGTGAAACCTGAACGCGAGCGCGGAAGAGTGGCACCAGAGGAGCAGAAGGTTTGTTAAATCTTGGCAGCCCGGTGGCCCGCTGACGTCACTTTTGGTCAGCTTGAAAGCAGCCCGCTGGCATTTCGGCCGTGGTTTGGCGCTTCAACTCAGTTCCTATTGGCGTCTGGCCAGCCTGCAGGCCACTGCTGGCTGGCTTGATAGCCCTTTCTGTGCCAGCTGTGCTTTCCCAGCCGTTGCAGTGCCGTTTGGCTGATGGGCCTTGGCAGCCATGCACGATGCTCGTTCAAGCCCCGGCAGCAGAGCTGCTTATTCGGTGGACGATTGAGCTCGGCCCGCGTCGAATCGACTTCCGCAACGACGGCAGTGGCACGGTGCAGATGCTTGATTCCACAGGGTGGTTGCCTGTTGATACCAGCTGGATTGCGGGGCCTGCGCTCTGCTGGAACGGGCTATGCGCCCAAGGGGATATCCCCTTGGATTGATCAGCTAGTTAGCAGCTGCCAGCTCACCGGTCCGGGCCTGGTCTAGGCAGGCTTCGATGGCAGGGCGATCCAGTTGGAAGCCAAGCAAAACCAGCTCTAGGCCTGGGGCCTGCTGGGTGGCCGAAGCTTGCCCAGCCCCTGGTTCATACCAGCACTCCAGCCGCGGTCCAACAGCCTGGATCTGAAGCGGTCGGTTTTTACCTGAAAGCCAAAGTCGCCCCTTGAGCCGAATCAGGGCGCTATCACTCACCAGCTGCAGCAGTTGTTGCTCAAGGGCAACCCGGCAAAAATCGCCAGCCAGTTCGAGGGCAAGCGTCTCGATGGCAACATGGCTGTGATCGTGATGCTCGTGATCGTGGTGATCATGGTCGTGGTGATCATGGTCGTGGTCATGCTCGTGATGGGTATGGCCTGTGGTGTTTAGCTGCCGGCTCTCAAGGCCCAGCACGAGCTCTGGGGATACCACCCCCCTGCCCATCGACAACAGCACAGCTCCCGGCTGCAGCTGGGGGGTAAGGGCCTTATGCACCAGATCAATCTCGCCTGCAGATAGGCAGTCGGCCCGGCTGATCAAAACCAGATCGGCAGCCTCAAGCTGCTCGGCAAACAGTTCATCGATAGCCGAAGCGTGATCCAGGCTTGGATCAGCGAGCCGCTGGGCCTCGAGAGCGGCTGGATTTGCCACCACACTGCCTGCTGCAAGGGCTTCGCCATCAACAACTGCCACCACGCCATTGAGGCGAATGCGAGTGCGGATTTGCGGCCAATTCAGGGCTGCAATCAGTGGTTCGGGCAGGGCCAGGCCACTGGTTTCCACCACGATCCCATCGAGGCTTTCTGCTCGTGCAAGAAGCTTCTCCATGGTTGGCAGGAAGTCGTCTTGGACCGTGCAGCAGAGGCAGCCATTTGCCAGCTCCACCAGGCGGGTGTCTAGCTCATCATCCGGGCAGAAACCACAGCTGCGGAGCAGGTCTCCGTCGATACCCACCTCGCCAAATTCATTTACCAGCACAGCTAAGCGCTGACCGCTGTGCAGTAGCAAATGGCGCAGCAGAGTTGTTTTGCCCGCACCGAGAAAACCTGTCACCACGGTGACAGGCAGCCTTCCACTTTGTGTCGTCATCTCAGGCCGCCAAACCCGCCAGGGCCCAGGTGCCGCCAAGGGCCATTAGGGCGAAACTAAGCCAGCGCAGCTGGGTTGAAGAAAGGCGTGTCCCAAAGGGTCGCAACGCAATAAGTGCAACCGCAAGCAGGCCTGCCTGGGAAAGAAACAGGCCCGTGCCGTAGGCCACTACGGGCATGGCGCTCCAGCCAAAAACGGGGCCGCTTAGTACATAGCCGTGCAAGGCCATGGCGGGAAGCAACAGCAGGGATGGCAAGCGCCGTAGCAACACCAGGGCCTCAACAATGAGGGTGCAGGCCACCAGGGATTCAGCGCCTGGCATCCCTGGCCACAGCAGTCCAGCGCCACTACCAAGCAAGCCAACAGCGAGAAGTCCCAGGCTCCAGCTAAGCCGTTTTTGCAGCCCCACCAAGGAAAGTGCCAGTAGGAACAGCAGATGATCCGGGCCCAGCACTGGGTGGGCGAGGCCACTCAGAACGCCATTGAACATGCTGGGCTTTAGCTGGCCGATATCGGCAAAATGGTGGGCTTGGACTGGGCTAAGGGCGCCAATGCCGATTGATGCCAGGCCAGCAACTAGGAGCCAGCGTCCCAGGGCTTGGCCGTTGGGTGCTGTTTTGATCAAATTCATGGGCCGGTCCGCGCCGTAGGAGGAACAAAACCGGCGGGCGTTCTGACTTGGCAATGGATCGCAAGCAGGCCCCAAAGTTGGAGCAGATTTGCGGGCCATAGCCTTCACAGCTGCGGGACAGTGCCGGATTTTCACCGACCTTTCCCCCTTACCTCCAGTGGCTGATCCCCACCGGAACCGGAAATTAGATGCTAAGGGCAAGGGGCCCTATCGGCACGCCAGGCTGTCCTTGGTGGCTACTCCGGTGCTCGGATTGACACCGGCAGCTCGTTTACAGAGTGCTTTCTGCTCAGGCAGATCCAGCACTGCATCACTGAAGTCGGCTCCTTCAATGGTTGCCCCTTTGAAGTGGCTTTGCATCAACATGGCGTTTCGCAGCACAGCACCACTGAGGTCAGTGTCTTCAAAGTGACTTGCGAAGGCCACCGCGTCTTCCAGGTTGGCGTCCTTCAGGTTGGCTCCCCGTAGGTCGCTGCTGTTGAAAACAGCTCCGCGCAGATCGGTGCCGCTCAGATCGAAGCCAGCCAGAGTCGCCTTCAAAAACTCCTGCTGTTGAAGGTTGCGGCCGTGCATGTCTGGTTGGAGGTCTTGTAGCGAACGCTGGCTGCGCAGCTCAGGCGCGGTGATCGCTGCGGCAGGAAAGACCCCAAGGCACCAGGTCAGCACCAGGGCCAGTGCGGCCAGCAGCCAGCCACCAGACCAACTCGCTCGGCTTTCATTTCTCGAGCTCATGGGCGCGCACTTACGGTTGATCATCAAGTTATGGCAACCATGGTGATGGCTTTGCGGGTGGTGGTTCCCCCCCACCCCCTGATTGGCCACTGGCTTGGCGTACTGCGCGATCGACACACGCCTAGTTCGCTTTACGCCTCCGCTACTGCCGAGCTAGGTCGCTGGCTCACCTATGAGGCTGTGCGCGATTGGCTGCCCCACAGGCGCATCCAGCTGGAAACACCCCTTTGTGCGGCGGAGGCAGACGTGGTGGATCCAGCGGTTCCCCTGCTGGCCCTGCCCCTGCTGACCGCTGGGCTTGGCCTTTGGCAGGGCGGCCAAACAGTGCTTCCCTCGGCCCAGGTGCTCCATCTACAAGAAAGCCTGGGTGTGATAACCCCTCCAGCCGGGCCAATCCCCTCCCGCTGCGGAGTTTTACTGTTTGTAGCGGAACTGGGAGACGGCGAATCCCTGCTCCAACTCCTCGATGACCTTTCAGCCCTAGGCGTGACCGGTGATCGCCTACGAGTGATTACATCCCTGGCCTCTGGTCCAGGACTCAAGGCTGTGGGGGAGCGCCACGGCAGCCTCACCATCTACGCCGCTGGCATCGATCCAGATTTGAACGAAGTCGGGGCGATCGTGCCTGGTATTGGCGATGTGAGGCAGCGGTTGTTCGGTGGCACGGTGCTGGATGAAATGCCCACCGATACCTAGGCTCGCTACAGAAGGGCTTGATTTATGGGCAATCACAACGACGGCACTCCAGCCGGTGGCAGTTCCAGCCTCAGCGTCTTGGCTGGGGCTGTTATTGGTGCTGCTGGCCTTGCCTGGTGGTTGCTTGCTGAAGCAGAGCGACGCCGGCACCAAGGCCGGCCTACCCGGGCCGCTGGAATCGCAGCCTCGCCGGCGGCTGTCAGGACGGATCGGGACCTTCACGATCGGGTCCATGAGCTCAACCAGGCGATCGACGATGTGCGCCGTCAACTGGAGACCATGACCATCCAGGGTTAGGGCTTCGGGGTCATTCGGCCCGGTGGGTAGGTTTCTTCAAGCCCAACCCGTCACCATGCTCCGCTCCGCAGCGATCACGCAAGGCATCCAGCGCTCTCCTAACCGTGCCATGTTGCGGGCGGTTGGCTTTGGCGATGGCGATTTTAACAAGCCAATTATTGGCATTGCCAATGGCTACAGCACAATTACACCCTGCAACCTGGGCTTAAACGAGCTGGCCCAGCGCGCTGAGACGGCCCTTCAAACAGCCGGTGCCATGCCCCAGATGTTTGGCACCATCACGGTGAGCGATGGCATATCAATGGGCACGGAGGGTATGAAGTATTCCCTGGTGAGCCGCGAGGTGATTGCCGATTCGATTGAAACTGCCTGCAACGCCCAAAGTATGGATGGCTTGCTGGCAATTGGTGGTTGTGACAAAAATATGCCAGGAGCCATGTTGGCGATGGCCCGCATGAATATTCCCTCGATCTTTGTTTACGGTGGCACGATTAAACCTGGCAAGCTTGGTGCCTGTGATCTCACGGTAGTAAGTGCTTTTGAGGCAGTCGGTCAATACAGCGGTGGTCGTATTGATGAGCAGGAGCTCACTGCTATTGAAAAAAATGCCTGTCCAGGTGCCGGTAGTTGCGGTGGCATGTTCACCGCCAACACCATGAGTGCCGCCTTTGAGGTGTTGGGGTTAAGCCTGCCATACAGCTCCACCATGGCAGCTGAGGACCCTGAGAAAGCAGAGAGTGCTGCTCGCAGCGCTGAGGTTTTGGTTGATGCTCTTGAGGCAAATATCTTGCCTAGCGACCTACTCACCCGCGAGGCCTTCGAAAATGCGATCAGCGTGATCATGGCGGTAGGTGGCTCTACCAATTCCGTGTTGCACCTACTGGCGGTCGCCCGCACCGCTGGAGTAACCCTAACCATCGACGATTTTGAGACGATCCGCCAGCGGGTGCCAGTGATCTGCGATCTAAAGCCCAGTGGCCGCTATGTGACCGTTGACCTCCATCAGGCCGGTGGCATACCCCAGGTGATGAAGCTGCTGCTCGATGCGGGCTTACTGCATGGTGATTGCCGCACCATTGAGGGAAAAACTCTGGCTGAGTTGTTGGCGTCTGTTCCTTCCGAGCCCCCCTCTGGTCAGGACGTGATCCGTCCTCTTAGCAACCCCCTTTATCCCAAAGGGCACCTGGCGATACTCAAGGGAAACTTGGCTGAAGAAGGTGCGGTGGCCAAGATCAGTGGTGTTAAAAACCCTGTAATTACTGGCCCAGCAAGGGTTTTTGAAAGCGAGGAATCCTGCCTGGCCGCAATCCTTGATAAGCAGATTAGCCCCGGTGATGTGGTCGTTGTGCGCAATGAGGGCCCGGTGGGTGGCCCTGGGATGCGGGAGATGCTTAGTCCCACGGCGGCAATCGTGGGGCAGGGCATGCTCGATTCGGTGGCCCTGATCACCGATGGTCGCTTTTCAGGTGGCTCCTTTGGTCTTGTTGTGGGTCACGTTGCACCCGAGGCTGCTGTGGGCGGAACAATCGGCCTAGTGGAGGAAGGGGACAGCATCACGGTGGACGCCATCGAACTGCTGATCCAGCTCAATGTGCCAGATGCGGAAATCGCTCTGCGTCGCTCCGCCTGGGTCAAGCCTGAGCCCCGTTATCGCACCGGGGTGCTTGGAAAATATGCCCGCCTGGTTGGCAGCAGCAGCAGGGGCGCTGTGACCGATGAGATCTGATAGTTGAGCTAAGACTCAGTCAAGCGGCATCAAAAGCGCCCTGAGCCTTCGTGCCAAAGCCTCCAGGGGGGCACCATCAACTGGTCGCTCGCAGCGGAGCCCTGACTCCGGCTCCATCCACACCGGATGGCTCCCCTGCCAAAGCAGGGGGCGTTGCTGGTCGTGGCACCAGGCCAGGGTGAGGTTGAGGTCATTACCGCTGCGATAGATCTCAATTTCGAGATCGGCGGCGGGATAGCGCTCCCCATCAGCCTGTCTTACCTCAAGTCGCAGGTTGCAATCGTCGCAGCGCTGGGCATCATCCAGGGGCAGCACGGCATGACGCCATGGCTTGCGGCATAGATCGGCGGCGGCTGCCACCAGCTGTTGCAGGTTGCTATTAACTAGCTCAGGGGTAGCCACGTACAGCGCGAAGTTGTAGGTAGATAGGACCGGCGCGGAAGCCAGCATTTAAGCCGCCATCATCGGCGAAGCGTGAATGCAAAAGCTGCAGTCTGTTGATCCGACTTGGGTCAAAGTTCAAGGGCAACCCCACCGGCTTAGCGCGCACCGAGGCTCTTAGATCCGCGAAGGGAATCCTCACGAGGCTGGGCCCCTCAGGCTCCGTAGCGAATTCGATCACCCAGCGCAGGCCCCCCGGGATCAAGTTGGTGAGACCGGCCAGACCGTCAGCGCAGGCAACCGCCAACTTGAAGCGTCTGCCAGCACCAAGCAGCTCAAGTTCGAGCCCCTCACAACTCGAAAGATCGAGAGGGGGAGAAAACAGAGGCGAGCGGCAACTGATGAAGCCCCCTCCTTCCTCAACGAGCGTGCCTTCAAACTCAAGGCCTGTTGAGGCGACCCGGCAGTTGCCCTGGCTGCGCCCACCCATCACGGTGTCGTTTAAGGGATGCCAGCCAATGAAGCCGTCGCCGCTGGCGATGGGAATCACTGGCCAACTCCAGCAGCTGCTGCTTGGTCAGCAAATATCAGCACCTCAGTCTCAGTGGTGGGCTGCACCAACTTGGCTGGGGTGCGCAGGGGCGATTCTTCGGGATCGAGTAACCGATGCAGGGCCTGCACCTTGCCGGCCCCACTCACTAGGAAGATCACCCGCCGCGCCGCTGAAAGGGTTGGGGCTGTAAGGCTGACCCGGGGCAGACCCTTGCCCTCCCCCAGGGTTACGGAGCGGTCCCTCACCCCCGGTGCAACGGTGCCAGGAAACAACGAGGCGGTGTGACCATCGTCGCCGAGGCCCAGCAGCACCACGTCCAGCACCGGTGGAAAGTCGCCGCACAGTTGTTGCAGCAGGTCTGCGTACGCTGCCGCTCCTAGCTCCGGGCTGGCGAGCTGGGTGGGAACCGGGTGCAAGCAGGCCTTGCCACCGGGGAGATCCGCCATCAAGGTTTCCCTAAGCATGCGGGCGTTGCTGGAGGGGTCTTCGCTTGGCACCCAGCGCTCATCGCCAAGGAGCACATCGACCCGATCCCAGGGCAGGTGTTGCTGACCGAGTAAGCGATAGGTCGCCTTTGGTGTTTCTCCGCCGGCGAGTGCTATCTGGGCGCGGTCGCGCTGGGCAAGTACCTGATCAATCTCAGAGGCCAGGGCTTGAGCCGTCTGACGGGCGAGCTCAGCTGCCGACTCAGCCACCACCAGGCGATAGCGAGTGGTGGAGCCTGGAGTGATTGGGGTCATTGGATCAGTCCAGCCACTCGGTGTGGAAGTTGCCAGGCTTGTCGACCCGCTCGTAGGTGTGGGAGCCAAAGCAGTCGCGCATCGCCTGGACCAGGTTTTGGGGTAGGCGGGCGCTGCGGTAGCTGTCGATGTAATCGAGGGTGCTGCTTAAGCAGGGCACGGGAATCCCCGCCAGGGCAGCGCCGGCAACCACCTGCCGCAGCCCCGGCAGACGCCTGTTGATCTGCTCGGCAAACCAGGGGTCGAGCATCAGGTTTGCCAGGCTGGGATTGGCGCCATAGGCATCCTGAATTCGCTGCAGCAAGCGGGCCCGGATGATGCAGCCCCCTTTCCAGATCTGGCCGATGGCCGAAAAATTGAGGTTGTAATCGTGCAGCTTTGAGGCTTCCTGCAGCAGGGCCATGCCCTGGCCGTAGCTGACGATGCAGGCGGCAATGCAGGCATCGCGCAGGGGAGCCATGGCATCTGCCGCGCTGCCAAGATCGAAGCTATGGGGGGCAGGCTCTGGCAGCAGGGCGCCCGCCTCGAGGCGCTCGGAGCGCAGCGAGCTCAGCACTCGGGCATTTAGGGCGGCATAGATGGTTGGCACGGGAACACCCATCTCCAGGGCACTCACCACGGTCCAAAGACCAGTGCCCTTTTGGCCAGCCGCATCCACGATCGCCTCCACCAGATCGGCACCGGTTTCTGGATCCTTGGTGCGCAGGCATACCTCGGTGATCTCCACCAGGAATGAGGCCAACTCCTCGGTTTGATTCCAGCTGGCTAGAACGTCGGCCATCTGGTCGCCGTTCAGTCCGCCAACCCGCTTCATCAG
Organism: Cyanobium sp. L1E-Cus; assembly: GCF_024345755.1. Classification (NCBI taxonomy): domain Bacteria; kingdom Bacillati; phylum Cyanobacteriota; class Cyanophyceae; order Synechococcales; family Prochlorococcaceae; genus Cyanobium; species Cyanobium sp. L1E-Cus. The sequence goes on along the minus strand of NZ_JAGQBS010000002.1, from coordinate 153,682 downwards.
GTCGTAGGCCTCAGCCAGGATCTGTTCAATGCCGTACTCGATGCCGTTGTGCACCGTTTTGACGAAGTGGCCAGCGCCCCCGGGGCCGATGTAGGTGACACAGGGACCATCGTCTACCTGGGCTGCCATCTTGCGCACCAACGGTTCAATGGCGTCGTAGGCCGCCTTGGTGCCACCGGGCATCATGCTCGGCCCTTCGAGGGCGCCTTTGGCGCCACCGGAGACGCCCATGCCGATGTAGCCGAAGCTCTTGCTCTCCAGCTCGGCAACGCGGCGTTCCGTATCGGCGTAGAGAGAATTGCCGCCGTCAATCAGCAGGTCACCCTCTTCAAGGAAGGGGGAGATTGCCGCAATCGTGTCGTCAACGGGCTGTCCCGCTTTGACCATCATCAGGATGCGGCGTGGACGCTCCAGGGTCGCCACAAACTCCTCAAGGGTCGCGGCACCAACAATGTCCTTGCCGGCGCCACGACCAGCCAGAAACTCATCGGTTTTTGCCTTGGTGCGATTGAACACAACGGAGGAGTAGCCGTTGCGCTCAGCATTTAGGACGAGGTTTTCCCCCATCACTCCCAAACCGATCAGGCCGAAATGCGCCTTGCCCATGACTGAATTTGAAGCTTTTGGCGACAGTGTGGCGAAGCGTGCTGGTCAGCCCAGGCATCCGTCACAACTTGGTGGCAAAGGTGTCAGCAACTCCTGGTTTTTGGCCTGACACCTTGGCAGCTTTCCCTGCTCAGATCACCGTGCCGTCGGCGATGGTCCCATTTTTGACAACCACCACAATGCCGTTGCGTATGTAGAAACTGAGCTCGGGCCGGTCAGCTTCCTCCACGTGGTCCTTGTTGACGATCGTGACGTTGTCTCCGATCCGCACGTTCTTGTCGATGATGGCCCGTTTAACGGTGCTGCCCCTGCCCACGCCGATGGGGATGCCCCCACGTTCACGTAGTAGAAGGCGTTCCTCAGAGGACTCGAAGTAGTCGGCTCCCATCACCAGGGTGTCCTGGAGCACTACCTCGTCTTCAACTCGGGAGCGCACGCCCAGTACGCAGTGATGAATGCTGCAGGCCTTGAGCAAGGATCCCTCACCGATGATCGAGGCGGTTACCTGGGCGTCCTGCAACTTGCTGGGCGGCAAGTAGCGAGGCCTGGTGTAAATCGGGAACTTCTCGTCGTAGAAGGAGAAGGCCGGGTTGGGTTGATCGGTAAGCGCCAGGTTGGCTTCATAGAAGGCGCCGATAGTACCGATGTCCTCCCAGTAGTCGTCAAAGAGGAAGCTTTGGAGCCGGTCGCCGCGGGCCAGTGAGGCGGGGATGATCTCCTTGCCAAAGTCTGTTGAGGACGGGTTGCTGCTCAGCAGGTCAAAGAGGGTGTCGCGGCTGAACACATAGATGCCCATCGAGGCGAGGTATGGGCGCTTGGCCGCCTCCTCCGGCGACAGGCCAAGGGCCTGGGTGTCAACCCGCATGGTCTCCAAGGCTTCACCCTTGGGCTTCTCCCGAAATTCTTGTATACGGCCATCACTGCTGGTGCGCATCAGGCCAAAGTCCTGAGCCTGGGCAGGATCTACGGGGAGGGCGCCAACGGTGAGCTGGGCGCCGGTGTCGATGTGGTGCTGAACAAAACGGCTGTAGTCCATCCGGTAGAGCTGGTCACCGGAAAGAATCAGGTAGTGGTCCACGTCCCATTCGTGGAAAAGTCCTTGGTACTTACGGACTGCATCGGCGGTGCCCTCAAACCAGCTTGGGCTTTCTGGGGTCTGCTGGGCTGCCAAAACCTCTACAAAGCCTTGGCCGAATCCAGCCGAAAGGTTGTAGCTCATCGTCAGGTGACGATTCAGCGACGCACTGTTGAACTGGGTAAGTACATAGATTTTATTGATTTCCGAATTAATGCAATTGCTGATTGGAATATCAATTAGCCGATATTTACCTGCCAGTGGCACAGCTGGCTTGGCCCGCATTTTGGTCAATGGGTAAAGGCGGGTACCAGCACCACCTCCCAGAATTATTGCCAGTACACGCTTCATAAATCCTGCTGCCAGCGGTTCTCGGGGCTGACCGTACTTGAGCGTCCTGCTATTGGGCGAGCCTTTTGATCCCCTGCGGCACGAACTGTTGCAGTGCCCAAGGCTGGGGCTGGTTCAAGGCTCTGGCGGACGCTCCTGCAGCTCAAACAGATCCTCCAGGACCCTCATGGCGCTGTGTCGCTGCTGGCGCGGTTGGGGGGCCCGCAGGTTGGTAACAGGGGTGTGCAGGATCTTGTTGATGATGCCCTTGCTGAGGGCTTCAACCACCTTGCGCTCCCTGGCTGATAGGTCTGGACCCATGCGGCTTAAGGCCTTCTGGAGCTCCTGCTCACGGATGTCTTCCAGCTGGCGCCGGAGCCGGTTTACAACCGGAACGGCTTCAAGCCCGTCCCACCATTCCAGGAAGGCACGAGACTCCTCCTGCAGCAGCCCTTCGGCCTCAGCTGCCATTTCCCGCCGAGCCTCCTGGTTGCGATTTACAACCTCCTGCAAATCATCAACGTCGTAGGAGTGCACGCCGGGCAGGCCAGCCGTATCCGCCGAAATGTTGCGGGGCACGCCGATGTCAACCAGCATCAAGCTGGAGCGGCGATTCAGTCCGCTGAGGCGCTGAGCCGTGATGATTGGTGTGTCGGCAGCGGTGCTGGTGAAAACCAGCGAGCAGGTGCTGAGGCAATGGTCCAGGTCGTCAAGGGGACGGCACTGAACGGGCAGAGATGGAAAGTCAGCGGCCAGTAGTTCCGCCTTGCTAACCGTGCGGTTGAGCAGCACAAGGCCCTTACAGCCTTTGGCCTGAAGGTGTTGAAGCAGCAGGCGGGCCATGCGCCCTGCCCCCACCACTGCCACCTGCTCCTGATCAAGGGGCACCAGCTCATCGAGGCCTCGAGCTTGGCCCACCTTGAGCTGGGCCAGCTCCACAGCCGCTGAACTTATCGAGACAGCGCCGGTGCCAAGGTTCGTTTCCGTACGGACCCGTTTACCGGTACTAACCGCCTGGGTAAGCAGCCGATTGAGGATTGGCCCAACAGAGTGGTGCTCCTGGCCAAGCCTCACCATTTTTTTTACTTGAGAGAGGATTTGCCCCTCCCCAAGCACTAGGGAATCGAGGCCTGCTGAAACCCTCAGCAGGTGGCTGATTGCCTCCTCGTGATGAAAGGTAAATAAATGTGGTGTGAGCTCCTCGACCGCCAGGCCGGAGAGCTGGCTTAAAAAAGCTCCGACAGCGGAAATACCCCGCTCCGGATGACGGAGCAGGGTGTAAATCTCCAGCCGATTGCAAGTGCTGAGGATGGATGCCTCCAGCACCTGGTCGTCGGCTCGCAGCTGCTGCAGCGAAGCCTCCATGGTTTGATCCGGGATGCTGAGACGCTCCCGGATCTCCACTGGAGCCGTGCGATGACTGAGGCCGACGACGGCAATGTGCATGGAGGCTGGCTGGGGTGCTCGGACTGGGGCGGGCGTCAGCTCAGCGCAATGCTCTGGGCCCCATCCTTCATGTGAATGGTATTGGTAAAGCGAGCGGTGTTGTCCAGGTTGCTGATCACCAGGGAGCTGGTGCGGGTGCAATCCTTCTCAAACTTGACACCGTGGAACAGGAGGCCATCGGTGATGCCACTGCCAGCGAAGACCACGTTTTCACCGGAGGCAAGCTCCTCTGCCTCATAGATTTTGTCTACGTCGGTGATACCCATCTCGTTAAGACGGGCAATGTTGCCTTCCTTGGTGTAGTCAGCCCACTCAGAGGTCTGAGCCACGGCCGGGTCGTACACGAGCTGGCCCTGGAAGTGACCGCCAAGGGCCCGCATGGCTGCGGCGGAGATCACGCCCTCGGGAGCTGCGCCGATGCCCATCAGGCAATGGGTGCCAGTGCCTGCAAAACCGCAGGCGATGGCGGCCTGAACGTCGCCATCCGAGATGGGTTGAATCCTGGCGCCAGTGGCCCGGATCTCGGCGATCAGATCCTTGTGACGAGCACGGTCCATCACGACGATGGTCAGTTCGCTGGCTGCAAGACCAAGGCACTCGCTGAGAATCTTGATGTTCTCGGTAGCCGACTTACGGATGTCCACCTTGCCCTTGGCTGCAGGGGGTGCAGCCAATTTCTTCATGTAGAAGTCGGGAGCGTTGAAAAGTCCACCGCGATCAGAAGCGGCCAGGACAGCCATGGAGCCTCGCTGGCTGTTGGCGCAAAGGTTGGTTCCCTCGCAGGGATCAACGGCGAAATCCACACCGGGGCCGGTGCCACTGCCAACTTCTTCGCCGATGTAGAGCATGGGAGCTTCATCGCGCTCGCCCTCACCGATAACGATGCGGCCCTGCATCTGGATTAGGCCCATGCGAGTGCGCATGGCCTCGACTGCTGCAGCGTCAGCTTCATCCTTCTTGCCAAGGCCGGTCAGTTCGGCAGAGGCGATGGCAGCTTGCTCAACGACCTCGAGAATTTCCTGGATGAGGGTGCGATCCACGTTGATCCGGCAGGGGAATGGGCTTCAGTAATGGCGTCGGCCTGGCGGGACACGAGGTCAGAAGCCTGTTGCTGCCAAGCCTTTCGAAGATGAAGCGGACGCAACTGTATCAGTGCTCGCGGCCATGGGACCTGGGGACCACCCAAGGCTTGTTTGCAGACCACTTCCTACAATCCAAAGCCACCCGATCGGTTGATCCAGCATGAGCACCAAATCCCTGGTGATCTCCCCGTCAATTCTGTCCGCCGATTTCTCCCGTCTCGGCGAAGACGTTCGTGCTGTCGATCAAGCTGGTGCCGACTGGATCCACGTTGACGTGATGGATGGCCGGTTTGTGCCGAACATCACCATTGGACCCTTAATTGTGCAGGCGTTGAGGCCTGTAACCACCAAGACCCTCGACGTTCACCTAATGATCGTTGAGCCAGAGAGATACGTGGCTGATTTTGCCAAGGCTGGCGCTGACATCATTTCTGTGCAGGTTGAGGCTTGCCCGCACCTGCATCGCAACCTTGCCCAGATCAAGGATCTTGGCAAGCTCGCTGGTGCAGTGCTCAACCCCAGCACACCTCTAGACACGCTGGACTACTGCCTGGAGCTCTGCGATCTTGTGCTGATCATGAGTGTCAACCCGGGCTTCGGTGGCCAGAGCTTCATCGACAACCAGGTGCAAAAGATTCGCGACCTGCGCCGCATTTCCGATGAGCGTGGCCTCGATCCCTGGATTGAGGTGGATGGCGGCATCAAGGCTGAAAACGCCTGGAAGGTGATTGAAGCGGGCGCCAATGCCATTGTTAGTGGTTCTGGTGTCTTCAACCAGCCTGATTACGCCGCAGCAATCACCGGTATTCGCAACAGCAAGCGTCCCGGCGCATGAGCATCTGACTAGTTCAATATACCCCCTCGCCCGTGTTCGCGGGGGGGCAGATAAGGTTTCACACTTTATATATTTTGAATAGGCGCGCTTAGGCTTTAGCTGTCAAAGAACCACCCATAGCTGTGCAAGCCAATGCCCAGCAGATTTACACCGATATAGCAAACCACGATCACGACCAAACCCGCTGCGGCTACGAGCGCGGGCTTGCGGCCCTGCCAGCCACGGATCAAGCGAGTGTGCAGATAGGCGGCGTAGACGAGCCAGCAGATCAGGGCCCAGGTTTCCTTCGGATCCCAGCTCCACCAGCTGCCCCAGGCCTCGTTGGCCCACACCGCTCCACTTACCAGACCAACCGATAGCAGCAGGAAGCCCACTGTGATCGTGCGGTAGCTGAGTGAATCAAGCTGTTCAACCGCAGGCATGGCCACGCTGCTTAGTTGTAGCTGGGGTGTAGCCAGCTGGGCCTGGCGATAGCCGCCACTACCAATGGAGCTGCTGCGCAGTTCCATTGAATTGCCGCGGTCAGTGAATAGCACCGCTAACGAAAGCAATGACCCCACCAGCAGGGCCGCATAGCTGATCATGATCACGCTCACGTGCATCACTAGCCAGCTAGAGCGCAGGGCCGGCACCAGGGGCGAGGCTTCCTGGAGCCGATCCGGCAGAGCGAAGCTTGCGAAAGCCACACAGCCGAGGGCCATGGGGGTAGCCGCTGCAGGCACCAATGGCGAAGGCCAGGTGCGCTCCACCAGCAGCTGGGTGAGGGTGCAGCCCCAGGCGAGAAAGCAGAGGGATTCGTAGAGGTTGCTGATCGGGAAATGGCCCGATTCCCACCAGCGCAGGACCAATTGGGCCGTGAGGCAGAGATTGGCGCCGGCAACCAGCAAGCGGACCGCCGTGCTTGATCGGCCGCCGCTAAGGGACCAGAAGGCCAGCGGCAGGGCGACTAGCAGGAGGGCAAACGCCGTCAGACCCAGTCCAAGCACTGGGTCGTTCAACAGGGCGGGCACGGGCAACGACTCGATATCTGCTCAGTTTGGCGAATGGCAGGTGCTGTTAGCGGCTGGCCTGGCGTAACAGATACACGCCGCCACCCAAACCGATCACCACTGGCAGCCAGGCGGAGAAGTAGGGACTCAGCGTTCCCTTGACCCCGAGCGAACTGAAAACAAACGCCACCAGGTAGTAGCCAAAGATCAGCAGGACGCTGAGCCCGAAACCCTGGCTACGGCTGCGGCGCGAATGGGGGCGCACTCCAAGGCTGCTACCGATTAAGCCAAACACCAAGCAGACCGCGGGGAAGGCAAACTTCTCCTGGATGCGAACTCGAAGCTTGCGGGCACCCTGCAGATCACTGGCCTCTCTGAGCAGGCGCTCGGCGGTTCGCGCTTGGCCGATTGTCATTGAATTGGAATCCTTTGGCAGCTTGGCAACCTGGAGTGGCTGACTACCAAGGGGATATAGATAGCGGTCGAAATCAGCTGAAGTGGTGGAGCTTTCCGATCCCTCCGTGACTCCAAAGACATGGCCATCAAGGAATTCCCACTGGGCCTCGGCCTCGCTCCAGCGGGCCCGATCGGCACTGAGCAGCACCCGTTGACCTCGGCGTGAAAGGTCAAGCAGGGTGACCCTCTCCATCACCCCTTTATTGAAGCGTTGGGCGTAGAAAAAGTGGGTAAGGCCCCGCTCCGTGCTGCCGTCTTCAGCCTGTATCTCGCCGTATTTAGAGAACATGACGTTGTCTTTCTGTTCGCCAGCCACGGCACGGCCAATCGCTCTGTTGAGGGTGTTTTTAGCCTCGAACAAGGTGCGCGGCACGATTGCCTCGTTGAAGGTGAAGGTGAGCATGGTCATCACAAGAGCGATGGCTACGGCGGGCACCACCATTCGCCAAGTGGCAACACCAACACTTCGAAGGGCGGTGAGCTCACTGTTGCCTGAAAGCTTTGAATAGGTGAGCAAGGTGGCCATCAGCGTGGCCATTGGGAAGGAGAGCACCAGAAAGGAGGGCATCTCCAGCACCAGCACCCGCACGGCCACATCTAGGGGCAACCCCGATTCCGCAACCCGGCGGACAAGCTCGAATACGGCACCCACTGAAAGGGATACGGCGGTGAATGCGGCTACACCGAAAATCAGGGGGCCGATCAGTTCGGCTAGGAGCCAGCGATCCAGCAGGGGTAGCTGGCGCCAAGGGGTCAGCAGCTGCTGGCGTGCGCGGTGTGACCAACTCATAGCTGGAAGGATTCTCCGAGGTAATGGCGGCGGACCAGGGGATCGGAACCCACCTGCTGAGAGCTGCCGGCAGCCAAAATCGATCCCTCAGAAAGGATGTAGGCCCGATCGGTGATTGCCAGGGTTTCTCGCACGTTGTGGTCTGTAATCAGCAGACCCATGCCCCGCTCCTTGAGCTGGTGGATTAACTGCTGCAGATCCGATACCGCGATTGGATCGACTCCCGCAAAAGGCTCATCAAGTAGCAGGTAGCGGGGACCCTCAATACCCACGGCCAATGCCCGGGCAACTTCGCAGCGCCGCCGCTCGCCTCCGGACAACTGATATCCCTTGCGGTTTTGAAACTCGCTGAGGTGAAAATCCTCGATTAAGCCATTGAGGCGCTGACGCCTCAGCTCCATCGGGGTGGCACTTTCCTGCAGGGCAAGGCTCAGGTTGTCACGCACACTCAGCTGGCGAAAGACGCTGGGCTCCTGCGGCAGGTAGCCAATACCTAGGCGGGCCCGTTGGGGCATGGGCAGTTTTTCGATTGCCTTGCCATCCATCAACACCTGGCCGGAGTCGGGGCGCAATAAGCCAGTCACCAAACCAAAAGTGGTGGTTTTGCCCGCCCCGTTGGGACCAAGCAGGCCCACTACTTCACCTGGCTCAAGCTGTAGGGATACGTGGTTGACCAGCAGTCGGCCGCCGATGGCCAGCGCCACATTTACGAGCTCAAGACTCATGGCATCAGGCCTTCCTTTGCTGTAGGAGCATTGATTCGGTAGTGGGTGATCACTTGCTGACCAGGGGCCGGCTCAGCCACGATCCGCTCCCTCTCCACCAGATACACCAGCCTTTCAGCCTGGATGCTGTGACCCGCATCTTGAATTACATCCACATCACCGCTGAGCACCAGCCTGCCCTCACGACTGAAGTATTGGGCCTGACGGGCCGTCGCTACAACCTGTTGGTCGGGGTAAACGATGCGCACATTGCCGGTTGCTGTCACAACCCCGGTGCTGTTATCGGCCTTTTGGAGGTCGGATTCAATTGTTACCAGCCCGCTGGTGGGAGTCACCACTGCGGGGACTGCAAGTGCAGGGGCCAACATTGCCGAGAGGAAAAGGGACAGGGCCGTCAGCCGCAAGAGCGCGGAGCGCACAAGGGGATATAGCAACAGTTGGGTATGGGACATGGCGTAATTTTTAATCTACAGAAGGGTTTTGGGGCGCTTTCCCAACCAATCTGGGCGATTCCAAGCCCTCAATTGACCTCTGCTGCTGCAACGCCACCAGACGCTGCATAGATGAGTCGATCAAGGCGGCTATATCTATGCCTAGGGAGTTAGGCGGACAAGCCTTAAGGCGGCCGAGACCCTCACCCATCAAAATTGTGGCTCCGCGGTAGTTACCCCGTTCAAGGTGCAGTTCAGCCACGGCGATCTGCAGAATTCCTTGCAAAACCGGCCTCATAGGGCCAGCGGTCTCATGCCAAAGGGCTTCGAAGCCGTCGTGGCAGGGATACCACTCAGCGCTGTTAAAAAAGCATATGGCCTCGCCCAAGCGGGTGTCGGCCAATAATTCCTGCTCTTCGCTTAAAAACTGCTGCTCAGAATTCGGGAGCACTGATCAGCGCTTAGCGGCCTTTTTGGAAGGCAGTTTGCGAAGCCTGATCGATTGGGGTGTGACCTCAAGCATTTCATCGGGTCCGATGTACTCAAGAGCACGCTCCAGGGTCATCTGGATAGGTGCCTGCAGGGTGTCGAGCACCTCTGCACCAGCTGAGCGGATGTTGGTCACCTGCTTTGCTTTGCAAACGTTGAGCTCTAGGTCGGGTGGTCGGTTGTGTTCACCAACAATCATCCCCTTGTAGACTTTGGTACTAGGCGTAATAAAGAACTGGCCGCGATCTTCCGCGCCCTTCAGTGCATAGAAGGTGGCTGTGCCTTCTTCAAAGGCAATCAACACACCATTCCGGCGGTTTTCCATGTCTCCCTGCATCGGCCTGTAGTCGAGGAAGGAGTGGCTCATGATCCCCTCGCCCCTTGTGGCTCGAATGAATTCGCCTCGGAAGCCAATCAGGCCGCGAGCTGGCACCACAAACTCAAGCTGGGTGCGTCCGTCGTTTGTATTTTCCATGTTCTGCATCTCGGCCTTGCGGACGCCGAGCTTTTCAATGCAGCCGCCCACAGATTCCTCAGGCACATCCAAAACCAAGGTTTCGTAGGGCTCTGATGGGGTGCCATCAATGGTGCGGAAAATCACTTGGGGCTGAGATACTTGGAACTCATAACCTTCGCGTCGCATCGTTTCGATCAGGATGCCCAGGTGTAATTCACCACGGCCGCTGACCGCCCAGCGATCCGGTGAGTCGGTGTCCTCTACCCGTAGGGCGACGTTGGTGAGCAGCTCTTTCTGTAGGCGATCGCGCACCTGACGGCTGGTCACGAATTTGCCCTCCTTGCCAGCGAAGGGAGAGTCATTGATGACGAAAGTCATCTGCAGGGTGGGTTCGTCAACCCGAATCAGCGGCAGGGCCTCAGGGTGATCGGGGCAGGCAATCGTCTCACCAATATTGACCTCGTCAAAGCCGGCCACGGCCACGAGATCGCCAGCGCTGGCCTGCTCAATCTCAACCCGCTGCAGTCCCTGGAAGCCAAGCAACTTGCTGATGCGGCTGCGCTTGATGCTGCCATCGTCACGGATGAGGGCAGCAGGTTGGCCAGCCCTGATTGTGCCGTTGTGGATGCGACCAATCATGATCCGACCCAAAAAGTCGGAGTAGTCCAAAGTGGTGACTTGAAGCTGTAGCGGCTTCTCGGGATCGCCAACCGGGGGCGGAACGTGCCGCAGGATTGCATCGAAGAGCGGCTTCATATTGTCACTCTCGGTTTTCATGTCTGGCTTGGCGTAGCCGCCCATGCCACTCCCAAACAAATAGGGGAAATCGCACTGATCGTCGTCGGCACCCAGCTCAAGGAACAAGTCGAGAACCTTGTCGACAGCCACCTCGGGGTCAACTCGGGCCCGGTCAATCTTGTTTACGAAAACGATTGGACGTAGCCCTTTCTCGAGGGCCTTTTTAAGCACAAATCGGGTCTGGGGCATGGGCCCCTCGTTGGCATCAACGATCAGCAGGCAGCCATCAACCATGCCGAGAACCCGCTCTACCTCGCCGCCAAAATCTGCGTGCCCAGGGGTGTCAACGATGTTGATACGAATTCCTTCGTAATCGACAGCGGTATTTTTGGAAAGAATTGTGATCCCGCGCTCACGCTCAAGATCGTTCGAGTCCATCACACAGGTTGGAACCGCCTCTCCCTCGCGGAAGATGCCCGATTGGGTGAGCATGGCATCCACCAATGTGGTTTTGCCATGGTCAACGTGGGCAATGATCGCAATGTTGCGAATCGGCGTACCTGGGTGTGCACCGCTCATACAAATAAAACCCTACTTTTACGTTGAATGGAATCTGTTGACTTGAAGTTTATGTAGACGGAACGTTTGATGGAACGTTTACGCAGACTTTAAGCCATGATCCAACTCTATCCCACACCCCTACCGCTTTTGAGGCTGCCGCGGGTCACGCCAAGACGGCTGTCCAACTGTTCCTGCTGCCAGAGGCTGCGTCCGCTGATCTCACCACGCAGTGCCGCTGAATATTGCTGCACCCGATGCTGGCTCTCGGCCGCTGATTCCTGCAGCAACTCAATTCGGAACTGCCTCACCCCAGCACGCATCAACTGCGGCAGGGCCTCAGCAGCTGTCTGAGCTCGGCCATTAAACAAGGTGTTACGGCAGCCAAGATCAGCCCGCAGCGGGTGCTCACTGCCGCTGCGATCACGCAGAAGCACCGTGTGCTTTTCGCAAGGGCGGCCGCAGTCGGTGTGGTCGTGCCCGTCGGATAGGAAGGCGCAAAACAGGCAGTGCTCCATGTGGAACAGGGGCATGTGCTGGTGGGCCGTTACCTCAACCTGCCCGGGGGGGCAGCCCCGCACCAGGGCCAGCATTTGCTTGAGGTCAAGGTCGTAGCTGGCGGTGATTCGCTGCAGCTTCCAATGGTCCAGAAACCACGCGGCGGAAAGTGGATTGGCAACATTCAAAGAAAAATCGCCACAGCAGGGAGCAAGGGGTGTGAGCACCTCGAGCTGGTCGGCATTGCGCACCAGGTAGCCATCGGGAGCCGCCCGCACCAGGGGCTCCAGGGTCCAGCGCTCATCAGTCCGTGTGATCCGAGCCCCAGCCAGCCAGATGCCTCCAGGCCAGCAGCCACGGCCGATTGCCACGGCCTCGCGCAGTTCGGCCGGTTGATCTAGGTCAGCAACCACTGACGCAACTGGTTGATCCCGCAGGGCCTTCAATTGCTCAAGGCTGCGCACCAGCACAACCAACTGCGGCTCCGAATTCACAGCCGTGCCCGAACCAGGCCCAGATAGGGGCGAAGCATGGGCAGGGATTGAAAGAACCTGCAGTAACTCGGTGAAATCAGTTGTGTCCCCTGCCAAGGGGGCCTGCGAGCCGCCGAGGCCAGGCTCAATTGCGGCTAGCGCCTCAACTAGCTCGCGGCGCAACTTGTTGAGCTGGGCTATCGGCAGAAAAAGCGCTCCCTCGAGAGCAGGCTCAAGGCGCTCCAACTTCCAGCAGGTGCCGCCAAGGCGCCCCAGCTGGGTTTGAAGTCTGGGGGTGTCTAGCGCTTGCTCGCTGGCTGCCTGCAGGACCGAGGCGGAGAGCAGCTTTATTTGCGCAGTTACTGCTGGATCGAGCCCCTCTGCCCACTCAACCAGCAGCTCCAAGGGCTCGCCAAGCCTTCCTTGCAGGCGAAGCCGCAAGCCTCGGCTGCATTCCGGAGTTGCCTGGCCGGCCATCCGCTGCCATTGACCTTCAAGGGCGGGATCGCTGGTGAGCCAGCAGAGGCTACCCGCTGACAGCCCACGGGCTTCGATCCGTCCAGGGCCAAGCCGTACGGCTAGCCGGCCCATCGGGCGCTGCTGCACAGCCATCAGCCGGCCGCCAATTTCGGCTGGTGCCTCCAGGGGGCCATATCCTGGGGCCTCAAACACCAGGCCATCGCCTGGTTTCAGATCCGCCTGCGTCTGGATGATCCACCAGCCGTCTGAACTGAGGCGCTCGAATAACCCAATCTGCGGGCCACGCTTCTTGCTCCAGCGGCCGTGCACGAGCGCCTGGTGGTCGAGGCCCCCCAACCACCCTGTGGAAAGCCCCCGCGAGAAGCTCAACTCCAGAGATCGCTTCTGCTCAGCTGACTGGGGCGCGCTGGGTAGGCCCTCTGTTAAACGATCGAGTCCTTGCCGGTAGGCATCGGTAACTGCTGCCACGTAGGTGGCGTCCTTAAGACGCCCCTCGATCTTGAGGCTGGCGATGCCGATCTGCTCGAGCTGGGGCAAAAGCTCCCAGGCTGATAGATCCTGGGGTGAGAGCAGATATCGCTGGTCTTGAAGATCGCGTTCTTCGCCGTCAACAATCAGCTGGTAGGGCAAGCGGCACGCCTGGGCACACTCGCCCCGGTTGGCACTGCGCTGGCCCAGGGCTTCGCTGGTGAGGCACTGGCCCGAATAGGCAACGCATAGTGCGCCATGCACAAACACTTCTAGGGGCATGGCTAACTGGCGCTGCTGCAGCTGACTTTGCAAGCGGCCTAGGTCGGTGAGAGTCAGCTCCCGTGCAAGCACGACCCGGGCACAACCAAGCTCCGCGGCCATGGCAACCCCTGCGGCGCTGGTGATCGACATCTGGGTAGATCCGTGCACAGCCAGTTCGGGCGCCACCCTGCGCGCCAAGCGGGCCAGGCCAACGTCCTGAACAATTAGGGCATCGACATGGGCCGCAGCCGCAGCCCTGATCAAGCTTGCCGCCTCAACCAGCTCATCGCTGAACACGAGCACATTGACGGTGAGAAATCCCTTCACACCCCGCCGATGCAGCCAGTGCATGAGTTCTGGTAATTCCTCCTGCCCAAAATTGGCGGCCCGCATGCGGGCGTTAAATGTCTCCACACCGAAATAAACAGCGTCGGCGCCATTTGCTACCGCGGCGCGCAGGGCCTGCCAATTACCCGCAGGGGCCAGAAGTTCCGGAATAGTCATCAGCGCGCCAACCGCTGGGCGGGCTCAAACAACTGCAGGGCCTCGGCGCTGCCCTCGAATCGCCAATGCCAGGGCTCGTAACTCACCCCCTGGGAATTACCCCTGGGGAAGGAGAGGGTGAAGTGATAGCGAGCAGCATTGGCCTGCAGCCAGGCATAGGCTGCGGTTTGGTCGAAGTCTGGTGAGAGGTTGGTGGCTGGTGCCAGGCCATCGCCGAGATCGATGGCGAAGCCGGTGCTGTGCTCAGAAAACCCTGGCGGGGCGCTAACCATCGCCCTTTCTCGAGCGCTCTGGTTGCGATCCGATTTCACATCAAAAAAGATTTCTTTTTGAAGCGTATGGGATCGGAAGGCGCTCAGCACCACTAACTCGACCCCGCTACTGGCTGCATCACGCTGCATGGACAGAAGCGCTGCTGCTGCGTCGTGGTGCAGGCTTAGCCCAGGGGCAATCGCCACACGTTTGGAAGCGGCCAGCTCGCCGTAGGGAAAATGGCCCAGCAGGCGCCCATCAAGGCCTGTGCGGGCGTTTAGTCCCCTTACTGGCGGTGGGGCTAACAGGCGCTGCAGCGGCCCTGGGCGCCAAAGCACAACTAGGGCAAGGGCTATCAAAAGCGAACCTGTGCCCACGCTGACCCCTAGTAGCCAGCGGTTTGCTTTGGCTGAAGGCGTGCTGGTGCGGCGGGCGACAGGAATGTCCCCCATGGCTAGGGGTTGGCCTGGCCTGCGGGAATTGCGATGCGTCACGCGGGTTCCCTGCCTGGCACCGATCAATCTTCCTAAACACAAGCAATGAAGATCCTAGGCGGGGAGGTCGGATTGCCCACCACCCGACCGGTTATCGGTGTTAGCTTCCCAGAAGCATCCATCTTGGCGGAGCGTTTTTTTGATGTTGCGAGTCGCGGTTGTGGGTGGCGGCCCCAGTGGATCCTGTGCGGCTGAGGTGCTTGCCAAGGCCGGTATTCAAACCTGGATTTTTGAGCGCAAGCTTGACAACGCCAAGCCATGCGGCGGTGCCATTCCGCTATGTATGGTTGAGGAGTTTGACTTGCCTGAGTCGATCATCGACCGCAAGGTGCGCAACATGAAGATGATCTCCCCCTCAAATAGGGAGGTAGATATTAACTTAGAAAATGAGAATGAGTATATTGGCATGTGCCGCAGGGAGGTTATGGACGCCTTTCTCCGCAACCGAGCTGCCGAACTAGGTGCCCAGCTTGTGAACGGCTTGGTTACCAAAATTGATACGGGTGCTAAACGACAGGGCCCCTATACTCTTACTTACTCCGATTATGGTGCCGGAGAAGCAACTGGAGAAACCAAGACTCTTGAAGTTGATTTGATTGTGGGGGCTGATGGAGCCAACAGTCGAGTTGCCAAGGCTATGGATGCCGGCGACTACAACGTAGCCATTGCCTTCCAGGAGCGCATCAGGCTGCCTGCCGAGGAGATGAAGTACTACGAAAACCTGGCTGAGATGTATGTGGGTACTGATGTATCCCCTGACTTTTATGCCTGGGTGTTTCCCAAGTACGACCACGTGGCGGTTGGTACTGGAACCATGCAACAAAACCAAGGGCTGATCAAGGGACTTCAGGAAGGCATCCGCGAACGGGCCAAAAAGCGGCTGGTTAATGGCGAAGTGATCAAAGTCGAAGCTCATCCGATCCCGGAACATCCCCGTCCCCGTCGGGTGGTTGGCCGCATGGCTCTAGTTGGCGATGCTGCTGGCTATGTCACCAAGAGCTCTGGCGAGGGCATTTATTTTGCAGCCAAAAGCGGCCGCATGTGCGCAGAACAGATTGTTGAATCTAGTGCCGGTGGTGCCAAGGTTCCTACGGAGGCAGATCTCAAAAAGTATCTGAAGAAATGGGATCGCCAATACGGCGCCACCTATAAAGTGCTTGAGATTCTCCAAAATATTTTCTACCGTAACGATGCTGCTCGTGAAGCATTTGTCGAAATGTGCGACGACAAGGATGTGCAGCGACTCACCTTCGACAGTTACCTCTACAAGCGGGTGGTAATGATGAATCCGTGGCAGCAGCTGAAACTCACTTTGCTCACCTTGGGCTCGGTGCTTAGGGGCAATGCCCTTGCTCCCCAGGGCTACAAGCCTGTAGATAGCGCAGTGCGCGGCGATGCTGAAGTCAATGCCATGTTGGCTGTCAGCACCATTAAAGGTGGCATCAAGGTTGGGGTTAAATCTCGCAAAACTAACGCAATTTCTACAAATAACGCAGAGCTTGACCTGGATCGCGAACCGGCACTTGCTGCAAAGGATTGATTCCGATTAGATTATTTACTTAGGAATTTTGTTTAGTAGTTTGCAACGCTCACATTGGCTTCGGTCAATGTGAGCAATTTTTTTGCATCTGAATTCCACAGAACGTATCTAAAGCTGCTGGGGAAATCTTCTAGGCGTAATCGCGTGCAATCTTCAAGTAGCGCCGCATTGGCTTCGTGGCAAGCCCGCAGGCGGTAATTAGGAATTCTTTCGCAGAGGTGATGAATGCTGTGGAAGGAGATGTCTGCCCAAAACCAGTTGAGTATTGCTGGCATTTCCAAGTTACTACTACCTTCTAGGGCGCCGCGCTGATAGTCCCACCCTTCGTTGCCGCTGGCATAGGAATCTGCAAAATTGTGTTGGACGAAAAAGATGCAGAGAAATAATGCTGCCGACAAAGTCATTACAAATAGATAGCAGCTCCAAAACAGGCCATAGCCAAGCCAGGATCCCATCAGCCACCAACTAGTGAGCACCACTAGATTATTAGCAAAAAGATCTATGCACTCAGCCGAGGTGTACCAATGGCTGGAGCGAAAATTACGGCTCAGCTCTGGCAGCTCGGCAAGGCCAGCTATCCCATTTTGGCCTAGGTGGGCTGCCATAGATGTCAGCCATTCAGCTACACCGAGCACAAGCTCAAGCCTTGGCCGAACCAGTAGGTAGTAGCAACCACCTGGAAAAAGCATCAGAGGGTGGCGACTAAGTCCATAAAACCAGCGTTGGCTTGGTGATAGGGCCAGGTAGTCGCTAAGGGTCAGCAGCGCAGATGGGCCCCGGTAGCGATCCCAGTTTCCATTGTGTTTATGGTGAAAAGCGTGGCCACGGGACCAGGGATGTTGGGGGATTGCATTTAAGCAACCCAGGAGAAAACCAACGGGCCTGTTTAACCAGCGAGTTTTGAAAAGAGATTCGTGACCGCAATCGTGCATTAGCGCGAATGAGCGCGCCGAAAAGAGGACTAGTAGCAGCAGCACTGGCAGCAGCAGTAGTCGTAGGGCAGGCCCAGCGGCAGCGAGTGTGGGTACGGATACCCAAAGCAGGGCTGTCGGCAGGAGGGTATTGATTAGCTGCCAGCTGGCGATACGGTCATCGCCTTGGCGAAAGGCCTCGAGCTGAAAATCTCGGCGGCGGGGGGAAATCGCGGGCGTGGCCTGTGGTGAAGGTGTCAGTCCCAATTGAGCCTGTGGCGATTGGGCCTGTGGCGATGGAAGTAAACTCAATTATTACCCTCAATTTGGAGAGGCATTTTGTTCAATAACAGGCCAACACTCTACGGGAATCTCATCCCATGATGCGACTGAAGTCAGCCAATACGGCAGCTTGATTGCGCAGCACCCCCAGCAAATGGAGACGGTTTTTGCGTACCGCTCCATCTTCAGCCATCACCATCACGCTCAGCTCGCCATCAAAGAAGGCCGCCAGGGCTGGGGCGCCAGCCGAAAGACCGCTAGCCAGGTTGCGGTAGCGATCGTTGGCGCTACTGGTGGCGAAGGGCTCAAGCTTGTTGAGCACTGCCAACATGGCTGCCTCACTGCTTTTTTCGAATAGGTCAGGATCGACTACTGCCGCGGCACTGAGCACGCTGCTTGGCAGATCGGCCTGGTTTGCGAGCCGCGCAGCACGGGTAACTACCGCCTGTACCGCTGCCAACTGACCTGAGCTGCGCAGCTCCATAAGCAGGGCAACACGTTGGCGTGCATCCTCTGGATCGGAAAGCACCCGTCCTTGATCTCCAGTTTGCCCAGCCACCGCTTGTACTAAGTCGATATCCATCCCACCTTCCTCAAGCAGGCTCACCAGTCGCTGGCGCAGAAAGTCGGCGAGCTCAGTGGTTAATCCCTGCGCATCCACGGTGAAGTGGGGCAGCAGCTCAGCCCAGTGCTGACATGAGCGCTGCAACAGGGCGAGCAGATCCAGGCGCCAGCCCTTCTTCCACAAAATCTGCAGCAGGCCTTGGCCCGCACGGCGCAGGGCGTAGGGATCGGAGGAGCCGGTAGGACGTTCGCCCTTGGCGTAAATGCTTAAGAGCAACTCCAGACGCTCAGCTAAGGCGACAACAGCTCCCGCATCGGAGCTTGGTAGGGCGTCGCCCGCACCACGGGGTAAGTAGTGCTCCAGCACAGCTAGGCCTACCTGATAGGGCTCTCCCTCTGCCACCAGGTATTTTCCCCCCATTGCCCCCTGCAGCTCTGGGAATTCACCCACCATCTGGCTGACAAGGTCGTGTTTGCAGAGATGGGCCGCCCGACGGGCATGGCTGCCACAACTAGAGGAGAGCTCGAGCTGCTCAAGTAGGACGTCGGTGCACCATTCGAGCCGCTCAGTGCGATCTAGCAGGGAGCCCAAGCCCTCAGCGAAGGTGACACGCTCTAGCTGAGACCTGCGATCAATACTGGCGATATTGCGGTCAGCCCTTACAAAGAATTCAGCGTCGGCCAGACGAGCCTTCAGCACCCGCTCGTTGCCACGCGCCACGTTGGCAGCGGCTTCGGGCAGGGCGTTGCTGACGCACAAAAAGCGTGGCAGCAGGCTTGCTCGAGCATCAAGGGCCAGGGGATCAAGGTTATGGCCCTTCGCATAAAGGGGCACATAGCGTTGGTGCGAGCGCATCACGGTGCTGAGCACCTCGGCTGGTAGGCCTAGATAGTGCTCGTCGAAATGACCCTCCAGCAAGGTGGGTGATTCGACCAGGTCAATCAGTTCCTGGAAGAGCGCCTCGGGCAGATCGGCATCGGCGTTGTGGGTTGAGGCTGCAGCCTCAACAGCGCTGCGGATCAGAGCTCCACGGCGATCGCGATCAACCTCCACCCCGGCTGCGGCCAGCAGATTGGTATGGGCCTCGGCGCTAGGAATGGTGACACTGGCCTTATGCAGGCGGTGGCCCCGGCTCTCCCGGCCCGCCGTCACTACCGGATCACTGCCCATGAGGCTTACTGGCACCAGCTCGGCATCGAGCAGAGCCACAAGCCACCGAACTGGCCTGGAGAAGCGACTCTCCCCCTCCCCCCAGCGCATGAAGCGGCGTCCCTGCAGGGCCTCAATCCAGAGGGGTACCTGGGTTGCCAGCACATCGGTGGTGGACTGCCCTGGTTCGAGGCAGCTGGCAAATAAAAAGGGCCCCTTAGGCGTGTCACGAATTTCCAGGG
Organism: Cyanobium sp. L1E-Cus; assembly: GCF_024345755.1. Taxonomy (NCBI): domain Bacteria; kingdom Bacillati; phylum Cyanobacteriota; class Cyanophyceae; order Synechococcales; family Prochlorococcaceae; genus Cyanobium; species Cyanobium sp. L1E-Cus. Next base: position 134,553 of record NZ_JAGQBS010000002.1, on the reverse strand, counting down.
CCTCTGGAGCGACGCCACAGCGTCTCGCAAAGCCAAGGGCTGCAGCAGTTGGCTCGCCATCCTTTAGGGCCTGGGCCTGGGGAGGGCCCTTGCGCTCCTCCTCCAGGTCTGGCTGGCGATGCGGCAGCCCAGTCACGCTGACCACCAACCGGCGGGGCGTACTTGTGCAGTAGATGCCGGCGTGACTAAGCCTCAAGGTGGCGAGATCGCGGCCCACTAACTGCTCCAGCTGGGGCAGGGCTAGCCGCGCAAAATCGGCCGGAAGTTCCTCAGTGCCGATTTCGAGCAAAAAAGTCGACACGGCGGCAGGGCAACACAGGACGACTGTATTGAACGCCGTTCGCTAGCTTCATTGATGTGCTGAGCGTTGTGCAAAGGACCTGATGCCCGAAGTCAAGCCGGCCGCCTCCAAATTTGAGCAGCTCAAGGCCAGCAGTGGCCACCTGAAAGAGCCATTGCTAACGGAGCTCGGCAACGACTCCGCCAATTTCACGGAAGGTGCTGTCCAGATCCTGAAGTTCCACGGCAGTTACCAGCAGGACAACCGCGAAAACCGACGCAAGGGCGCGGAGAAGGATTGGCAGATGATGCTCCGGCTGCGCAATCCCGGTGGCCGAGTACCTGGGACTCTCTTTCTGGCGATAGACGAGCTTGCAGACCGGCTGGGCAACGGCAGCTTGCGGGTCACCACTCGCCAGGCATTTCAAATGCATGGCGTCCGAAAGGAGAACCTCAAAGAGGTGATTGGCACGATCGTGCGCGAGCTGGGCTCGACCCTGGCTGCCTGTGGCGATATCAACCGCAATGTGATGGCCCCGGCAGCACCCTTTGAAAAGGGGTCTTACCCGGCAGCCCGCAAGCTTGCCGACGACATCGCTGATTTGCTCGCTCCCCAGGCGGCTGAGGGTTCCTACCTCGACCTCTGGGTTGATGGTGAGCTCAGCTACAGGATCAAGCCCAGTCCGGCGGTAGCCAAAATCAAGGCACTGCAGCAGGAGGGTGCTGTCTTCAGCGGTGATGCGGCCGAACCGCTCTATGGCGGCACCTACCTGCCAAGAAAATTCAAGGTTGCGGTCACCGTTCCCGGCGACAACTCGGTGGACCTGCTGACCCAGGACATCGGCTTGGTGCTGTTCTGTGACCCCCAAGGCAGCCCCCTCGGCTGCAACGTTTACGTAGGTGGTGGCATGGGCCGCACCCACAACAAGGAGGAGACCTTCGCTCGTACAGCGGACCGCCTCGGCTATGTGGCCTATGGGCACGTGCTTGAACTGCTGCAGGCGATCGTCGCCCTCCAGCGGGACCACGGCGACCGGGAGCAACGGCGTCATGCCCGGATGAAGTATTTGATCCACGACCGGGGTGTCGACTGGTTTCGTCAGGAGCTGAAGGAGCGCTATTTCGCCCACCCGATCAAGGCGATGCGGCTAGAGCCAAAAACCAAACTCGAGGATTACCTCGGCTGGCATCGCCAGAGCCGTGGCCTCTGGTTTGTGGGCCTGCCGGTGCTGTGCGGACGCCTTTCCGGTGAGTTCAAGAGTGGTTTACGTCGACTGGTCGACACCTACAAGCTGGAGGTGCGACTCACCCCCAACCAGGATCTGCTGCTCTGCAACATCGGCACCTCCCAGCGTTCCACCATCCGTGCTGCCTTGGCAGAGCTTGGTATGGGCGCACCGGAAGCACCTGCACCGCTGCAGCGGCACGCACTGGCCTGTCCGGCCCTGCCCCTATGTGGTCTCGCTGTTACGGAAGCTGAGCGCATCCTGCCAAGCGTCCTGGAGCGGCTTGAAGCCCAGCTCAAGCGCCTTGAGATTTCCCGGTCGGTGCTAGTGCGCATGACCGGCTGCCCTAATGGCTGCGCCCGCCCCTATATGGCTGAGATCGGACTGGTTGGCAGTGGTGTCGACCAATATCAGTTGTGGCTGGGGGGCACCCCCAACCTCAGCCGATTAGCGGAGCCCTACCTAGAGAAAATGCCGCTGGATGATTTAGAAACAACTCTCGAACCGCTTCTGAAGGCTTGGCAGAGTGCTGGCGGCCGCCGCAGCTTTGGTGATTTTGTGGTCAACAGTGGCCGTGACACGGTGCAGCAATGGCTAGAAGCAGCGGCTGGATGAGCTGGGCCCGCTTTGCCCTGTTCCTCCCCTTCATATTTCAGGTGGCCTTGATAAGGGCTCCCCTCTTGGCTCAGGGCCGCCAACAGTCACCACCACCTGCCTCACGCCAAACGCTCTACGACCCCGATCTGAGCACTTGCGATTCGGAGCGGATTCGAACCGCCTTTCAGCAGCAACTGCAGCCCTTTTCGGACCAGGGTGATGCCGTGCTGGCACGCCTACGCCAGATTCAGCTGGAGATGACAGCCAAAACCCTCAGCCGCTGCGTAAGCCGCCAGTTGCTGAGCCCGGAACAGGCCGCTCAGCTGAGCCGGGAACTGGCCGAATCACCTACTCGTCCATAAAAGGCCTCCCTGGCCCCGCTACGCCAGGCCCACAGCTGATCCCCCCAGCTGAAGTGCCACCACTCGTTGGGGTGCTGCTCAAATCCTGCCCCAGCCATCACCCTGGCCAGCAACTGGCGCCGCTGGTGCCAGGTAGCGGCAGGGCTGCTGGAATCAGCCAAGGCGGCAGCTTGATGAAATAAGGGTTCGGAAACCCTGCCAATTGCATCGATCTCTCCCCCCATCGCCAGGGCCTGGCCGCCAGCATCAGCAAGGGTGAGATCCACGGCGGCTCCGGTGCTGTGGGGTGGTGGGGTGGCCGGATCATCGCTGGGAGGGGCCCAGAAGCGGCCCACGGCAGCCTCTGCCCGATCTCGCTCTGGGGAGGGATGGTCGGGGTTGATGCCGATTCGGCCACACTCGGCCACTAGGGAGTGGCGCACCATGAAGCGCTGCACGGCCACGGGCCTCCAGGCATCAAAAATCGCCAAGCTCCAGCCAGGTTGCTCCTTCTGCAGCTCCTGCTGGGCTTGCAGCAGACGGGTGACCACCCCCTGCCGCAGCCGAAATGGAGATGCATCAGGCCCATAGGGCGCTCCCAGGGCCGCGTAGGGATGGGGTTCGAGCCGCAGCAAGGCCGTTGGGATTTTCTGCAGCGGCTCATCAACCTCAGTAATCGGAATGGAATTCCAGGGGCGCAAAGGAGCTGCAGTCAGGCTTTGCCATTCAAGCTGGGCAGCAAAGCCAGAGGTGACCGGCAGATCAGGGTATCCAGCTCTTAAGTTTTCGAAACTCTGACGATCACCCAGACCTCGCCCATGCCCACTCGCTTCGTTTTGAGCGGCGATCACCCCCTAGATGGCAGCCATGGCCGAGATTTGTTGCGCTCCTACATGCGCGACATCAGCAGGGTGCCGTTGTTGAGCGCCGAGCAGGAGATCACCCTTGGGCGCCAAGTTCAACAACTGGTCGCACTCGATGAGGTTCGCGAGGAGCTCACCTTGAGGGCTGGCGGGGTTGCCCCTAATGACCAAGAGTTTGCTGTTGCTGCCGATCTGGAAAAAGATGAGCTTCAAGCCAGGATCCGAGATGGCAGGCAGGCCAAGGAAAGAATGGTGTCGGCGAATCTGCGCTTGGTGGTGTCAATCGCCAAGAACTACACCAACAGCAGCTTTGAGCTTGCAGATCTGATCCAGGAAGGCACGATTGGCCTGGTGCGAGGCGTGGAAAAATTTGATCCCAGTCGTGGATATAAGTTTTCTACCTACGCCTACTGGTGGATACGGGAGGGGATCACTCAAGCAATCAAGAACAAGAGCCGCACGATTCGCCTACCAGCACCAATAACGGCCGCCCTCAGCAAGCTCAAACGCTGTCAGCGAGAGCTTACCCAGCTATTAGGCCGTCCGCCCAGGCTTCATGAGCTTGCTTCAGCCGTAGGCATGTCTGAACTGGACGTAGAGGAGCTGATGTTTCGAGCCGTTCAGCCGCTCAGCTGCGATTACACCACAGCCGAAGGGGAAGCCATCAATCTGCTTGACAAAGTAGCCTGCGACGGGGTTCAGCCAGATCAATTAGCCCTAGAAAATTGCCTCAAGAGCAATATCCGTAAGTTGCTGGATCAGCTGCCTGAACAGGAAGCCCAATTACTGAAGATGCGTTACGGCATCGACCAGGAGACGGCTTTGAGCTTGTCAGCGGTGGCCCGCGAACTTGGTATCAGCCGTGATACTGCCCGCGGTCTAGAGCGTCGGGCTGTTGCTTCTATGCGTGATTTATCAGGGCAGGTTTCCGACTACCTATCCGCCTAGGTAGGCAGCTCGCCATCTCATCCTGGGGCGTTTTGGTGGCTAGTTAAGCCGGGCCGCTTGATCCATCTGGCGGCGACGCTGCTCAGCCAGGGCATGGGCTAACCCCTGATGCTGCTGTAATTCCGGATCAGCGGCTGTGATCATGCGGGCTACGTCGCGGGCTTCTTCGAGCACAGTTCCATCTTCGGTGAGACTCGCTAGTGCCAAATCAGGCAAGCCGCTCTGGCGTGTACCTAATACCTGGCCTGGCCCCCGCAGGCGCAGATCCATCTCGGCTATTTCAAAGCCATCGCTGGTGCGCACCAGCACCTCAAGCCGCTGGCGGGCCAGCACGTTGCTGCTGTCGTTGATCAACAGGCAGTAGGAGGAGGCAGCTCCCCGCCCCACTCGACCCCGCAGCTGGTGCAACTGGGCAAGGCCGAAGCGTTCAGCATGTTCAATCACCATCACGCTGGCCTCCGGCACATCAACCCCCACCTCCACGACCGTGGTGCTTACAAGCACCTGGGTTTGTCCGCTGGCGAAGGCGCCGATGGCAGCCTGCTTCTCAGCGCTGCTTAGCCGGCCATGCAATAGCCCCACCGCTAAATCCGGAAACTCCTCCTCACTTAGCTGGCGGTGCACCTCCACAGCCGAGCGCAGCTCGAGCTTCTCCGACTCCTCCACCAGCGGCAACACCACATAGGCCCGCTGCCCAAGGGCCACTTGCTCGCGGATCAGCTCATAGCCCCGCTGGCGCTGACTGCCTTTGATCATGCTGGTGCTGATTGGCTGGCGTCCCGGGGGTAATTCGTCGATCTGGCTGACATCCAGATCGCCATGAAGAGACAGAGCCAGGGTGCGAGGAATTGGTGTAGCCGTCATCGTCAGCAGATGGGGCTGCAGCCCTTTGGCCAGTAAGCGATTGCGCTGGCGCACCCCAAAGCGGTGCTGTTCATCAACGACAACCAAACCAAGCCGATCGAACAGCACTGGGTCCTCCAGCAGGGCGTGGGTACCCACCAGCAGTTGCAGCTGACCGTTGACTAGATCCTGCAGCAGCTGGCGCCGTCGCGGAGCTGGGGTGGAGCCAGTGAGAAGAGCTGAAGTGACGTGCAACTGGGGCAGCCATTCAGCCAGCTTGCGGTAGTGCTGTTCGGCCAGCACCTCGGTAGGGGCCATCAGAGCCCCTTGGCAGCCCGCCTCGATCGCAGTGAGTAGGGACGCCAGGGCAACAACGGTTTTGCCACTGCCCACATCCCCTTGCACCAAACGGGCCATGGGCTGGGGGCGGGCCAGATCGGCGCGGATCTCAGCCAGCACCCTTTGCTGGGCACCGGTAAGGCCAAACGGCAGGATGGTCAGAAATTTCTGCACCAGGCCCTCGCCACCAGGGGGCAAAGCCAGGGGTGGAGCAGGTCTCAGGCTCAGTTGGCGGCGCCGTCGGGCCAGGCCCAACTGCAGCAGCAAAAACTCATCAAAAACCAAGCGGCGGCGGCTTGCCTGCAGCTGCTCCTGGCTGCTGGGCCCATGGATCTGGGTAAGCGCTTCGGAGCGGCCCATCAGCTTCTGGCTGCGACGCAGGGCCTCAGGCAGGGGATCTGGCCAGCTACTAACTAAGGGAATCACGGCTTCGACCACCTGGCGCAGCCGGTCTGCACCCAATCCTTCAGTGAGGCCGTAGACAGGCAGGAGCCTGCCGATCGTTTCGGAGCGCACCGGTGACTGGGGCGACTCCAATACCTCCATCAACGGATCCTGAAACGCCGGCCCATAGGGGGTTTCCTTGACCAGACCACTGACCGCGACGGTGGCTCCAACTGGAAAAAGGCGTTGCTGGGATTTCAGCCAACCAGGACTGGAAAAGCGCTGCCCGGCAAAAAAGCGAGTCACCTTGATCCGCCCAGTGCAATCGACTAGGTGAAGTTCGAGAATCGAAAGATTGGGATTGCGCGGGCTGGCAAAGGCATGGCTGCGGCGCACCGTTGCCACAATCGTTGCGGTGGTTCCCGGTTTGAGCCCGTTGACCCGCACGAGATTGGCGTAGTCGAGATACTCACGCGGGTAGTAGTGCACCAGGTCGCGCACCAGCAGTAAGCCGAGCTGGGCTAAACAGCTGGCGGTCTTGGGGCCAACCCCGCGAACTTCCGAGAGGGGCGTATCGGCGTTGAGGCTGGCTGAATTGGGGGCCTTGCCGGCGACTGTTGAGTTTGATATCAGCCGCAGCCGGGGTGGCGCCACCGCCAGCACTGGCTGCTGGGCCTGGCGTAGGGCATGCAGCCTTTCCCTAGCCGTTCGCACAAGGCTCTGGCGCCTGGCTAGAGGCAACTCGCCATAGGACTGAAAACCAGCTGAAAGATCAAGTAAGCGCTGCAGGGCTTCGGCAGGCAGATCCTGCGGCCGCAGTTGCAATTGCTGCACCACAAAGCTGCTGAAGCAGGTTTGACGGCCCTTTAGGTCGATAAATCCCCGGTCGGCCTCCACCTGCAGGGCTTGCTGCAGAGCCCGCAGCCAGGCCTCTAGTCCGGGCAGCTCGGCAGGCTCTGGGCTGGGTTGATGTCCTGCAGCCACAGCTGTTCCGCCTCTAATGCCTGAGCCCGCCGACTAAGACGGCGATAGTGCTGTGCCATTCTGCGCACCTCCTGCCGGTGCTGCTGGATCCGGGTTCGACAGGTGTGCAATTTGGGCAGGGAATGCTCCAGGTCAGCAGGCCGGAGCAGCACCGCTATAGCTTCAAGGCGACCGGCTGCAGGCTCCGGGCCGAAGGGCAAAGGCAAGCGCAGCAGATTCGCTGGAGCTTCAAGGCTCTCCAGTTGCGCTGCAAGAGCAGCATCAAGCAGGCTGACAGGCAACAAGGTTGTGGTTATCCCAAGTCGCATTAGCTCAACGTTGAGAGCGTGGGAGAGATTGCGCAGACGGCGGCTGAGAGCCTGCTCAAAGCCGGCGATCCAGGCGAGCAGCAGCGCAGGGTCTGAAGGTAGGCGCCCTCCGTCCCATGGCGTAGGAGTCCGGTTGGACGGCTCCACCAACCAATCGCTGAAGGCTTCCGCCATGGCCCGCATCGTCACCTCACGGTCTTGCTGGCCATCTACCTCTTCAAGTTGCTCGTCCACTTCCTCGATCTCAGCCCCTGGGTGATTGCTATTGGGCTCCGCCAGCTCAACCGAGCGGCGGAGGGTGAAGCTGGAGGGGCTGAGAAAGTCAGCTCCAATCGGAAGGGCCATCCCAAGGTTTATTGATCCCCTTGCTGGAGTCTCCTCTAGCTGGTCGTGCTCCTCTGATTCAGAGTCGTCCCCTCCCAGGGCCGCCAGCAGCCTGCTGCGCTGGCGGCTGCGTTGCTTGTTGTGTTCTCTGGCTATCTGAGCGGCTAGGTGGGCGGTCTGCTCAACTGTGAGCAAGCTGCTAGCCCTCTGCACCAGGTTGCGGATGCGCCGATGCAGCACCCGGCGCTTGTTGCCATCCAGATCGCTGTAACGATCAGGATGCACTTGGGTCGCAACATGAAAACAAGCCTGTTGAACACTGTTCAACAGGCCGTCTCTGAGCACCTGGAGATAGAGAGCCAAGTGGCGATAGAGCTGGGGGTTGGAGGCCCCCAGCTGGGATTCCAGATCCTCAAGCTGCTGATGGGCAGCCTCCAATGGGGTCACTAGCTTGCTGATCAGGCCGTCTGGCTCATGGCTGCCACTTCGGCCGCGAAATCAGATTTCTCCACCTCAATGCCCTCACCAAGTGTGAAGCGGGTGAAGCGACGCACCTGGATGTTTTCGCCTACCTTGCCGGCCACCTGCTTCACCATCTCCGCCACGGTGACAGCGCTGTCTTTGATGAAAGGCTGATCTAGCAGGGCTAGTTCCTTGAGGCGCTTGCCAATTCGGCCCTCAACGATCTTGACCTTCATCTGCTCTGGTTTGCCCTCGAGATCATCACGACCCATCTCGATGGACTTTTCGCGCTCAGAAATCTCAGCAGGAATCTGATCGGTGCTTACGTATTCCACACCAGGACAGGCAGCGATCTGCATGGCCACATTGCGCAGCAATTCCTGGAAGACGTCGCCACGGGCAACGAAGTCGGTTTCGCAGTTGACCTCCACCAGCACGCCCACACGAGCGCCAGTGTGGATGTAGCTGCCCACGGCACCTTCAGCGGCGGTGCGTCCAGCCTTTTTCTCAGCGGTCGCAATGCCCTTCTGGCGCAGCCATTCGGTGGCTTTGGTGGCATCACCACCACATTCAGAAAGCGCCTTCTTGCAGTCCATCATTCCTGCGCCGGTTTTATCGCGCAGTTCTTTAACCAGCTTTGCCGAAATCTCAGCCATGGGTTGGTATGGGGTACGGGTTACTAAGTTGTGAACGATAAGAGGGAAGGGGATCAGCCCTCGTCGTCACGGCCCTGATCTTGAGCTCCGTGGCGGCCTTCGTTGATGGCATCGGCAAGGCGGCCAAGTACCAGCTGCACGGAACGAACGGCGTCGTCGTTGCAGGGGATTGGCACGTCGCAGAGGTCGGGATCGCAGTTGGTGTCGAGCATGGACACCAAGGGAATATCAAGCTTGCGAGCTTCGAGCACGGCGTTGGTTTCACGGCGCTGATCGACCAGCACGACAACGTCGGGCAGGCGGCGCATGTTCTTCAAACCACCCAGATACTTCTGCAGGCGCTCCAGTTCACGGCGCAGCACAGCTGCTTCCTTCTTAGGACGCATAGCGATGGCGCCAGAACTTTCCATGCGCTCCAGATCCTTGAGCCGATCGATGCGAGCACGCATCGTGGTCCAGTTGGTGAGCATGCCGCCAAGCCAGCGCTGATTGACATAGGAGGCGCCGCAACGGGTGGCCTCCAGGGCAATCACTTCAGAAGCCTGCTTCTTGGTGCCAACGAACAGAAAGCGCTTGCCACTGCGGGCCGCACTGCGAGTCCACTTGTAGGCGTTGTTCATGCAGACGGCGGTCTGCACCAGATCAATGATGTGAACCCCGTTGCGCGCGCAATAGATGTAGCGCGACATCTTGGGATTCCACCGGCGCGTTTGGTGCCCAAAGTGGGCACCTGCCTCCATCATCTCGGCAAGAGTTACAACAGCCATAATTTGGGGTTGGGGTTTCGGGTTTGCCTCCACCTGCCAGGGATCCAGAACAACCCGTACGACCAGAAGGGCCGACGGGCATTGCTGCTCGGATCACCCGAAACACGCAGGTGTGCGGTGTGATTTGTACTTAGGCACCCTATCAAATAGGGCTATGGGCTGGACCTGAGCCCTTGAGTGCTTTGGCTTCTGCAAACAGGGCCCGCACTCCCAGGCGGTTGAGCGGCACTCGCAACAGCTCCATGGCCACACCGGGATGGCCGCGGCGGATCAACCAGGCCAGCAGAGGCCGCAGGCTGCGTTCATTGAGCAGGCCGCCCAGGGTGAGCGCCTCCCAGAGCAGGCGATGCAGCCAAGTGAACTGAATGATCAGCCGCACCCGCCGGGTTGGATGCTTTCGGTAGAAGACCAGCCCCATTTTTGCTCGCTCCCGCTCCACCCGAATCAAATCGGGGATCTGCTCCAAATTCAGAGCTGGATGCCAGTGATAGCCAACGGCCTCCGGGCAGCGCACCAGGCCAACTCCAAGCCGCCTCAGTCTTTCGCCGAGCTCCAGGTCCTCCCAGCCATACAAACGGAAACGCGTATCAAACAGGCCAGCCTGCTCAAGCAGCTGCCGATCAATCGCCACGTTGCCGGTGGCGAAATAGGCAAAGGAATGATCCTGAAGCTTGTGTGGTTCGCTGCAGGGATCCTGGAAATTGGCGGTGTTTATGACGGCCCCATAGGTGAAACAGAGGCGATTGCCGCGCCGCTGCCACTCGCGCTCTAGTGCTACAGCGTGGCAACGCAGAAAGCTGGGGGTGACCACCAAGTCGCTGTCTATGAAAACGACCACGTCGCCGCGGGCTGCCTCCACACCCCGATTGCGGCCCTGAGCCGGCCCACCGTGTTCCTGCTCGATCAGTCGCAGGTGCGGCAGCTGCAGGCTGTGCTGCCGCAGCCAACTAACGGTGGCATCGGTTGAGCCATCGTCGACGAGTACAACCTCATAGCCCGTGATCTCCGCTGCAGGATCCTGGGCCTCAAGGGCCAGCAGGCACTTCTGCAGGATCGGCAGGCGGTTGTAGGTGGGGATGACGACGCTGAGGAACATCGGAGTCGCCGCGAGGGTCTAAACAGCAAAAAGGGGATCCTTCCGGATCCCCTCAGCGATGCAAGGGCTGCACTGATCAGTCGGCGGCGCCACCGTTGTTGGCTGTGCCGGTCACACCATTGCCGGCGCCTTCACCGCGGCCGTCGTTGCGCAGCTTGCGCTTCTTGAATTTGCGCGCGTAGGAGCGATTCCGCTCTTGCTTTTCCTTCTTGAGATTCCTGCGCTTAGCCATGCGAGCGGCGTGTTGGAGAGATGCGATCCTCCACCTTACTCAATTGCGAAGGCGCCGTTGCTCAACTGACCGTCCTCCATCTGTACAAGACGGTCTGCCACATCAAGAATCCGAGGGTCGTGGGTCACCATCAACACACCGCAACCCTGGTCCTTGGCTAGCCCCTTAAGCAGCTCGACCACCTCACGACCGGTACGGGAGTCAAGAGATGCCGTGGGCTCATCGGCCAATAGGAGCTGGGGCCTGGCGGCTAGAGCCCGGGCGATCGAGACCCTTTGCTTCTGCCCGCCGGAGAGATCATGGGGCAGCTTGCCGAAATGGTCGCTCAGCCCCACGACCCGCAACCATTCCCGAGATCTATCCCTACGGGCTCGATAACTGAGACCTTTCAGCAGGTCTGCACCCATCTGCACGTTTTGTTCCGCCGTAAGGCACCTGAGCAGATTGTGGCCCTGAATGATCATGCCGATCCTGCGGCGCAACTTGAGCCGGTCGGCGCGGCTTGCTCCCTTGAGCTCTTCACCAAATACCTGTACCGAGCCTTCCTGCACCTGGCGCAGAGCCCCAATCAGTGTCAACAGGGTTGTTTTGCCGCAGCCGGAGGGGCCGGTAAGCAGCACCACTTCACCGGGATCGACGCAAAGGCTGATGTCCTGGAGCACCTGGCGGCGATTGACGCCACTGCCAAATGAATGTCTCAAGCCTTCCAGGCGCACCATCGCAGCCATCAGAAAATCTCCGCGGGGTCGGCGTCACCAAGCCGCCGCATCGCCAGGGTTGCCGAGCCCATACACATCACCAAAATCATGATGAACACCGTCAGTGCCCTGGTCAGATTCATTGATACCGGTAGCTGGGTGGCATTGCGCACTAGTAAATAGAGACCCTGGCCGGCGGCGTAGGCTGGCAGATATCCGAATACAGCCAGAAGTATTCCCTCCCTAGCTACCACTCCAAGCAGGGTGGGGAGCCGGTAGCCCATCGCCATCAAGGTGGCGTATTCCGGCAGATGATCGCTTACGTCCGAATACAAAATCTGGTAGACGATTACACAGCCCACCACGAAACCCATGGCAGCGCCGAGAGTGAAAATGAAACCGATCGAGGTGCTGGATCTCCAGTAGTTCTGCTCAAAGGCGATAAAACCTGTTTTGGTCAGCACGCTGACGTCATCTGGTAGATCCCGCTTCAGCCTCTCAACTACCTCATCGGCATCGGCCCCAGCTCGCAAGCGGATCAGTCCCACCTCAATGCTGCCTGGAGGAGTATTTGGCAGTAGCTGGAGATAGGTCTCCTGGCTGGTGAGCAGATTGCCATCAGCGCCAAAGGAGGTGCCGAGCCCCACCAGTCCGGCAACCCTTACTTTCTTGCCATTGATCTCGCTTTCGACGGTGCGTCCGCCGCGAAACCATTCGGCTACAGGCCCAAACTCTGGCCTGGAGAGCTCATCAAACAGCACTCGGCCCCGATCCTGCAAAAGCTTTGCCTTAGGCGCGAGGCTGGGGTCGGTGAATAGGGGATCGGCAGGTTCAAAGCCCAGGGTGAGGATTGAGCGGGTTGCCTTGGTGTCTGGGTTGCGCCAAAGCAGCAAATTCCAGTGAACCGGAGTAATCCCCTCCACATCTGGATCTGCCATGGCCTGCACAAGACGGCGGCGGGGAAAGCCGGCCATGCTCACCGAGCTGCTGGAACGGGGGCTGATTAACACCAGGTCGGTGTCAAAGAGGCGGTGAATAGTGACGCTCGCATCAAACAGGCCGTCCCTGAAGCCCAGCTGCATAAACATCAAGATGCCGGCGAAGGCGATGCCAGCCAGGGCGACAGCCAGGCGTACGGGCTGGCGAGTCAACAGCAGCCAGGCAAGGGGAATGCGGCGGCCCTGCCAGATACGGCCAAGCATCAGGGCTGCCCAGGCGCCTTGGTGGCAGCGAGGCGCGCAATCACCTTTAAGCCCGTCAGATCACGCACCCGCTGGCTATCAGCAGGTTCTAGGGCCACCCGCACCTCCACAACCCTGGCATCGGCGTCTCCGGTGGGATCGGTCGAAAGCACTGAACGCTGCCGCACCTGGGGACTAATGCGAATCACCTCGCCAGTAAGGGTGCCTTGATAACCACCGTTTTCGCTAATCAAAGAGACGCTCTGGCCAAGGCGCACTCGGTCGATGTCACTTTCGTAGACCTCAACCAAGGCCTGCATGCGGTTGCTGGCGCCGAGTTCAAGTACGCCTGTTTCAGTCGGGCGCTCTCCAACTCGTGCATGGAGTTTGAGCACGGTGCCAGCCATGGGCGCCCGTAGTTCGGTAAGCAGCAACTCAGCTTTGAGTTTCTCGCGTTCAGCCCATGCCTCGTTGCGATCCCCCTGAAGTTTGAGCAGGTCCGTCTCGCGGTTGTCCAGCTCACCGCTAGGTATGGCGCCGGAACGACTCAGCTGGCGGTAGCGACGGACGTCGCGGGTTTGTACAGCCAATCTGATGTCAAGGTTGCGAAGACGAGCCTCGATTAGACGTTGTTGGGCCACAAGGGTCGGAGCTGTGTCAAAGCGAGCCAGCAGCTGGCCACTGCTCACGCGGTCGCCTTCCTCAACCAAAAGCTCGGAAATACGGGGGCTACCGCCAATGCCGCTGATGGGGGCCGCCAGCAAGCGCACATCACCAGCCGGCTCCAGCCGGCCAAGTGCTGCCACCGCTTCCTGATTACTAGGAGTGACGGCAACCACCGGTTCAGTCACTGGGGATGGTCGCTGCTGGCGGACTAGGGCGACAGCCAAAATCAACACCAAGGCCGCTCCGCCGACCCACCAAAGCCGGTTAATTCCCAGCAAGACGCTCTTCACGGTGCTGGCGGATCGTCGAACAACAACTCCTCGATGTAACGATCGGCCCACTCCGGGTTGAAGGCCTTCTCCAGCACCCGGCGAGTCTTGTCGTTTTGTTTCTGTTGCTTGCAATACCGGTGCTGACCCTGCCATCTGGCAAGCGTAGCTGGGTGGGTTGGTGCCTGAGCCTCGCTGGTGGCTATGGCCGACGCCAGCACATCGAGGTAGCCGCTGACCTCATCTAGAAACCCGGCCTCCTCAGCGGCGCTCGTGGGTCTCACAAAGCGAACGTAGGGCGAAAAAATTGACGCCCAGCCCGGCAGCTCCCGTTCCTGTTCAAAGCTGATGCGGGGCATTGCAGCAAGAGCTTCGGCGATAGCAATTGGTAGCTCCCCGCAAACTGGCGACAGGTCGACGATGGCGGCGGAGACCCCGGCCGGGCCGGCCACGATGTCTGCCCCAAAAACAGGTAGGTCGAAGCGGGGATCCGGGAAGAGTACGCAGTGCAAAATCTGCAATCCCGCTCCAAGGCGAGCGGTTTCTAGGTGCAGCTTGCGCAGTCCTAGGCAGCGACGCAGCTCATTGCGTATGAATAGCGATTCGCCATCGAGGCTGCCACTGATGGCTTCGAGATCGGGAGAAACCGCAAACGCTTCCAATTCTGGCAGGCCCTGCCAGAACGTACGAATCCGCGCCGCTAGGGCCTCCATCAGGGGGTGAATCGCGCCGCTTTCGGCGCCAAAGCCCTCGGGGCCAGCGTCGGGACTCTGAGACGAAGCGGGGGCGGAACTCACGACAGGAGGTGCAGCCAGCAGAATGCAGATCCTGCCACGCATCTGAGCCTTGCCCCTGGCCCCATCCCAGCCCCTGCTGCCAGGGCTGGCTAATCCCAGCGACCAACTTCTTGCCAACGGCGCCACCGTGGTCAGCCTGTCCTTGCCCGACTCGCCGCTGGTTTGCCTCGACTTTTGGTGCCGGGCAGGCAGCGTTTTTGAATCTGCCGCAGAAAGCGGAATGGCCCATTTCCTTGAACATATGGTGTTCAAGGGCAGCGAGCGGCTTGGGCCTGGTGAATTCGACCTTCGCATCGAGGCGATGGGTGGCAACAGCAATGCCGCCACCGGCTTCGACGACGTTCACTACCACGTTTTGATCCCACCGGAGGCGGCTGCAGACGCCCTCGACCTACTGCTTGATCTGGTGCTGCATCCCCGCCTCGATGCCGCAGCCTTCGACATGGAGAGGCAGGTGGTGCTCGAGGAGCTGGCCCAAAGCGAAGATCAGCCCGATGAAATCGCTCTGCAGCAGTTACTTCGACTTGGCTGCCCAAAGCATGCCTACGGCGAACCGATCCTGGGCCAGCGCGAACTGCTGCTTGAGCAGACACCCGATGCCATGGCCGCCTTCCATCGGCGTCTTTATGGCGCCAACCGTTGCGTGCTGGCCATGGGCGGCGCCCTCGAACTGGAGACCCTGGCCGAACGCATCGACGCCAGTGGCCTGGCCCAATTGCCGCTGTTGGAGGAGCCCTGCCGCCGACCAGCCCTTTTAGTGCAGCCAGGGGAGCACCGGATCGAAGTGCCGCGGCTCGAATCGGCGCGCCTACTGATGCTCTGGGGTCTGCCTCCCGCCTCTCATTTGCACGACGTGATGGGCGCAGACCTTCTCACAACCGTGCTGGCCGAGGGGCGCCGCAGCCGCTTAGTGGAGAGGCTGCGAGAGCAACTGCGCATCGTGGAAAGCATTGATCTCGATCTGCACGTAATGGAGTTCGGCAGCTTTGCCCTGCTGGAGGCGATCTGCGAAACGGAAGAGCTGGCCTCCGTTCGCAAAGCGATTGATGCGGTCTGGTATGAGCTGTTGCAGGAGGGTATGGCTGAGGCGGAATGGCAGCGAGCCCAGCGGCTGGTGGCCAATGGCTACCGCTTTGGTTTAGAGGCCGCTGGCAGCGTGGCTGGCCTGATAGGCAACAACCGCCTCTGGGGGCGCCACCACAGGTTGGAGCTGCCACTAGAAGAGATTGGTCGCTGGAGTGCGTCCGAATTGCTGCAGCAGGCCGTTCCCCTGCTGGATCCGAGCCGGGCCTGCGTGCTCGAGGCGGTGCCGGCATGACCAGCACCAGCACCCATCCATCCTCTACCAACTGGCAGCACACCAGCCTTCAGGGCGGCCTACCGCTGATCTGGCAGCGCCGGCCTGGACCGGCGATCGTGGCCTGCCGGCTGTGGATACGGGGAGGCAGCAGTCAGGATCTGCCGGGCCAGCGCGGGGCTGGTCAATTGCTGGCGGGCTTGATGACCCGCGGCTGCGGCAACTATGGGCCAGAAGCCTTGGCCGACCTAGTGGAGGGTCGCGGGGCGGCCCTGCGTGCTGAAGCCGCCGAAGACTTCCTGGTGATCAGCCTCAAGTGCGCCAGCAGCGACACGAGCGAGCTGCTGCCCCTGTTGCTGTCAATGGCCAGGCAGCCCTGGCTCAGCCCTGACCAACTCGAGCTAGAGCGGGACCTGAATCTCCAGAGCCTGCAGCGCCAGCGGGAAGATCCGTTCCAGCTAGCCCACGACCAGCTGCGCCACATGCTCTACGGCGATGGGCCCTATGGCCACGATCCCCTCGGTGTAGATGGGGAATTAGCTGCCCTGCACACCGAACAGATAGGGGCGTTGGTGCCTGATCTCGGCCAGAACGGCGCCCTTTTAGTGGCCTGCGGCGATCTGGATGACGAACTACCCCAGCTGCTCAATCCCCTTCTGAATCAGTGCCCTTGGAATACGGCCCCGCCAAGCCCCGGCGCCGGACCGGGAGCAGCATCCGGGCAGGAGCGCTTTGGCTCCTTGGAGCAGGACACTGAGCAATTGGTACTGATGCTGGGTACGGCTACCGTGCCCCTGGGCGATCCGGATGGTCTGGCCCTGAGGCTGCTTCAGGCCCACCTGGGCATGGGCATGTCCAGCCGTCTTTTTGTGACCATGAGGGAGGAGCGGGGCCTGGCCTACGACGTTGGGGTCCACATGCCGGCACGGCGCGGCGCCACGCCCTTTATCTGGCACCTCTCCACTTCCGCTGAGCGAGCAGAGGAGGCCACCACCGCTCTTCTGGAGGAGTGGCAACGAGTACTAGATCAGCCCTTGAGCGTGCCTGAGCTCGCTTTAGCTAAGGCCAAATACCGCGGCCAGGACGCCATGGGGCGCCAGACCTGCGGCCAAATCGCCGATCGTCAGGCGCTGGTGCTGGGCCACGGCCTGGGCTGGAGTTACGTGGAGGACAGCCTGGAGCGGGCTCAGCATCTGGATGCAGGCACCTTGCTGGAGGCAGCTCGCCGCAGGCTTTCTGCTCCCTCCCTCAGCATCTGTGGTCCCGCGCCAGCCCTAGCCGCCGCAGAACTGGCCTGGCAAAGCCACGATCTCAGTTCCTGATAGGCCGTTCCCAGTGCCTGATTAAGGCGCGGCAGCTTGTAGTTGGTCAGCTTCCAGCAAAAAGGTGCCGCGACGAAAGCGAACAGCCAGTTGATTGCGCGCCTTAATGGCCAGCACCTCACCCTGCTCATCGCTGTCCACCAGGTCTGGCGGACGCAACATCGGCATGGGATCAGCTGTTTTCAGGTAGTTAGGCCGGCCCTTCAGCTGCACCGCATCTCCCACGGCAAATGGCAGTGGCCCCACAGCAAAAGGGAGTGGCTCCAACGACTCGGCTCCTAGCGGCTCGTCCATAGCTTCTCTTGATATCTAGAAGTTAGCGGCCCCATTGGCACGACCCCCCAAAATGGGAGCCAGAAACGATGTGATCAGTTGAGGGCCCTAGCCACTTGGAGCGGCGCAATCGCCGGTCTGCTGCTGATCTTGGTAGGCGGGCTGATTCAGGCCGCCGCTCCGCTTCCGGCCGCCAGCGGCGGCTGGAACCTCACGACCCTGCCCATCACCCTGCAGGTGCCTGCACTGCTGCTAACCGCCTTGGTCTGCGGCCCCCGCAGCGGCATGCTCGCAGCAGTTGCTTACCTGAGCCTGGGCCTGTTCCAGCTGCCTGTGTTTCAGGGCGGGGGAGGTGCCGCCTACCTGTTGGATCCTGGCTTTGGTTATCTGGCTGGCTTCATCCCGGCAGCCTGGCTCACCGGCAAGCTCGTGCGCCAGCAGGGCATGGACGACCCGCTGAGTTTGTTTGGCGCCGCAGTGGTCGGGCTGGGAGTCCTGCAGGTCTGCGGCATAGCCAACCTGTTACTGGGAGCACTTGCTGGCCGCTGGGGACCAAATCTTGGAATCCTGCTGTTCAGCTACAGCCTGGCGCCCCTAATACCACAGTTGCTCCTTTGTTGCGCCGTAGCCCTGATGGCCCTGCTGCTGCGCCGTCTGTTGCTGGTGGAGTCATGAGTCGGCTGCGCAATCTCGCCTTCGCCAGCGCTGCCTTGGTGTTGCTGCTGGACCAGCTCAGCAAGGCTCTAGCCGTTGCCAATCTGCCGCTAGGAAGCAATTCAACTTTTCTGCCGGGGCTCCTTTCACTGCAGCTTGTCCGCAACACCGGAGCTGCCTTCAGCCTGTTTAGTGGCAACCCCCAATTACTCGGCCTGGTGAGCCTTCTGGTCTCCATTGGTGTGGCTGTCTGGATTCAGAGGCAGGGTCAGTTGACCCTCACCCGCACCCTTGGGATAGGGCTGCTGCTGGGGGGAGCGCTCGGCAACGGGCTCGATCGCTGGCGTCTTGGCTATGTGGTGGATTTTTTAGCCCTGGTGCCGGTTTCCTTCCCGGTGTTCAACCTGGCCGATGTGGCCATCAACCTGGCGGTACTTTGCTTCGCCATCGAGCTGCTGGGTAACCATGGCCAAGCCGGCGTTTGAAGCCCTAGGCCGCCGTTGGCAGCGGTTCAGCCAGCCCGGGCAAGCCCAACTCCAGGTGCATCTACCGGGCCAAGCCTCGCGCCTGGTGCCCCTGCACCCGGGCATCTACCGCATCGGGCGCGACAAAGACTGCCAAATTTGCGTTGACCATCCGGCGGTCAGCCGCCAGCACGCCCTGCTGGAGCGACGCGGATCCCACTGGTTGCTAAGCGACGACAGCTCAACCAACGGCCTCTGGTGGCAGGGCCGGCGGGTCCAGCAGTTGTTGCTTCGCGACGGCGACAGCCTGCGCTTCGGCCCCAGCCAGGAGGCGGGACTGCCTGAGCTCGATTTTCAGATCCGTCCCCTGCCCCAGCTGCAAAGGTTGCTGCGAGCAACGAGCTTGATGCTTGCGGCGGTGGCCCTAGGCGGCCTTGGCCTGCAGGCCATCTCCGGCCTCCAGGTGCCCATACGCGGCAGCCTCGCCACGGTGAGAGGGCCGCTGGTTCTCTACGACCGGCAGGGCAAAGCAATCGCAACAGCCCAGGCCAAAGAGCATCGGGAGCTCAAAGGCTTGCAGGGCTATCCCCGGGTGTTGATCGATGCCCTGCTTGCCAGTGAGGACAGCCGTTTCTGGTGGCATCCCGGCGTCGACCCGGTTGGTACGGGCCGAGCCCTTGTTACCAACGTGCTCGGAGGACGGGTACTGGAGGGGGGCAGCACTCTCACCCAGCAACTGGCCCGCAGCTTGTACACCGATCAGGTGGGTCAAGGTGAAACCCTGGGCCGTAAGTGGCGTGAGCTGCTGGTGGCGCTACAGCTTGAGGCCCGTTTCAGCAAGCGGGATCTTCTACTGAGCTACCTCAACCGGGTTTATCTAGGTGTTGGCTGGGGTTTTGAGGATGCCTCCCGCCACTATTTCGGTAAGCCCGCCAGCGACCTAAAGCTTGAGGAGGCCGCCCTACTGGTGGGCCTGCTTCCCTCGCCCAATGGCTACGACCCCTGCTTCGATCCCCAGGCGGCCCTGAGCTCTCGCAATGCCGTGCTCAGCAAGATGGGAGATACGGGCCGCATCAGTGCCGATCAGGCCCGCAGCGGCCGCCGTAGCCCAATCCAGCTTTCGTCCCAGGCCTGCCGCAGCAGCACCTCCCTACGCGGAGTCCCCTTTTATTCAGATCAGGTGGGCCGCGACCTCGATCAGCTGGTGGGGGCAGAGGTGGCGGCCGAGGGCAATTTCCTGATCGATACCTATTTGGATCGCCACCTGCAGGAGCAGGTGGAACGGTTGCTGCGTCAACGACTTAGCGATAGCAAGTCACTGGGGGTTGGGGAAGGGGCCGTGGTGGTGCTCGATTCGCGCACAGGCGGCATCCTGGCCCTTGCCGGCGGTCGCGACTACCGCCAGAGCCAGTTCAATCGAGCCACGATGGCCTTGCGCCAGCCAGGCAGCACCTTCAAGCTGATTCCCTATTTGATCGCTCTCGAGCGGGGCGGGAAGCCCAGTGATCCAATCAGCTGCTCACCATTGCGCTGGCGCGGTCAGAGCTTTAGCAGCGGTTGTGGTGGCAATTTGAGCCTGGTATCTGCCTTTGCCATCAGTAGCAACACGGCAGCGCTGCGTCTGGCCCAGCGGGTAGGCCTTGATGCCTTGGTGCAGAAAGCCCGTGATCTTGGCTTCACCAGCCCCCTAGCGGCCGTGCCCGGATTGGCCCTCGGCCAGAGCGAGGTAACCCTGCTGGAGCTCACAGCTGCCTACGCGGCGATCGCCAACGGTGGCGTTTGGCACTCCCCCAGCACAATTCGGCGCCTTACCGATGGAGAGGCATGTAGTGGCCAGTCATCAAGCCAGTGCCGCCAGGCCAACGTGCCTACAACATCCCAGGCGGGACGCCGTGTCAGCAGCGAGGCGACGGCCCGCGCCATGCAGCAGTTGCTGCGGGCTGTGGTGCAGCGGGGTACAGGCCAGATGGCCAGTCTTGGCGGCCAGGAGGGTGGCAAAACCGGCACAACCAATGACAGCCGCGATTTGCTCTTTGTTGGCTATGAACCCCAGCTCCATTGGGTGGTGGGTATCTGGTTGGGTAATGACGACAACAGCCCCAGCCGCGCCAGCAGCGCCTTGGCTGCAGGACTGTGGAGCGAGATCATCCGAGCAGCCAGATCCTGATGCCTGAGTTGTGAGCACCCGCACCCGCCTGTGGATCATCGCCGGCCTGGCTGTGCTGGCCCTGATCGCCGTTGGCGCCTTGCTGCAGGGGGTCAGCAACCTCTACTGGCAACTGAGCTGGTATCTGCCGAGCTGGATCGTTCAGCCGGTGTTTGCCCTTGTGTTCGCTGGCTTCGTGCTCCTGCTAGTGCAACTTGCCTGGCCGTGGCTGCGCACAATTACGGGCAAGGCCAGGCCTGGAGCGGCTGCCAGCTTGCCGCCACCGGGTAACCGCCGAGAAGCAGCTGCCCAAAACCTTGCCGCCATCGATCAAACCCTCGATCGGGTGCGAGATGCGGTGGAGCGGGAAGCCCTGCGTCAAGAGCGGCAGCGCATGCAGGCCGAGCTCGAACGGGGCGATCTCGTGATTGTGCTGTTCGGTACGGGGTCGGCAGGCAAAACCTCTCTGATCCGGGCCCTGCTGCAGGAGCTGGTGGGCAAGGTGGGAGCTGCCATGGGATCCACCAGCGAAACCCAGCGCTATCGCCTGCGGCTGCGCAGCCTGCAGCGAGCCGTGGTTTTAGTTGACACGCCCGGCATCCTCGAAGCAGGTGCTGCTGGCCTGGAGAGGGAGCGACTCGCCCGCGACCAGGCAAGCAAGGCGGACCTGCTCCTACTTGTGGTGGACGGCGACCTGCGCGCCGCCGAGCTTGAGGTTTTTGAGGCCCTAGCTGGTCTTGGAAAGCGGCTGATGCTGGTGCTCAACAAGTGCGATCTGCGCGGCGAGCAGGAGGAGGGGCGCTTGCTGCAGCTACTGCGCCAACGCAGCCGCGACCACATTGCGGCCGAAGACGTGATCCCTGCAAGCGCGGCACCCCAGAGCGTGCCTATGCCAGGGGGGCGTCCTTTACAGCCAGCTGCCGAGGTCGATGCCCTGTTACGCCGCATTGCGGCCGTGCTCCACGCCGATGGGGAAGAACTAATTGCCGACAACCTGCTGTTGCAGTGCCGGCGGCTCAGTGAGGCGAGCCGCTCCCTGCTGACCAGTCAGCGCCGCAGCGACTGCGAGGTAATCGTTGATCGCTACATGTGGATAGGAGCCGGGGTGCTTGCCGTCACACCCCTACCTGGTCTGGACCTGCTCGGTGCCGCAGCTGTAAACGCCCAGATGGTGGTGGAGATCGCCCGTATTTATGGCATCAGCATGAGTCGCCAGAGTGCCCAGGATCTGGCCCTTTCCGTTGGACGCACCATGGCTGGCCTCGGGCTGGTGAAGGGGGGCGTCAGCTTGCTTAGTGCGGCCCTAAGCCTGAACGTACCTGCTCTGGTTATGAGCCGTGCCATTCAGGCGGTCAGCGCTGCCTGGCTCACCCGGGTTGCGGGGCTGAGCTTCATCACCTACTTCGAGCGAGACCAAGACTGGGGCGACGGGGGTGTGCAGGAGGTTGTGCAGCAGCAGTACGACCTCAGCCGACGCGACGGGGCCATGAGTCGCTTCCTTAAAGCCGCCTTCAGCCGGGTGGTGCAGCCGCTGCAGGCAAAGCAGCGGAGTTTGCCGCCAAGGCCTGGGTCCGACTGATCGGCAGCTCGCCCATGGCCTCCGGTGGTGGTGGCTGCAGTGGCCCCCGGCTATCAAGCACCACGATCATGGCCAAATAAAGAATGCCGATTAATACCGAAATAGCGCCAGACACGATCGCGACCCAGCGGCCGCGGCCTGAGGTCGTCACAGCAGGGGGGTCACTAGGGGGTTCACTCACAGGGGGAAGGGGTATCAGGATTGATCGTCGAGGCTGGCATGCACAACCCTGGCGAGGTTTTCGAGGTGGGCAGGCTTGGTGTGGGGGTTACCAAGCACGGCCTTGAGATGGTGGCGCCCGGCGTAGTGAGGGCGCGAAAGCATCAGCTGCTCCTGGAGCAGTCGCTGGCGAGTGCGATCGCTCCAGGCCTGGCTGCCGGCGGCATCAAGTTGCTGGGGGGTGAAGGCCAGCAGATGGAAGGAGCCACCGACCAGCTGCAGCCTCTCGTTGGGTGTCAGTAGGGCCTGAAGCTGGCGGCGACGCTGAATAGCCCCATCGAGCACCGCTTCGATGCCCACTAGGCCAAGCTGCCGCAATCCGAGCCAAAGCTTGAGAATTTCGGCAGGCCGGGTGCCCTGCAGGCCACTTTCACCGCCGTGGCTGCCGCCCCAGCTCGGCTCCATGTAGGGCAGTCCGGTGTGAAACGCCTCCGCCAGTGCCTGGGGGCGGGCCAGCAACAGCAGGGAGGACGTTTTGGTGATTCCCAGCAGTTTCTGGGGATTGACCGTGATCGAATCGGCTCCCTCCAGGCCAGCAACCCGATGGCGGTGGGCAGGCACCAGGCCAAACACGGCCCCGATAGCGCCATCCACATGCAGCCACAGGCCCCGCCGCTGGCAAATCCCAGCTATCGCACTGAGGGGGTCGACTGCCCCCCGAACGGTGGTGCCAGCGGTTGCAACTACCGCGATCACTGGCAGCCCAGCCCGCTCGAGTTGATCAAGCTCCACCTCCAGAGCGGTTGGATCTAGTCGGCCCTGGCTATCTACTGCCACCGGCCGCAGGGCCTCAGGCGGTAAGCCCATCACCGCCAGTGCTTTAGCGAGGGAGACATGGGCATCAATGCTTGCCACCACCACCGCCCGGCCGTCTATGGCAAGACGCCGCTGGCGTCTCGCCGCCACCAGAGCCATCAAGTTGGAAAGGGTGCCGCCGCTGGCGGCCACACCGCCACTACCCGCAGGCAGGCCTAGCTGCTCAGCCAGCCAGGCCGTGAGGCTGCGCTCAAGGCGGCTCAAGCTGGGGGACAACTCCTCAGCCAACATGTTGTTGTTAAGGCCGGCGCAGATCAAATCTGCAGCCACCGAGGCCGGCAGAGGCGGTGGGTCGAGATGGGCAAGGGCACCGGGGTGGTTGGGATTGAAGGCCCCATCCATCACCAGCTGCAGATCGGCGAGCAGCATCTCCGGAGCCAAACCGTGATCTTCCGGCTCCACCGGTGGCAAAACGCTCAAGCCTGGCAGTGGCGAGCGTTCGGCAGCGCTACCAAGCCACACACAGAGCTGCCGTGAAGCCTGCTCTAAAAAGTCCTGCAGCCTGGGGTCTAGCTGCTCCGGACTGGCGAAGGGCAGGGGCTGGCTGGCCCGCGGGGCAGGGGGGGCGCTAGCCAACGAAAACCGATCGGATCAAGCCATTCTCACCTGTGGAGGTGGGCTACAAGTGGGTTTGTGCTGCGGGCAGCAAGCAGTGGATCGTTCCCAACTTATGGGCCCACCAGGGCCCCAGCTGCAACGCCAGTGGATGCAACTGCTGCTGCGCCACGCAGAACGGGCCGGAAACCAGGGCGAAATTCCCGTCGCCGCTGTGGTGCTCGATGAAGGCGGACGCTGTATCGGCTGGGGTAGCAATCGGCGCGAACAGCACAGCGATCCCCTTGGCCACGCCGAACTGGTGGCCCTTGGTCAGGCGGCCCGCTTGCGCGGCGACTGGCGATTTAATGGCTGCACTTTGCTGGTGAGCCTGGAACCTTGCCCCATGTGTGCCGGTGCCTTGGTGCAAGCTCGCATGGGAACGGTAATTTTCGGCGCTACGGATCCGAAAAGGGGCGCCCTCGGCAGTTGCCTTGACTTAGCCAGCAATGCCAGTGCCCATCACCACATGACCGTGATCGGAGGGGTTTTGGGCGAAGAGGCCAGCGGTCTGCTGGCGAGCTGGTTTAGGCGGCGACGGCAGCAGGGGCAACTGCGGGCCTGAAGGCCGGCAGCTCTGTTTCAAACAGGTTGAGCAGGAGGTCGACGTTTTCAGGCTGGCTGTTGTAACCCATCAAGCCGATCCGCCAAACCTTGCCCGCCAGCGCTCCCAAGCCTCCACCTACCTCAATGCC
Organism: Cyanobium sp. L1E-Cus; assembly: GCF_024345755.1. Classification (NCBI taxonomy): domain Bacteria; kingdom Bacillati; phylum Cyanobacteriota; class Cyanophyceae; order Synechococcales; family Prochlorococcaceae; genus Cyanobium; species Cyanobium sp. L1E-Cus. Next base: position 110,234 of record NZ_JAGQBS010000002.1, on the reverse strand, counting down.
ATGCTTAGTGAGCAGGTGCTGGGAGAAGGCTTTTCCATCAACTCCTGCGGGGATCCGCACCGTGGTGAGGGTGGGTAGGCGCAGTTCTGCCGGGGCATGCAGCTCGAGCCCGAGGGCTTCGAGACCAGCCCATAGGAGCTCGGAATTGCTGCGGTGGCGTGCCCAGGCTGCCTCCAGCCCCTCCTCGGCAAGCAGGCGCAGGGCTTCGCGCATGCCGAAATTCATATTGACTGGCGCCGTATGGTGGTACACCCGATCGCTGCCCCAGTACTGATTCAGCAGGGTGACGTCCAAGTACCAGTTGGGGACCTTGCCGGCCCGGGCCATCATTTTTGCTTCGGCTCGCGGGCCCATGGTGAAGGGACCAAGTCCTGGAGGACAGCTGAGGCCCTTCTGGCTGCAGCTGTAGGCCAGATCTACCTTCCATTCATCGAGGTAGAGGGGCACCGCACCAAGGGAAGTGACGGTATCAAGCAAGAGCAGGCAGTCGTGCTGACGGCAGAGATCGCCGATGCCCTCCATGGGCTGGCAGATCCCGGTCGATGTTTCGGCGTGGACAATGGCCAGAATTTTGGGCCGATGGGTGGCTACGGCGTTCTCGAGTTCAGCAAGGCTGAATGCTTCCCCCCAGGGCTTCTCGATCGTCACAACATTGGCCCGGTAGCGACCGGCCATGTCGGCCAGACGTAGGCCGAAATAGCCCTTGACGGCCACCAAAACGGTGTCTCCAGGCTCAATCGTGTTGGCCAGGCTGGCTTCCATGGCCGCACTGCCGGTGCCGCTCATTGGAATGGTGAGGCGGTTGTCGGTCTGCCAGGCGTAGCGGAGCAGCTCCTGCACCTCACCCATCAGCTCGACGTAGAGAGGGTCGAGGTGACCAATCGGCATTCGGGCCAGGGCCTGAAGCACGGTGGGATGGGCATTGGAGGGGCCAGGACCGAGCAGCAGACGATCTGGCGTAGCTATTGGGGCCAGCGTCCGGCGATGGGCTGAATTAACTGGTGGCAGCACGGGCAGGGGAACCAAGACCAGGATGGAGCGGGTAAATCGAGCCTAAGCAACAATTCCGGGGCCTAGCGGGCCCGCAGATTGGTGGCACCAAGACCACGGCAGAGATGGTCAAAGGGGGCCCGAACCACTGCCGCGGATGCCACACCGGCGTCGAGCAGCATCTCGCAGACCACATCAGCCATCAAGGCAATGCTGCGGACGGTGGGGCCGGTCGGCACGCCAAGGCTCTTGTATGTGTCGTCAAGACCATTCAGCACCCTCTCGTTGAGGATCGATGCGTCGTCGGCGATCAGGGCATAGCTGACGTAACGCAGGAAGTAATCCATGTCCCGCAGGCAAGCCGAAAGGCGCCTTGTGGTGTAGGCGTTGCCACCGGGCAGGATCAGCTCGGGATCAGCAAGCCAGAGACGCTGCGCCGCCTCGCGCACGATGGTCGCCGCCTCTCGGTTGATCAGCTCCACCGCAGCCAGGCGCACGCTGGATTCGGAGTAATAAGCGCTGATGCGGTCGATCGCATTGCGGTCTAAGTAGCGGCCGAGCTGGTCATAACGGCCAATCAGACCAGTGATGGCATCGCGCATGGCGGAATTAAATCGACGCACCTGCATCGGAAACTAGCACTCACATTCCGCCAAATCCCAGGCCAGGGATGGGTTCTGGGGAAGTTGACAGAAACGGTTACGCAATCCTCGCCTTCAGTTTGGTTACAGTCGATACCAATTAGCTTCTGGCCGATCCGTACGGTCCGGCGACGCCGAAACCGGTCGGCACCCATTCTTCTTGTTCGCAATGGCCCAAACAGCCCAGGACGTACTCCGTCAGATCCATGAGGAGGGAATCGAGCTGATCGACCTCAAGTTTGTCGACTTGCATGGCAAGTGGCAGCACCTGACGGTCTGCCGCGACCTGATCGACGAGGCCTCCTTTAGCGATGGCGTTGCCTTTGACGGCTCCTCGATTCGGGGCTGGAAGGCGATCAACGAATCGGACATGGCGATGGTGCCGGACCCCAACACTGCCTGGATCGATCCCTTTTACAGCCACAAAACCCTGAGCCTGATCTGCTCGATCCAGGAGCCCCGCAGTGGCAAGCCCTATGGCCGTTGCCCCCGGGCGTTGGCCCAGAAAGCCCTCAACTATCTCGGTTCCACCGGCATCGCCGATACCGCCTACTTCGGGCCGGAACCTGAATTCTTTGTCTTCGACGACGTCCGCTACAGCTCAGGCAGCGGCAGCAGCTTTTACAGCGTCGATTCAGTTGAAGCTCCTTGGAATAGCGCCCGCCTCGAGGAGGGTGGCAACCTTGCCTACAAGATTCAGTTGAAGGAGGGCTACTTCCCGGTCGCCCCCAACGACACCCTTCAAGACATGCGCACGGAGATGTTGCTCACCATGGGCAGCCTGGGCGTGCCGATCGAGAAGCAGCACCACGAGGTGGCAACAGCCCAGCATGAGCTGGGTATCAAGTTTGCCGAGCTGGTCAGCGCAGCCGACAACGTGATGATCTACAAATACGTAGTGCGCAACGTTGCCCGTAAGTACGGCAAGACGGCCACCTTCATGCCTAAACCCGTGTTCGCCGATAACGGCAGCGGCATGCACGTACACCAGAGCCTCTGGAGAGGCGGCAATCCCCTGTTTTTCGGTGAAGGCACCTACGCCAACCTTTCCCAGACTGCCCGTTGGTACATCGGAGGGCTGCTGAAGCACGCTCCCAGTTTCCTTGCCTTCACTAATCCCACCACCAACAGCTACAAGCGATTGGTGCCAGGCTTCGAGGCTCCGGTGAACCTGGTTTATTCCCAGGGCAATCGTTCCGCGGCGGTTCGCATTCCGCTTACGGGCCCGAGCCCCAAGGCCAAACGCCTGGAATTCCGCTCCGGCGATGCCCTGTCCAACCCCTACCTCGGCTTCGCGGCAATGTTGATGGCAGGCATCGATGGCATCAAGAACCAAATCGACCCGGGCGATGGCACCGATGTTGATCTGTTCGAGCTCTCGCCAGAGGAATTGGCTCGCATCTCCACTGTGCCGGCCTCACTGAATGGTGCCCTTGAGGCCCTCGATGCAGACAAGGATTACCTGCTAGCTGGTGGCGTCTTCACCGAAGACTTCATTAACAACTGGATAACCCTTAAATACGAGGAAGTGCAGCAGCTACGCCAGCGGCCCCACCCCCACGAGTTCGTGATGTACTACGACGCTTGATTAGGTACCAAGCAACTACGCCTGCTGGCTAAGACGCCGGTGGGCAATAGCGCAGGTGGGCGATAGCGCTTGCCTGCATTTGCTTTTCGCGGGCCTGGCGCCTAGCCCAGGTTTGGAGCTGATGCAGGGCGTCCCCGGCGGGGTTGGGATCGTGGTGCTTGGTTATCTGGGCCAGTTCGGCGCCATGGAGGCGGTTGTCACGGGCGTGCAACAGGCTCCAGGTTTGAAATTCAGGATCGGCATGCTGGCTCTGCAGGCGGGCAATGGTCATGTCGCGCTCCCCTCTCTCTGGATCCAGTCTGCAGCTGTTTTGGTAGCGGTTGCTACGAAACAGCCATAGCTTCACAGCTCTTCAGCAATCGCGGTGTCAGTACAAATTCGCTGAAATGGAGGCAAGCCATTGCCTAGCCATGCCCGATCAGCTCACAAAGTTGGCCTACCAAACCATGCAGCAGGGCAGGGCGCTCCTTGGGGTCACCCATAAGGAGGTGAGCACCAGGCTTATGGGGTTGCTTGCTCCAGATGGCACCCCCAAAACCGTGCCAATCCCGCCTGAATTAATGGGCAGCCTCAGGCAGGCCATGGATTCATTGCACGAGCGCGACTGGCAGGAAGCAGAACAGGGCCTTTACCCGCCATCCCTGCTGTTCGATGCCCCTTGGCTTGATTGGGCGAGTCGGTATCCAATGGTGTGGCTCGATATGCCCAGCACCTGGAATCGCCGCCGGGAGCGCAATGTGCGCGATTTGCCCAGCAGTGTTGATCAAGATAATTACCCCGACTATTACCTTCAAAATTTTCATCACCAGACCGACGGCTACCTAAGCGACCACTCCGCGGCGCTCTACGACCTGCAGGTTGAAATTCTGTTTAATGGCACTGCCGACCCAATGCGGCGGCGGGTTCTGGCTCCCCTGCTGCGGGGTATCAAAGCCTTCGCCGATCGCCCAGCTGGCCAGGTGCGCGTGCTCGACCTTGCCACCGGCACCGGCCGCACCCTGCGTCAGATCAGGGCGGCTTTACCCAAGGCCCAATTGGTGGGATTGGATCTTTCCAGTGCCTACCTGCGCCAAGCCAATAAATGGCTTAGTCAGCTGCCCGGTGAACTTCCCCAGCTAACCCAAGGCAACGCTGAGGCACTGCCCTTTGCCGACGCAAGCTTTCAAGCGGTCACCTGCGTTTTTCTGTTCCACGAGCTGCCGGGGCAGGCACGTCAGAACGTGATTAATCAGGCCTACCGGGTGTTGGAGCCTGGAGGGGTTGTGGTCATTGCCGACTCCGTACAACTGGCTGATTCACCCCAATTCAGTGCCGTAATGGAGAACTTCCGGCGGGTTTTCCATGAGCCCTACTACCGCGATTACATCTCTGATGACATCGGAGCTCGTCTTGCCCAGCCTGGCTTTGAGGGCATCACGGCCCAAAGCCATTTCATGACTCGGGTCTGGACGGCCCGCAAACCTCGCTAGCGCTTCAGAATCCAGGCCAGGAGCAGGCCGGCGGTGGCCCAGCGCAGCCCACGCCAAAACAGCACCTCCTGGCGGTAGGGGGGAGCTAGCTGCTCGGGCAGGGGATCAAGCAATCTCTGGGTTAGCTCAAGGCGCTGGCGTTGCCGCCGCTGATTGACCCCGGAGCTTTTAGCTGTCAAAGATGCCTGGGTGAGCAGCCCATCCAGCAGGTGCAGTAGGCGAATTGGTTGGCGCACCGAGTGGTGGCCCAATGGTCGCGTCGGCATGGCCAGCTCCCAACGAGGCGTTACAGGCTTCAGGATGGAACCTTGAGCCTGTAGCCGTCCAGTGCAAACCCCGTTGTCCAAGCAAAAACGAAGCTGGCCAGAAGGCTCCTTAGAGCTGGCTGTCGCTTTGCAGCGACATCTGGCCATAGGCGACCGGGAATGGCACGCCTTCAAGTCCCAACGCCCCCGGCGCGGCGCTGAGCAGCTTGCTGCAGCCCTGGTGCTGCTGCTTAGGGGTGATGATCCCGGGGCACCTCAATCCTCAGACGCACGCCGCCAGGCCATCGAGTTGGTTGAGCATGGACTCGGCTGGCTCAAGGCTGAGTTGAACGATCCTGGTTGCCCCAGCCACCGACCGGCACCAGCAACGAAGCTCGCTGCCGACTGACTGCCAGTTGCAACCGGTTGCCACGGTTACTCCAGCGCACGTCGTCGAAGCAGTGATGAATCAAAAACAGCCCGCGACCACCCGCAGCATCTAGCTGCTCAGGCAGGCTTGTGCTGCGAGCCGCTGGTGGCACCCCGGCTCCCTCATCCTGCACCTGCCACACCAGCCAGTTGGGGGTTTCAATACGGCGCACTCTCAAGCATTTGGCTGGGTCGCACCCGTTGCCATGGCGGACCGCATTGACCAGTGCTTCTTGCAGGCCAAGCTGCACCTGGCCCTGAAGCTGCAGGCAGCGAATGGGCTCAATCAACAGTTCCAACAGCGGTGCTAGCTGCAGCGTTGAAGGCGTGATGAAGTCCGACCAGCGCAGGGCCATCGGGCTGAGATACGCAGGTGCCGTTTTGACCATACGCCGCTGCCTGCACCCTTGCTCAGGGCCTGATCCGCTGTTGCAGAGCTGGGTGGTTGAGCAGGGCATCCATCAGCCGCACACCGCGCAGTTGATTGACAAGGGGCATGTGGCCCTCAGGGGCCTCAATGGACCACTGGAAGGAGCCGGGGTAGCGAGTCCAGCGGCCTGCGTCCTTCCAGGCCAACTTGGGCCAGAGCAGCTCCCAACGGCCATTGCAACTGCGTAGCAACCTGCCCTGCACCGAGAAGCCAAAACGGCCGCGTGAAAAACAGACCCAGAGCCGATCGAGGCTGTCTAGGTCGGCGGAGGCTATCGGCGGCACCTCGCTGTAATACACGTAGCCGCGGCGTACGGCTTCTGGGCCGGCCAGCTCCCGGAGCAAGCTGCTGGTGATTCGGTCGGCTTCCTCAAGCTGCTGAGCCATCAGGGCCCGTTGAAGGGGTGCGTAGTCCAATCCGCGGGCCGACACCGTGGCAAGCCAGCCATCGGGGTAGCGGGCCAGAAACTCTTCGCGCAGCCCATCCTGTTCATCGAGCAGGAGCTGAATTAAAAAACCAGCTGCCCAGTCATCTCCGGTGGCATCAACGCCAGCCAGATGGTCTGGGATTAGGGGCCGTAACGCATGGCTCTGCTGCTGCAGGGTGGCCAGCAAGGAACGCCTTTGACGGGTATTGCCGGCCTGAAAGCGCTCAAGCAGGGCACTAGGGCTGGTGCCGGTAGTGGCGGTGACCGGAGGTCCGGAAAGCATGGAAATGGAAGCCGAGCCTGAAGCAGTGCCAGCGTGGCCCACTATGTCAGCTGAGATCCTCAACAGTGATGTCGGGCTCCTGCCCTCCCCAAGATGTGAACGCATTCCTGGCGGCCGAGGGGCCGATCGTGGACGTGCGCAGCCCAGGGGAGTTTGAACAGGGTCATGTGCCCGGAGCGGTCAACCTGCCGCTGTTTAGCAACGACGAGCGAGCTCAAGTTGGCACTGTCTACAAGCAACAGGGACGGCAGCTTGCCGTGCAACTGGGCCTGGAACTGGTTGGCCTGAAGTTGCCATCCCTTGCCCAGGCCCTATTGGAGCTTGCTGATGCAGACAAGACCCTGCGCCTGCACTGCTGGCGAGGTGGCATGCGCTCAGGCAGCATGGCTTGGCTGGCGAGCACTTTGGAGCTGCCCGTTTTGCTGTTGGAAGGCGGCTACAAGGCCTACCGACGCTGGGTGTTGGAATGCTTTGAGTCCGGCTGGCCCCTACTGGTGCTCGGCGGTCGCACCGGCACGGGCAAAACCGACCTGTTGCATGCCCTTCGGCAAAGAGGGCAGGCGGTCGTTGATCTGGAGGGATTAGCCAATCACCGCGGCAGCAGTTTCGGCGGCTTGGGCCAACCCCCTCAACCGAGCACGGAGCACTACGAGAACCTCCTGGCTGCAAGCCTTACGGCCAGCGCCGGCCAGGCACCGATCTGGCTTGAGGCCGAAAGCGCCCAAGTCGGTCGCTGCCGTATACCCGCGGGCTTGTGGCGCCAAATGGGTGAGGCGCCGGCTGTTGAGATCCAACGTCCTATGGCGGAGCGGGTTGAGCAACTGGTTGCGGTATACGGCAATCAAGGGGAGGAGTACTTGCGCCTCGCCACCGAACGCATCGCCCGGCGGCTTGGCCCCCAGCGCACGGCAACAGCTCTGGAGGCGATCGCCGCTCATGACTGGGCTACTGCCTGCCTGCAAATGCTCGACTACTACGATCGCTGCTACGACAACGAGCTCAGCAGGCGAGCTAAAGCCCTGTTGGCCAGCTTCGATTTGGGCGGACTAGACCCCGATGCAGCTGCAGCTGAATTGCTGCAACCAGCTCCCTGGTGGGAGCAGGTCTGTGGGGAGTCAGTTAAGGCGGGCTCCTAGGATTGATTTTTGTTCCCGCTTGCCATGGGCGCCGCCATTCAGTTCTTCCGTGGGGTGGATGAGCCGGTCGTGCCCGACATCCGCCTCACCCGCTCGCGGGACGGCCGTACCGGCCAGGCCCTTTTCGTGTTCGACGAGCCCGATGCCCTTGCCCCCGAAAGCATGGGCGACATTACCGGCATGTTTCTGGTGGATGAGGAAGGCGAGCTGGTGACCCGTGAAGTGAAGGCCCGCTTCGTCAACGGCAAGGCCAGCGCCTTGGAGTGCACCTTCACTTGGAAGAGCACGGAGGATTTTGATCGCTTCATGCGCTTCGCCCAGCGCTACGCCGACAGCCACGACCTGGGCTTCTCGGGTAATAAAGATGATGATCAGCCCGAGCAGGACGAGGCCTGAGACCTTGAAATTCGGCCAGTGGTTAGGCCTGTTCGCATTGGTGGCATCTCTGGTGCTGCTTTGGAGCTTGCGTCAGAGCCTGATTTACCTGTTTGCCGCCGTGGTGTTGGCTATGGCCCTTTGCACCCTGGTGGGATCTATCCGGTCCCGGCTCGGATGCTCCAGGCCGCTGGCTTTCCTGCTCAGCCTGGGCACGGTACTTCTGGTGTTGGCCGTGGCTGCCACGGTGGTGATCCCCCCTTTCGTTGACCAATTCAGCCAGTTGCTCGGCAAGTTGCCGGCAGCAGCCGAAACCCTGCTGGATCTCTTGAGAGATGGTCTATCGCAGGTATCTCAAATGATTTATGGCAGCGGGGATGGTGACCTTTCCTGGCTGCGAGATGGGCTTGTTGGTAGCGACGCTGGTGGTGTGCCAGGCCTCTCCCCCCGCCTGAGCAGCAGCTTGGGCAGCGGCGCCCTGCGCCTGCTTGGGCTTGCAGGTGGAGTTGGCACCGGCCTGCTGCAGATCCTGTTTGTAGTTGCCGTTGCTGTGATGGTGGCTGTGCAGCCAACTGCCTACCTAGAGGTGGGTGTGCTGCTCGTGCCATCGTTTTACCGGCGCCGCTTCCGTCAGGTTTTGGTGCAATGCGGTGATGCCCTAAGTGCCTGGATGGTGGGGGTGTTAATCAGCTCACTTTGCGTCGGCATCTTGGCGTCTATCGGTCTGAGTTTGCTCGGGGTGAAGTTGGTGGCAGCAAATGCCCTGCTTGCAGGCCTGCTCAACATCATTCCCAACATTGGACCAACCCTAAGCACGGTTTTTCCGATGTCCGTGGCCCTACTAGATGCTCCCTGGAAAGCAGCAGCGGTGCTAGCGCTTTATGTCGCTGTTCAAAACCTGGAGAGCTATCTAATTACACCTTCGGTGATGCATCACCAGCTCAAGCTGCTGCCTGGCTTCACCCTCACGGCCCAGCTGTTGTTCACGGTTGTGTTTGGACCGCTGGGGCTGTTGCTGGCCTTGCCGTTAGCCGTTTGCCTGCAGGTGATTGTGCGCGAACTGCTGATTCACGACATCCTGGACCCATGGAAACGCCTGCGCCTGACGGGCTGACGCAATGAACGGCCGCACAGTGCTTGGAGCACTAGCCCTGGTTGTTATCGGGCTGCTCACCTGGGAATTGCGGTGGGTGCTGCTTGTGCTGTTCGGTGCCGTGGTGCTGGCTGTCGCCCTTGACGTACCGATCACCCTGCTGCGACGCCTCCTGCCTCTGAACCGCCCAGCCGCCTTAATTGTGGTGCTGGTTTCACTGGTGTTGCTAGGCGGGGTGCTGGGCCAGCTGTTGCTGCCTGAGCTGCTGGAGCAGATCAAACAATTGACCACCCTTTTGCCTGTCTTGGCTTTACGACTGAGCAGCCTGGCCCGCCAGGTGGATTGGCTGCCTGATCTGGAGCAGCAGTTGATGGCGCTTGGTACATGGGAGCGCCTCCAGCCCCTAGGCGGCCAGTTGCTTGGCCTAGCCGGCGGCGCCGCAAACACCACTATCCAGATGCTGTTGATGGCCTTACTGGCGATTCTGCTGGCCCTGGATCCACGCAGTCATCAAAAGGTGATTGTTTCCCTAACTCCCAGCTTCTGGCGCCCCCAGATGAAACATCTGCTGGGTGAATCCCGCCAGGCTCTTGGTGGCTGGCTAGCTGGCATGACCCTTTCTGCCGTGAGCGTGTTTCTGCTCACCTGGGCCGGGCTAGCCCTGTTGGGCGTCCCGCTGGCCCTATTGAGCTCCCTGGTTTGCGGCCTGCTTACCTTCGTGCCCACGATTGGCCCCACCGCTGCCACTTTGTTGCCCCTGGCGGTGGGGTTGCTGGTATCACCAGCAAAAATGCTGCAGGTGTTAGTGCTGCGGCTCATTTTGCAGAACGCCGAAGCCTTTTTGCTTACGCCTGTTTTGCTGCGGCGAACCGTCAATTTGTTGCCCACCGTCGCACTCACTGCCCAGCTATGCCTGGGAGCTCTGCTTGGGCTGCCAGGAGTGCTACTTGCCTTGCCCTTAGTGGTTGTACTGCAAGTTCTCTTTGAAGAAGTATTGGTAAAGGAAGTAATGGATCACTGGAATTGATCACCAAGAGTGATCAATTGGAATGGTCACTAGAATTATTACTATGGCCTTTGGCGGTAGTGACGCAATAGCGATGGCAATAAAAACAGCACTGCGGTAGCCAGGAGATGATTGCGAACCGCTGCCGCCAAGGAAGACAAGGTGAAGTGGTCTGCCAGTAGCTGCAGCTCGACTCGCAGATCTAGAAGAGCAAGCAGAGCGAGCAAGATGGGCACAATGGAGCCCCTCAGGCTGCGGCGGCCCAGCCTTTCAACATGAGCAGGGGGCTGATTAGCGACGGGACAATACCGGTAACAAAGTGGGGGCCACGCCAATGCTGGACCAGCTGCCCACGGCAATACCGATGGCCAACGCCACGGAGAACCAGAACAAGCTGCTGCCCCCGAAGAAAATCAGACCCAGCAGGGGCAACAGGGTGGTCAAAGAGGTGTAGAGGGAGCGGGTCAAGGTTGCATCCACCGCCACATCCACCTGCTGCTGAAGCGGTAAGTGGGCCAGGCTGGTCTTCTGCTCGCGAATTCTGTCGAATACCACCACGGTGTCGGTGACCGAATAACCAGCCACAGTGATCAAGGAAACAGCAAACAGAGAATCGACCTCAATGCCCGCCACTAGGCCCAACCAGGCAAACACCCCGCAAGTGATCAACACGTCATGGGCCAGGCAAAGCAATGCAAGGAAGGCGAATAGCAAGTCGTAGCGGACGGCGATGTAGAGGGAGATAGCCGCAAAACTCACCAGCAGAGAAATCAGACTGCCCTGCAGAAGCTGAGCCCCGAGCGTTGGACCAATGGTATTTACCGATGTGCCTGCCGGGTCCAGGGGACCAATGGCGACTGAAATCGCTGCAATCACGGCGTTGCTCTGGGTTGGACTCAGGGCTGGCAGCCGAATCACCAAGGAGCGTCCCTGGTCGAGCACCTGAACAGCAGTCCCAGTCAAGCGGGGCGGGGCATCTCCTGGCTGGGGTGGCAAGGTGACACCGGCCAGTTGCAACTGAACCTGTGCAGCGGTGATGGCGGAGCAGGCAGGAGCGGGACAGCTCCGTTCGATCTGAATCTGGGTGCCGCCAGTGAAATCAAGACCCGGCTTCAAGGGGGAGGCAATCGCCGGGTTGAGCAAGCAGAGCAGCAATCCCAGCAGACTAAATAGACAGGCCAGGCCCGAGACCCACCATGCAAGCTGGCGATAGCGGCTGATGCGAAAACGGGGGGTTGGTGCTGTGGTGGTAGACACGGAACTGGCCATCAGGATTTGGCACCCAGGGGCAACTGGGCATGGGGCAGGAAATAGATGGTGCGACGCAGGGCCGGATAGCTCATCAAGACCCGAATCAAGCTGCGGGTGCAAGTAAGTGAGGTGAAGAGGCTTAGCAGCAGACCGATGGCGAGGGTCACGGCAAACCCCTTAACAAGGCCGGTGCCAAGCGCGAACAGCGCTGCACAGCTGATCAGACCGGTGACATGGCCGTCCACGATCGAGGACAAGGCCAGGGAAAACCCAGTATCGATAGAGCGAATTAGGGTATTTCCTGCTCGCAGCTCCTCCTTGATGCGCTCGAAGATCAGCACGTTGGCATCAACAGCCATGCCGATCGAAAGGATGAACCCAGCAATCCCCGGCAGGCTGAGAGTGACTGGAATCAGGCTGTAGACAGCCAGGTTGAACAGTGCATAGAGGCTTAGTGCCACCACTGCCACGATGCCCGGCAGTCGGTAGGTCACGGCCATGAACACCGCTACCAGGGCCAGACCGGATAGAGAGGCTACCAAGCTGGTGCGGATGTTCTCGGCCCCCAGGGAGGGACCGACCGTGCGGACCTCCACCACTTTGATCGGAAGGGGCAAGGAGCCACCCCGCAGTTGCACCTCCAGGTCACGGGACTCTTCAGCGCTGAAATTGCCGGTGATGCTGGCTGATCCGCCAGAGATGCCGGCAACCTTGAACTCAGGGCCAACACTGGCCTCGCTGATTGAGCGGCCATCCAGGACAATCCCAAGCAAACGTCCCGTGCCGGCGATCGACTTGGTGAGGGCAGCGAACTTGTCACCTCCCTCCCGGTTGAACGAAAGGGTCACATCCCACCCTGAGCCCGTTTGTTGCTGTTGACGCCCGGCTGTGGTGAGATCCTTGCCGGTGAGTGTGGCAGGTTCGTAGAGGGCGACGATCTTGCTGTTTACGGTGCTCAACAACAAATCGAGCTGGTCACTTTCACTGCTGCCGGCGGGCACGCTGAGGCCTAGCTTCTGCATAGCCAGGGCAAGATCCTCAGCCTTGAGTTGAATCTCGGGAGGTGGGCTCTGACGATCGGAGGCCGCCGCTGCTCGAGCACGTTTCTGGTTGAGCACGGACTGCACCTGACGCTTCAGCTGCAACAAACCCTGCATCTCCTGCTCAGTGCCTGGCTTCTGGGCCCGGAACTCCAACAGGGCCGTGGTTCCTAGTACTTTTGCGGCCCGGCTTGGGTCCTGTTCTCCTGGGAGCTGAAGTACCAGTTGGTCTTCACCAACGGTCTGGAGAGTGGACTCGGCAACGCCCAGGCCATTGATGCGCCGCTCCAGCACCTCCTTGACCGCCTCTAGTTGTTCTTTCTGAACTGTCTTGACAGCACCGGCAGGAAGCACCTCCAGGGTGAGCTGGCTGCCGCCACGCAGATCCAGTCCCAGCTGCAAAGGAAAGTTGAAGAGCAAGGCCCCGGCCGCAATTGCCAAGGCAAGGATCAGGGCAAACCACCCCTGTTGACGAGCCATATCTAGATCTTTCCTGCGACGAGCTGCTGGGCCGCATCAACAATCTGATGGGGCTGAATGATCGTCAGGTTTTCCAGGGCACCGTTGTAGGGAGTGGGGATGTCCTGGGAAGACAACCGAATCGGCCGGGCATCAAGCTCATCAAAACAATTTTCCGTAATTAAGGCGAGCAATTCAGCCCCGATGCCGCCTGTCTTCATACATTCCTCCACCACAATCACCTTGTGAGTTTTGCGAATCGAGGCGGATATGGTCTCCATATCAAAGGGCTTGAGGCTGATTAGATCGATCAGCTCCACGCTCACCCCGGCCTTCTCCAACTGCTCGACAGCCTTGAGACAGTGATGACGCATGCGTGAGTAGGTGAGAATCGTGACATCCGATCCAGCCTTCACAACCTCGGCCTGGTCAAGGGCACAGATGTAATCACCTTCTGGAATATCTTCCGAAAGGTTGTATAGCAACACGTGCTCGAAAAAGAGCACGGGGTTGTTGTCGCGGATTGCTGCCTTCATCAGGCCTTTGGCATTGGTTGGAGTGCTCACCGCCACAATTTTGATGCCGGGTACGGCATGGAAATAGGCCTCAAGTCGCTGGCTGTGCTCAGCGCCCAGCTGGCGACCAACCCCGCCTGGCCCCCGCACGACAGTGGGAATGGTGTAATTACCGCCGCTGGTGTAACGCAGCATCCCCATGTTGTTGGAGATTTGGTTGAAGGCAAGCAGCAGGAAGCCCATATTCATGCCTTCGACGATTGGGCGCAGCCCCGTCATCGCCGCACCAACCGCCATGCCAGCAAATGAGTTTTCGGCGATCGGGGTGTCCAGCACCCGCAGCTCACCATATTTCTCGTAGAGATCTTTGGTGACCTTGTAAGAGCCGCCGTATTGGCCGACGTCCTCACCCATCACGCAAACGTATGGATCTCTAGCCATCTCCTCGTCGATGGCTTCCCGAAGGGCATTGAACAGCAGCGTCTCTGCCACGTCTGGGCTTGCACCATTTAGCTGCCAACCTATCTCAGCCGCCGGCGGCGAAGGTTGAGAGCAGCAACACCGAAAGCAGCATGCCGGGGAGCAGCAGCGTTACCAGCAAACCCAGGTCGTGGGGAGTCATGGAGCGAAGCTAGGGCTTTTCAGCCGCTTCGGCTGGAGCCGATCCGGAACCGGACACCAAGTTGCGCAGGAACACCAACGCCAGACCAATGCCAATGAAGGCAAAGCTGAAGGTGGCAAGAAACGACATGCCAACAATCAGCGTTTTGAGGGCCGTGGCGATGCTCTGGGCAATTGCCGAGCCGTAGCTGGGTGGATGCAGTGCGTAGTACGCCACCAATTTCTGGCTCAGACCCAAGGCCAGCCAGGCCAGCAGACCAGCGGTGAGCGAGCCCGAGAGGAAACTCAGCGGCCCTTTACGGGGCGCTGGATCACTGGGCTTGATGGGGGATTCGGATTTTGTCACTGAAGCAGGCTGACACCCCGATCGCTGAAGCCACAACACCAAGACTCAAAGCCGTCCCGTTCAAACCGTTCGGCTAGGTCTGCATGGGCGCTGCGGGCTTGGTCCAGGCTGGAGAACAGGGCGAACAAGCTGGGGCCAGAACCGCTCATGGCAACAGCTAAAGGTTGCTCGGTCTGGCGCAGCAATGCCAGGCCCTGGCGCACGGTTTCCACCTCTGGTTCCACCACGGCCTGCAGGTCGTTGCGTAGTGGTGGCCAGCTCCCATTCCCCGCGATGGCACCTAGCAAGGGCGCCTGACGTAGGGCCTGACGGCGCTGCTCAAAGTCGGCTTCAGCCTCGAGATAGAAATCGCCGCGTAGCTCCTTGCAGCGTCCGTAGGCCCAGGGAGTGCTGACACTCACCCCCGGGTGCTTGAGCAGCAGTAGCGCCGGAGGCTGGGTTGAATTGAAGGCCAAGGCTTCCAACAGCTCACCGCGGCCAAAGCAGAGCTGGGTGCCGCCATCAAGGCAAAACGGCATGTCTGAACCAAGCTCAGCCGCCATGCTGTGCAGCTCCTGACTCTTAAAGCCCAGTCCCCATAGCTCGTTGAGACCAATCAGCGCCGCCGCTCCATTACTGGAGCCGCCCGCAAGGCCAGCGCCGATCGGGATGCGCTTCTCGAGCACGATCTGGGCCCCAAGCTCGGCAAAACCTGAGCGGGCACGCAACATCTCACCTGCCTTGACGACCAAATTGCTGCTGTCAGTGGGCAGGTCTACCCGATTGCACTGGAGGCTGATTTGGCCATCCGCCGTGGGCCGCAACCGCAGGCTGTCGGCCAGATCGATCGACTGCATCACCATCGCCAGCTCGTGGAAGCCATCGGGGCGCAGGCCCAGCACCTCCAAGTGCAAATTGATCTTGGCGGGGGCACGCACGCATAGATCAGCCATGGGTAGGGGCGGCAGCGGGCGCAGCAATGACCTGATTCAAGCTGCCCGCCAACGCCACCCAGGCTGCTGGCGCGATCTCCTGGGGCCGCTGCTGGAGGCCGATGCCCGCTGCTGCCGCCAACCCAGCAAGTTCAGCTTCTGGCAGCAGACCTGCCAGGGAGTTACGCACCATTTTGCGGCGAGCGGCAAAACAGCGCTTCAAAAGCATCTCCACCGTGCGGGCTAGTTGGGGTGCCAATTGCTGCTCCACTGGCAGCGGCTCCAACAGGATCACCTCCGAGTGCACTTGGGGCGGCGGCTGAAAACAGCGCGGCGGCACAGCACAAACGGAGTGGCAGTTGGCCAGCAGCTGCATGCGCACGCTCAGAGCCGAAAAGGCGCTGGCGCCAGGCTCACTGCGGATCCTTTCCCCTACCTCCCGCTGCACCAGCAGCACTAGGCGGTCGTAGGGGTGGGCCACCGGTCGATCGAGCCGGCCCACCAGCCGCTCTAGTAGGGGGCCTGTGATGTTGTATGGAATGTTTGCCACAACCTTGTTGGCGGCAGGAAGCTCCACTGTCAGCACATCCCCCGAGGTGAGCTGGAAGCGCGGCTGGTCGCCAAAGCGCTCCTGCAGGCCCAGCACCAGATCGCGGTCAAGCTCCACTGCAGCCACTGCCGCCGCCGGTGTATCCAGCAGCCGCTCGCTGAGAGCTCCCCGGCCCGGCCCCACCTCCAACACCCGATCGCTGGCTTCAAGCTCTGCGGCCGCCACGATGCGTGAGAGCACCCCCTGATCAATCAGCCAGTGCTGGCCGAAGCGTTTGCGGGCGCGGTGGGCAGTAAATGTCATCTTGAAGTCGTCAGGTATCCACAATGGCTGTTGCCCCAGATTCAGGCATTCATCCGCAGGCATTAATTTGCGCTGCGGCCATAGTTGCCTCGCTGCCGTTCCTGACCCTTCCCGCTCAGGCAGGCAGCGTTACCGCATCCTCGATCTGGGACAAAAGCAACGCCATTGAACGGGCTAGGCAGCAGCTTCCAGCTGGTGCGGTTGTTACTGCTGAGCGTTGCCAGGAAACGGAGGTAGGGATGGGCAACTATCGCTATTTATGCACTGTCGAGTTCAGCCAGCCAGCGCCGGCGGCCACTACCGATCAGTGATCGGCGCGGATCCAGCGAACAGGTCCGGGCGCCGGTGCCAGGGGCACCAAGGCAAAGACCAGCTCCACCGAGCTCTCCGCCCAAACCGGATGGTCCTCCAGCCAGCAGTGCCAGGCACGCTCCAACCGCTGACGCTTGCCGCGGCGCAGGGCGCCGGCACCCCAACTATCTGGCCCGCAACGGCTGCGACCTTTCACTTCCACCAGCAACAGGCGGCCCCCTTTTTCCAGCACCAGATCCAGTTCTCCCCAGCGACATGCCCACTGGCGTGAGAGCAACCGCCAACCCCTGCCGAGCAGTAGGCGCAGCACCCGCTGCTCGGCCCAGTCGCCCTGGCGGCGTGCAGTGGTGCGAGCCATAGGCCTGTAACAGCAGCTCCCAGGGTTCCCACGCAGTGCGCTGCTAGGTGGCCTGCCTAGGCTTGAGATACCCACCCAGCCGTCATGTTGCCCCTTTTATTTTCCGGTCGATCCCGTTCCGGTCGTTCTCCGGGCAGCCTGGCCGGCGGGGTGCTGGCGCTGTTGTTCGCCCTGGTCAGTGCCATCGGCTTGGCCTTGGTCTCCCCCCTGCCCGCCCAGGCGGCCATGGATGTGGCCAAACAGGTGCTAATTGGCGCTGATTTTCATGACCAGGATCTGCGGGGTGCCACCTTCAACCTCACAAATCTGCGGGATGCCACCTTTGCCGGCTCCGACCTGCAGGGGGCCAGCCTGTTTGGCGCCAAGCTTCAGGACGCTGACCTAAGCAACACCAACCTGAAAGAGGCAACGCTCGACTCGGCGATCTTCGATGGCACCAACCTCACCAATGCAGTGCTGGAAGACGCCTTTGCCTTCAACACCAAATTCACAAATGTGGTGATTGAGGGGGCAGATTTCACCAATGTGCCTTTGCGGGGTGATGCGCTCAAAACCCTTTGTGGCCTTGCCAGTGGCACCAACCCGGTGACCGGCCGCGACACCCGCGCCAGCCTGGGCTGCAGTTGAGCTGAATCGATGAGCTTCGACGCCCGTAGTCGCGAACGCCTCCAGGCGTTGGGCCGCAGTCTGCCCCAACCCCTACCCAAGCCTGAGCCGCCTCAGCAAAGCCAAACCAAGGCCAGCGATAGACGCCACAAGGTGGAGCTGGAGCAAAACCCGGAGGCCCTGTTCCGGGAGCTGATGCAGGTCAGCCCCGATGGCACGGTGCCGCCCCACCTGATGGATCGGCTGCGCGAGCTGGAGAGCCGCCGCCAGAGCGTTACCCCTGCGCCGGCGCCAAGTATTGCCGCCAGCCCCACCAAGCTCCGTGGTCGCAACACCGCTGGCCGGGCAGATCGGCGCACCGCAGCGGAATATGGCGATCTATACACCGCCTTCCAGCAATTGCTGCTGGAGGACGAGGAGGACATCCCCTCGGCTATTGATAAGTGATGGCTCCAACCCTTTCCAGCGATCCCAGCCTGGCTGCCTTCGGCTCCAGCCTCACCGCCATCACCCTGGCCGAGCTGGGCGATAAAACCTTTTTCATGGCGCTGATCCTGGCGGTGCGCCACCGCGCCCGCTGGGTATTTATTGGCTCATTTGCCGCCCTAACCGCGGTCACCCTGATCTCCCTTGCCCTTGGATACGGCCTGCGGGAGCTTCTACCCCAAAGCCTGGTGCCCTGGCTGGCCGCCGTGCTCTTCCTCAGCTTTGGCATCAAGCTGCTGATCGATGCCCAGGGCATGGCTGCCAATGCGGCTACCGAGGAGAAGGAGGAGGCTGAGCAGGCGATCAATACGGCGGACAGCAGCAAGGCCTTCAACACGGCCTGGGCCGTGATCTGGGAGGCCTTCGTACTGGTGTTTATCGCTGAGCTAGGCGACCGAACCCAGTTCACCACGATTTTTATGGCCACTGCGCCGGCCCAGGTATTCAGCTTTGGCGGCCTCCTCGCCGGCACCCTGTTAGGTCATGCCCTGGTCACCTGGCTTGCCGTAGGCGCCGGCAAGTGGATTGGTCAATGGGTGAATGAGCGCCTGCTCTATCGCCTCAGTGGCGGCCTGTTTCTGGTGTTTGGTCTGGCGGCCTTGAGCCAGGCCCTGAGCTGATCCATCCCCCGTATGGTGCCCCCATACTTTCGCCACAGGGTTTAGGGAGCACCACCATGACCATTCGCATCGGCATTAACGGTTTTGGCCGCATCGGCCGCCTTGCCTTCCGCCGTGCCATGACCCTGGCGGACGTGGAGATCGTTGGTATTAACGACCTGATCGAGGTCGACTACCTGGCCTACATGCTCCGTTACGACTCCACCCATGGCCGCTTCCAGGGTGAGGTGGCCGTCGAAAACGGACAGCTGGTGGTGAATGGCCAGGTGATCCGTATCAGCGCCGAGCGAGATCCAAACAACCTCAAGTGGGGCGAGGTTGGCGCCGACTACGTGCTCGAAAGCACCGGTTTTTTCCTCACCGACGACTCCGCCCGCGCCCATATCAATGCCGGCGCCAAGCGTGTGGTGATGAGCGCTCCCTCCAAGGACGCCACACCAATGTTCGTGATGGGTGTGAACCACAGCAGCTACGCGGGCCAGGACGTGGTTTCCAATGCCAGCTGCACCACCAATTGCCTGGCACCTGTCGCCAAGGTGCTCCACGACAACTTCGGCATCGTCAATGGCTTGATGACCACGGTGCATGCCACCACCGCCACTCAGAAAACCGTGGATGGCCCTTCGGTGAATGACTGGCGTGGTGGCCGCGGCGCAGCCCAAAACATCATCCCCAGCTCCACCGGTGCTGCTAAGGCGGTTGGCCGGGTAATCCCCGAGCTCAACGGCAAGCTCACCGGCATGGCCTTCCGCGTTCCCACCCCCGATGTATCGGTGGTGGACCTCACCGTGAACCTGGCCAAACCCGCCAGCTACGACCAGATCAAGGCCGCCATGAAGGCCGCCAGCGAAGGCCCCATGGCCGGAATTCTTGGCTACACCGAAGACGAGGTTGTGAGCACCGACTTTCTGGGTGAGAGCTGCACCTCGGTTTTTGATGCCGGAGCCGGTATCGCCCTCACCGACACCTTCGTGAAGGTTGTGGCTTGGTACGACAACGAGTGGGGCTACAGCTGCAAGTGCCTCGACCTAATGCGCCATATGGAAAGCGTGGGTTAGGGCCGGGTCTGATCCGGGAGCTACCCCACCGCGGCTGACCGTGGGACAGGCCGGGCACTGGAGAAGGGTCCTGCCCTTTTCTGCCCATGGCCTGTGCCGCCGTGATCTCCCTGCTCGAACCCTGCCAATCCCGCCAGGGCCACTGGCTGCTGCCAGACGCCGGCTTCCCCCAGCAGCTAGCCAGCTTGCTTGGCTCGCCCCTGCGCAGCAGCGGCAGGCCGCCCAGCAGCTGGCAGGAGCTGCATGCTGTTTTCTTGCCCTTGGCGCCGCTGCCAGCACCGGAAAACCTTTCTCCAACACCTGTTGCTACCTACCGCTACCTGATCTGCCTGGACCGCCGCGGTGGCCGCCTGTCCTGCTGGCGGCGCTATCCGGAAGGGCTGGGCTGGCAACGCCGTTGCGGTCCGATGCCGCTAGCACTGTTCATTAGTCGCTTCAACCAGCGCCTAACCTCCACCCCATGACCGGCAATCTTCAGGCGATCGGCTTTCTATTCAGCTGGGTGCTCGGCTGGGGCATCGGCGGCTCCCTGATCGATGCGGGCCTAATCCAGGCCGGCGTCTATTCCCTCGAGACCGGCCAGCTCGGCACCCTCACCACCTTTGTGTTGTGGACCTTGCTGTGGGGCGCAGCTGGCGCCTGGCTCTACCGCCGCTTCACCACCACTACGCCCGAGTCCGGCGAGCCGGACTAAAACAGCGCGGCAGTACGCCTGAACTAGTATGGATTGACCCGCGGCGCGCGCCTGGCACACCCAGCCCATCCGGTCTTTCCGCCATTGCCGGGAAGCGCCAGTCTCGATGCCCAGTTGATCCGTTGCCGCGCCAGCACGGTGTTGCTACGGGTGAGTGGTGAATCGATGCAGGCAGCCGGAATCGACCACGGCGACCTGCTGATCGTCGATCGAGGCCTGGAGCCCCGCCCTGGCCAGATCGTGGTGGCCTGCCTGGACGGCTGCTTCACCCTTAAACGGCTAGTAGCCCACCAAGGCCGGCTACGGCTAGAGGCAGCCCACCCGGCCTACCCGCCCCTAGAGCTGGATTGCTTTGATGGCGCTCGCATCTGGGCGGTGGCCCTGCACGCGGTCCGCACGCTGGAACCTGGCTGGGGTGTGCCGTAGAGCGCCATGACCTGCGAACCCTGGAGCCGCCGCCGCCAGGCAATCGTGCTGATCGACGGCAACAACTTCTACGCCTCCTGCGAAGCGGTGCTGGATCCCGCCGTGCTGGGGCGGCCGTTGGTGGTGCTCTCCAATAACGACGGTTGCATCGTGTCGCGCAGCGCCGAGGCCCGAGCCCTCGGCATCCGCATGGGCCAGCCCTACTTTCAGGTGCGGCGCGAGCTGGAGCGCCAGGGCGTGGTGGTGCGCAGCTCCAACTACGCCCTATACGCCGATATGAGCCAGCGGCTGATGGCCACCCTGGAACCCTGGGTGGAAGCGCTGGAGATCTATTCGATCGATGAAGCTTTCGGCCAGCTAAGCCGGCCCGCCGACCAGCGCAGCCTGCACGATTGGGGCCGGCAGCTGCGTCACCACGTGCTCTGCCAGCTCGGCCTGCCGGTGGCGGTAGGCATCGGCCCCAGCAAGGTGCTGGCCAAGCTCGCCAACCGACTTGCCAAGACGACGGCCAGCGCCACGGGTGTCTTCGACCTCGGCAGCATGGATGACCCCGATCCCCACCTAGCAGCGGTCGCCATCGAGGATGTCTGGGGCATGGGCCGCCAGCTCTCCCGCTGGTGCCGCCTGCGCGGTGTCGCCGATGCCAAGGCTCTGCGCGACATGCCCAGTGGCGAACTGCGCCGCCGCTGCGGCGTGGTGGGACTGCGCCTGCAGCAGGAGTTGCGGGGTATGGCCTGCCTACCGCTAGAGACCCTGCCGGCCGCCAAGCGGGAAACCTGCGTGAGCCGCAGCTTTAGCCAGCCGATCACCAGCCAGAGCGAACTGAGGGAGGCGGTTGCTACCTACCTGAGCCGGGCAGCGGAGAAATTGCGGCGGCAACAGCAACGGGCTGGTGCCATCACGGTGTTCGTGCGCAGCAACCCCTTCAATGGCACCAGTTTTTACAGCAACAGCGCCACGGTGAGCCTGCCGCTAGCCAGCAATGACACCGCCGTACTGCTGCAGGCAGCCCTACCCCTGGTGGCAGTGCTGTTCAGCCCCCACAAGCCCCTGCACAAAGCAGGCGTACTGATGCAGCAACTGCAGGGAGAGGAGACCCTCCAGCACAACTTGCTGCTGCCACTGCCCTTGGAGCAACAACACCGTCGCACAGCCCTAATGGCCACCATCGACCAGCTCAACCGCCACTACGGCAGCGGCACCGTGCAATGGGCAGCCGCGGGACTGCAGACCCCTTGGCGAATGCGGCGCTCACGACTGTCTGGGGCGGCCACTACCCGCCTAGACGCCATCCCGGTAGTGCGGGCCTGATCACTGCGGGCCTGATCACAATGGCAACAAGGCGGCTTCGATCATGGCGGCAGTAACGGTGATCGTCTCCTGTTCATCGGCATTGTCGAGGTAGGCCTCAAACGAGGCATAGCGCCGGATGCAGGGAGGAGCACTGGCAGCGGCGCAGGCCTCAGCCCAGCTGATGTCTTCAGGCTGCACGGAGAGATAGGCGGTGAGAGCTTCCTCAAGATCGCTGCCATCGCCGATGGCTTCACCGTCCCAGAACACCTCGAAAAACCCCATGGAGCCAGGGTGGAATCAGCAGATATGCAGCGTATGCGGGGATCAGCAAAGGAAGGTGTAGACCAAGGCTGACTGTGACGAGCCCATGACGCCATTGCCTAGAGCGGCCGGCAAAACCTGGTGGGAACAGCAGCGCACCGGGCTATCGAAGTTGGTGGCAGCACTGGCTTTCATCTTCTTAGCACTCACCCAGAGCCGCTGGGAGCTGCACCATGAGGATGTGGCCACGTTCCTGTTCAGCACCGGGCTTGGCCTGGCTGCCATTGGAGCAACAGGGCGGATCTGGTGTTCATTTTTTATCTCCGGCCGCAAGGACGGAGAGCTGGTCACTGAGGGGCCCTACTCGATCAGTCGCAACCCCTTGTATGTATTCAGCAGCATCGGTTTGGTGGGAGTGGGGCTTAGCACCGAAACCCTCACCTACCCGCTGCTATTTCTGGTGATATTTGGTCTTTATTACCCGGGGATTATGGCTAGGGAGGAAAAACGGCTAGAAGAACTATTCGGCGAATCCTTCCGCCAATACCGGCAGCGGGTGCCACGCTTCTGGCCCAATCCAGGGCTCTACAGCGAGCCCACCAGCTGGAGCAGCAACCCGCGTCTGTTTCGCCGCCACATCCTCAGCGACATCTGGTTTGTATGAATCACAGCAATCATTGAACTGGTGGAGGGCTTGCGCAACGTTGGCTGGCTGCCCCACTTGCTGACGCTCTGGTGAAATCACCACCAGTCATCCCAGAAAGGGCCGCCAAAATCGTCGTCATAGCCCGGTTCCACGGTCCAGGTAGGAGTGGGGCCACCTGCCTGGGGCGGCTTCGGCGGGCCGGAGAGGGTTTCGGCGTTGATGCCGGGAATCGGCACCACCCCACAGGGGCACTGACACAGACCATCTGGGCCGATCACGCCCTGGCTGGGTTGCTCACAGCTGCAGGGGCAGGGCTGGGCAAGCGCGGCAGGGGTAAGCCACAAGGGCAGCAGTAAAGATGGCAGTAAAAACAGGGAAAGCCGCGGAAGAAACATCAAAGCGAGGGGATAAACAGAGTGTTGAAAAGGTCTTAGGGCAAGACAAGAGTGGTTACCGCTAATTAAGCCGCCGGTTGGGCCATCACCTCCTCGTAGCCAGCGCGGCGCTGGGAGTCGAGGTGTTCGAGATGTTTGCGTTCGTTGTAATAAAGCTCCTGAAAGCGCAGGGCGTCACTGTTGAGTTCGCTGAAGAGGGCCTCGATGCGCGATTCCATATCGCTAAGCGGTGCCAGGCCTGAGGCCGTGGCCCGGGCCTCCTCCCTTTCCTGCTCCAGAAGCCGGGCAATACAACGCTCCAGGGTCTCAAGACGCTGACTGCTCCAGGCATCGAGCAGATGCCGGCAGCGTTTGACACTCTTCTGGCGCTCCAGAGATGCCGTGGCACCGCGCAGCTGAAGCAGGGGCTGGCTGAAAGCCATGCGCTGCAGCTCATTAGGCTCAAGCAAGGGCGTCAGCCTGGAGAGCAGGGCGCTCTGCTCCACCACCAGCTGATCGCCCAGCAACCGAGGCAAATCAAGATCGGCGAGGTCTGAGCCGGGGTCGTGGCCGCGGTTGATCGCCTCGAGCCGCCCCACACCGAGGTTGACCTCCTCTAGGCCGCTAATCGCAGCCCAAAGCAGGCGGTGGTGCTTCAGGGCGAAATCGTCGAGTTCGCGCTGCCGCAACTCCACCCGGATCGCACTGCGGTAGCCGGGGCAGTGCAGATACATCCGCAACACCTCCGCTTCAGCCCGCTCCCGCAGCCCAGCCTCACCCGGCAACTCCCACTTCTGAGAACGTCCATGCCAGCGCTGGCCTTTGACCTGCTGACGCAGATCGTCTTCCAGCTGGATCGCCAGACGAGCCTGACCACCGCTGAGGCGCTCGGCCACCCGCTGCAAGTAGTGGCTGCGCACTGCGCTCTGGGGCAGCTTGCCAAGCAGGGCAACAAGGGCAGTCACCGCAAGCTGGAACTGGTCGGGACGGGCTAGATCTCGACCCTCGAGCACCTGCTCGATCTGCCAGTCGAGCCAGAGCGGCGCCTGATCAAGCAGGGCCCGGTAATCGCCGGCACCCTGGCTTTTGAGGAACTCATCGGGATCCTTGCCGGAGGGCAGTTGCAGCACCCGCAACTCCAGCTGGCCTTGCAGGGCCAGCTGCTCCACTTCGCCGATGGCCCGTTGGGCAGCGCGCACACCGGCGCCATCGCTATCGAAGTTGAGCACCATCCGCCGCCCCTCGCAGCAGCGGCAGAGCTGGGTGATCTGCTGGCTACTTAGGGCAGTGCCAAGAGACGCCACCGCATTGGTGATACCGGCGGCGTGCAGGGCGATCACGTCGAAGTAGCCCTCCACCACCACGGCTCGGTCGTCCTTGCGGATCGAGGCCGCGGCTTTGTCGAGGCCAAAAAGATGCTTGCCCTTCTCGAACACCTCAGTCTCCGGAGAGTTGAGGTACTTGGGCTCGCCGCCATCGAGGCTGCGGCCACCGAAACCGATCACCCGCCCCTGGCGGTCCTTGATCGGCACCATTACCCGGCCGCGAAAGCGGTCGTAGAAACCACGGCCGTCCTGGGAACTGGCGCCCTTGCGTGGCACCACCAGGCCTGCTTCCTCCAGCAGCTCCGGCCCGAGCCCCTCAACCTGCTGCAGGTGGATTAGCAGGCCATCCCAACGGTCGGGAGCAAAGCCGAGCTCGAAGGCCTCCAGGGTGGCTTCATTCAGGCCGCGACTTTCGCGTAGATAAGTGAGAGCGGCGGCTCCCTCAGGGGCTCGCAATTGGCTGCGGAACCAACCAGCCGCCAGGCTGAGTACCCGGTGCAGCTGTTCGCGGCGCGAGAGCTGCTTGCGCAGCCGCTCCTGCTGGGGGCCATCGAGGGTCTCGATCGGCAGCTGGTATTTGCGCGCCAGCTCCAGCACCACATCGCTGAAGCTCTGGCGCTGGTGCTCCATCAAAAACTTGATGGCATTGCCGCCGGCACCACAGGAGAAGCAGTAGTAGAACTGCTTTGCCGGGGACACCGTCATCGACGGTGATGTGTCGTCGTGGAAGGGACAGATGCCTACGTACTCACGCCCCTTCTTTTTGAGCACTACGTGCTCACCAACCACATCAACGATGTCAGCCCGCTCCTTGACGGCCTCAATCGTGCGGGGGTGGAGACGCGGCAGGCTCAAGGAAGGGGCTATTTGCGGTGGGCGCTGAAGCGAAGCCTGATTCTGACCAGGGAAGGCAAGCCATGCTCGGCATGGTTGCCAGTGCCCTGAGCTTTTCGCTGATGGGCGTCTGCGTCAAGCAGGTGGGAGGACGCATTCCCGTTGCCGAGGTGGTGTTCGCCCGGGCGATTGTGAGCGTGGCCTTGAGCTGGTGGCTGTTGCACCGAGCCGGGATTCCAGCTTGGGGCAAAAGGCGCTGGCTACTGATCTGGCGCGGAGCGATCGGTACGGCCGCCCTGGTGTGTGTTTATGCCGCCCTAGCGGCCTTGCCCTTGGCTGCGGCCACGGTGCTGCAGTACCTCTACCCGCCGTTCACGGCCCTGCTGGCCTGGCTGATGCTCGGTGAGCCAATCGGCAAGCGGGTGCTGGCGGCCATGGCCCTGGGCTGGCTCGGGGTGTTGCTCGTTGCCCAACCGGCCGGCCTGCTGCAGGGTGGCGCGACCCTGGCGCTTGTTCCCGTACTCATCGCCGTTGCCGGTGCCCTGTTCACCGCATTTGCCTACGTAAGCGTGCGCTCCCTCGGCACGAGCGAGCACCCGCTGGTGATCGTTTTTTACTTCCCCTTGGTGGCCCTGCCCTTGAGCTTGCCGCTGGTGGCCCTCAATCCCGTGCTTCCCACCCCAGCGGAGCTGCTTTGGCTGGTCGGGGTTGGGGTCTTCACCCAGCTTGGTCAGGTGTATTTGACCCGCAGCCTCACTGCCCTGCCGGCGGCGCGAGCAACGGCGATCAGCTACGTGCAAGTGCTGTTTGCCGGTGGCTGGGGCTGGTTGCTATTTGGTGAGTCAATCGACAGCTGGACCATCGCCGGGGCTGGCCTCGTTCTGGCAGCCACCCTGGTAAGCCTTAGCCACAGTCAGCAACAGAAGCGGTCCTAGCCTCGTGATGGGCCAGAACCCGGCGGCAAAACTCCACCAGCTCCTCCGGCGTCATGTCGTGTTTGGCGTCATTGGTTCGCCAGGCGCAGATAACGAAATTTGGCTCGGGAAGATTGGAATGGTGATCGATTGTGGGAAGTAGGGCGTACAGCTTCTTGTGTGCGCCGCTTCCAGCTTCAGCTTCCCGGTTGTCGTAGGTGCCAATCAGATGCCAGTCGAGCTGCTCGCCGGTCCAGTGGTCCAGGCCGCCCGATGCAACCACGGCGTTGTGAATGGCGATGCGGTATTCCTGGACGTTGCTACTGCCGCCACGTTTCTGATCCCGCTTGCACAGGGTGACAGCCTTGCGCTGCACCCAACCGGGGTAGATGCGGGCGGCTGTCTCAGGCAGCCAGGCAGGTGGGCTCGTATCCATCATTTAAGTGTTGCTGATCAGCCCCTTGGCTTGAGTGGTAAGGGGTCGGTGATCCAGGTCTGCTGCCCGTCAGCGCCGGTAGATGGGGCAGGGCCCACGGGGCGGGCCAAACGCCAGCTTTGGCCGCGCTCGCCCCGCTGCAGATAGAGCTCAAAGGGACTGTCCACCCGGATCGGATCGCCAGCGAGGCGCCAGTCGAACTGGCCCTCCAGCCGCAGCCCCTTGGCCTCACCGATCCCGATCGGCTGCTGCTGAGCCACCCGCACCCGACTCACCTCCGGCATGCCGCCGGCATCTAGGGCCAGGGCATCAGCGATGGCGCCCTGGGTGAGCTGAATCTGCAACTCCAGGGCCTGCAATAACACCGATCGCGGCGGCTGAGCGGAAGCACTGCAACCAGTGAGCACTATGCAAACCGTCAACAGCAATGGCAGCAACCAGGCGCTCAACCGGGGAAGCGGCAGGGGCTGGGCACGGCTGAACACGGCGGGCACGATGGGGAACCTATTACTGACTCCATGATCGGCTGGCTGCAAGGGCAACTCAACCATCCCTGGCAGCAGGACAAGCGCTATGGCCTGCTGCTGGTGTGTCAGGGGGTGGGTTATGAGGTTCAGGTGAGCCAGCGGCAATGGCAGCAGCTGCCGCAGGAGGGCAGTGCGCTGGGGCTGCACACCCACTTGGCCATCCGCGACGACGCCTGGATTCTCTACGGCTTTGGTGAGCGCCACGAAAGGGATCTGTTTCGGGAATTGGTTGCCGTCAGCGGCGTAGGGCCTCAAATGGGCCTGGGATTACTGGGAGTGATGGATCCCAGGGAGTTGGTGCAAGCCATCGTGCAGACCGATCTGCGGCGGCTCTGCCAGGCACCCGGGGTGGGAAAGCGCACAGCCGAGCGCTTGGCTGTTGAGCTGCGGACCAAACTGCAGCAGCGGTTTCTGGGGCAACTGGAAAACCACGGCGATCCGGATTCGCTGGCGGACGGCCCCCTGCTGCCGGCAGAAGGCCGAGATGAAGTGCAGCTAACCCTGGCCGCTCTGGGCTACGAAGCCCTTGAAATCCATCGCGCCCTGCGCGCGATAGCCGCCGCCGGCATGGGGGAGTCGGCCGGGGCAGAAGATTGGATCCGAGAGTGCTTGCGCTGGCTATCCCGCCCAATGGATTGAGACGGAATGCCAATGTCCGTCAGAAGGTATGGTGGGAACTTGCACCGTAGGTCCCCAAACCGGGCCCAGCCTGCGTTTTATTCCCCAGCCCATGCCGCTCACCACCACCAAAAAGCAGGAACTGATCAACGGTCACCAGACCCATGGCACAGACACCGGATCGGTGGAAGTCCAGGTGGCCATGCTCAGTGAGCGGGTCAGCCAGCTGACCGGCCATCTGCAGAAAAACAAGCACGATTTTTCTTCGCGCCAAGGCCTGCTCAAGATGATCGGACGCCGTAAGCGCCTGCTTGGTTATCTAAATGGCATCAGCAAGGAGCGCTACAGCGCTTTGATCGCCAAGCTCGGCATCCGGGGCTGATCGAGGTAGCCATGGCCGGAAAGGGAATGCAGGGTCGCGCCCAATCGGGCAAAGGCAACCCAAAACCGCCCCGGCGTTCCGGCCCCAGCCAGCAGGTAATCCCTGATGCGGTTGCCAATCGCATGGCTCGCCGAATTGCAATCGGCACCGGCATTCCCACTGTCATGGGCATGGGCGTATTTGTTGGTAGCTACCTGCTAGTAAGCCGCCAAATTTTTGACGTTCCACCAAGTGCCACCTTGGCGGCATCGGGTGGATGTTTTTTTCTAGGGCTGTTGGGCCTGAGCTTTGGTGTGCTTTCCGCAAGCTGGGAAGAGAAGCCAGGCAGCTTGTTCGGCACCGAGCAAATCGGACTAAATATCAGCCGCTTGCGCAGTTCGATTAAGTCGATGCGCAATGGTGCGGGTAATCAGCCAACCAGCTCAGGCCGCCAAGAGCGGTGAGCTGATTCGGGCCTGAAAATCGGCAGCGGTGAGGGTATCAAGGGCTGCGCCCACATCGCCTACGCAAAATTGGGGGCCAAGCCGCACGAAGCGGGTCTGGCCCGCCTGACGAACCAGTGCCACCACAGGCACTCGCAGGCCAGCCTCGTCCTGTGGCGGCTTGTGGCGATGGAGGCACTCGCGCAGGCGGTGCTGAATGGCTATGTCGGCGGCCTGATCGGCAGGCAAATCGACCATCAACAACTGCAGATCGTCAATGGAGCGGCAGTCTTCGACAATTAATTGGACTCGATCATCACGGCGATCTACCGAGGCCCACACCAGCAAGCGCGCATCCACCATTAGGTGGTCGGCTAAACGGGCATAGCTTTTAGGAAACACGACCGCCTCACAGCTGCCGGTTAGGTCCTCAAGCTGAAGCACGGCCATCCTGTCGCCCTTGCGGGTGTTCACCTGGCGCAGCTCAGGCACCATCACAATTGCGCTCACCTTGGCCTTGTCGGCCATCTCCTCGAGATTGCCCAGAGCGACCGGCGATAGCAACTTCACCTGCTGGGCCAGCTGCTTCAGGGGGTGGTCTGATAGGTAGAAGCCGACCAACTCCTTTTCCAGGCGGAGTTTTTCGGTTGGGGGATAATCGCGCACCGGAGCCGCCTTGGGGGCGGTGCTGATATCGCCAAGGCCGGTGGCATCGGAACCCCCAGCAGAGTCGGCTGCGGGGGTGGCGCCAAACAAATCAAAGAGGTTGCCCTGACCGCTGGCCCGATCCTTGGCACGGGAGCTGGCCCAGTCGATCACCAGATCCAGATCCGCCATCAATTGGGCGCGATTGCCCACAGGCTCGAGGGCATCAAGTGCTCCTGAATGGATCAGGGCCTCCAAGGCGCGGCGGTTGAGCTGCTGACCAGGAATGCGATCGCATAGCTCAGCTAGGGAGTTGAAACAACCATCGCCAGAGCGGGCCTCAATCAACTGTCGAATCGCCCCATCACCCAGATTGCGAACGGCCGAAAGACCAAAAAGAATCCGATCACCAACGGGTGTGAAATCGATGCCGGAAGCATTTACATCAGGGGGCATCACCTCGACACCCATTGCATTGCAGTTGGCGATATATCGCTGCACCTTGGCCGAGTCTCCGGCATTGACTGTGAGCAGCGCCGCCATGTAGGCAACAGGGTAGTGGGCCTTTAGGTAAGCCGTCTGATAGGTAACCGCTCCGTAGGCGGTGGAATGGCTCTTGTTGAAACAGTATTCAGCAAACAAAACCATCTGCTCAAAAAGTGCCTCCGCTATTCGCGGTTCGACGCCACGTTCCGTGGCGCCACTAACAAAAAGTCCCTGGTGTTTCTCCATCTCACTCTTTTTCTTCTTACCCATAGCCCGCCGCAGCAGGTCTGCTTCGCCAAGGGAGTAGCCAGCCAATTCCTGAGCGATCTTCATGATCTGCTCTTGGTAAACCATGATCCCATAAGTCTCCTTAAGGATCGGCTCAAGCTTCTCGTGGGCTACATCAATTACCTCCCTACCGTGCTTGCGATTAATGAATTTAGGGATCAGACCTGCATCAAGCGGACCGGGCCGGTATAGGGCCAAAATAGAAGAGATGTCCTCAAGCGATGAAGGCTTGAGATCGCGCACAATCTGGCGCATGCCACTGGATTCAAGCTGGAAGATGCCCTCCAGATCACCACGAGCAAGCAGGGCATAGGTACCTGCGTCGTTAAGAGGCAGATCATCAGGATCAACCTTGATGCCGCTGTATTGCTGCACAAGATCGACAGTTTTATCGATCATTGTCAGGTTTTTGAGGCCGAGAAAGTCCATTTTCAATAGACCCATCGACTCCACATCTTCCATGAAGTATTGAGTAATCACCTGGCCATCATTGTTGCGCTGCAGGGGGACCAATTCATCAAGGGGCTCCGCTGCAATCACCACACCAGCCGCGTGTACGCCAAAGGTCTTGTTTGTGCCCTCAATACGCATTGCCATATCAACCCAGCGCTGTACCACTGGGTCCTTTTCATATTTCTCGCGAAATTCTGGAGCCGGTGATTCGGTTCCGATCATTTCCTTGAGCTTGGCAGGTTTGCCCCGCACCACAGGGATCAACTTGGCAAGGCGATCTGCATCGCCATAGGGAATGTCAAGTACGCGGGCCACATCCTTGAGCACCGCTTTTGATGTCATGCGGTTGAATGTGATGATCTGGGCCACCTTTTCTTCGCCATAGCGCTTAGTTACATAGTCGATAACTTCGCCACGCCGTTCGATACAGAAGTCCGTATCAATATCCGGCATCGACTTGCGCTCAGGGTTCAAGAACCGCTCAAAAAGCAAGCCATTGGTAACCGGGTCAATGTTGGTGATCCCTAGGGCGTAGGCCACCAAGGAACCCGCAGCTGAACCACGACCCGGCCCCACAGGTATGCCGTTGTCCCGGGCGAAGCGGATGTAGTCCCACACCACCAAGAAGTAGGTGGGAAAACCCATCTGCTCCATTACCTGGAGCTCAAAGGCGAGGCGATCGCCATATTGGGGCTCGAAGCTAACGTCATCAGTCAGGCGTAGGCGCTGCCGGAGGCCCTGCTCGGCCACCTCAGTGAGATAGCTCACCGCTGTGTGCCCAGTCGGGATCGGGAAGCGGGGCATCTGATAGCGGCCGAGGATGTCGTAGGCCTCCACCTTTTCAGCCACCTTGGCTGTGTTCGCAACAGCCCGTTCAATCAGCTCGGCAGGAAGGTGGTCATTGAACAGGGAGAGCATCTCGGCCTCCCCCTTGATGTATTCCGTACCCGTGTAGCGCAGACGTTTCACGTCGCTGATCAACTTGCCTGTGAGTACGCAAAGCAGCGCGTCGTGGGCTTCTACGTCGTTGGCACTGAGGTAATGGGCATCATTGGTGGCGATCAGTTCAATGCCCAGCTCGGCACCGATGCGGGCAATCCCGGTGTTAACGATGCGGTCTTCGATGCCCCCATGGTCCTGGATCTCGAGGTAGAAGTCGTCGCCAAAAGTATGTTTATACCAGCTGGCAACCTCTCGCGCCGCATCTGGCCGGCCATGCAAAATGGCCTGAGGAATTTCGCCTCCCAGACAGGCAGTAGCCACGATCAAACCTTCGCTGTACTGGCTCAACAATTGCTTGTCGATACAGGCACGGGCAAAGATGCCCCGGCCTCGCATGCCGCGTAGGTGGCTGATGCTGGTGAGCTTGACCAAGTTGCGATAGCCGACCGCATTTTTGGCCAGCACCACCAAGTGGTAGCGGCGCTCCTTTTTCTGCTGAGGATCATCAATGGAGCCATTGATGACATACATCTCATTGCCGATGATCGGCTTGATCCCGGCCTTGGCGCAAAGCTTGAGCAGCTCAATGGCGCCATACATGACGCCGTGATCGGTGAGTGCAAGGGCTGACATGCCCAGCTCCACAGCCCGATCCACCATCGCCGGCAACTGGCTCGCCCCGTCTAGAAGGCTGTAGTCGCTGTGGTTGTGGAGCGGAACGAAGGCCAAGGGCAGGTCTAGCCGGAAGGCGTCGGAAGCCAACCCAAGCTAGGCGACCACGCAAGATCCAGTGTCATTTGCGCGCCAGACCGGCGCAAAACCACTAGATCTGGGGTCAGTCCCTAGGGCACAAATGGGGCCACTGGCCGAGCCTGCATCACCTGGGCGGCCCGTTCGTAGTTGTGGGCCACCTGAAGCAGGCGCGGCTCTTCAAGCACTCCTGTGATCAGCTGCAGACCAATCGGCAGGCCCTCGAGATCAAAGCCGCAGGGCACATTGATGGCAGGCAGGCCAGCCATGTTCGCCGGGATGGTGAGCAGGTCGGCGAGGTACATAGCCAAGGGGTCGTCGCTGTGGGCGCCAAAGCCAAAGGCCGTGGTGGGCGAGGTGGGGGTGAGCAGCACATCCACTGCCTCAAAGGCCCGGTCAAAGTCGCGCCGAATCAAGGTGCGCACCTGCTGGGCTTTCTTGTAGTAGGCGTCCACATATCCGGCCGAGAGGGCGTAGGTGCCGATCAGGATGCGGCGCTGCACCTCGTCGCCAAAGCCCTCAGCCCGGCTGCGGGCGGTCATCTCGGCAAGGCTGGTGGAATCCGGGGCCCGGTAGCCGAATTTGACACCGTCGTAGCGGGCCAGGTTTGCAGAGGCCTCTGATGGCGCGATTACGTAGTAGGTGGCGATGCCGTCGTTGAAGCGGGGGCAGCTCACATCCACCAGCTCGCAGCCCAGGGCCTCCAACTGGGCGGCAGCGGCCAGCACCGCAGCCTTCACCTGGGGATCAAGTCCCTCAGCTTCGAAGCACTCGCGCACCATGCCTACCCTCAAACCTGCAACAGGTTGGTCAAGAGCGGCGACGTAATCGGGCACGGGGGCCTGCAGGCAGGTGGCATCGCGAGGATCCGCACCGGCGATCACCTGCAGCAGCTCGGCCGCATCCGCCACCGAGTTGGTGAACGGGCCCACCTGGTCGAGGGAGCTGGCAAAGGCGACCAGGCCGTAGCGGCTGACGCGGCCATAGGTGGGCTTCAATCCCACCACCCCGCAGAAGGAGGCGGGCTGGCGAATCGATCCGCCGGTATCGGAGCCAAGGGCGGCGATGCACTCGCCTGCAGCCACCGCGGCGGCGCTGCCACCGGAGCTACCACCAGGCACCCTCTCTGGATTCCAAGGGTTGCGGCTGGGGCCGAAGGCTGAGGTCTCGGTGGAGCTGCCCATGGCGAACTCATCGAGGTTTGTCTTGCCAAGCAAGACAGCTCCCGCCTGCCAAAGTCGGTCGGTAACAGTGCTCTCGTAGGGGGGAACGAAGTGCTCCAGCATGCGGCTGGAGCAGGTGGTAGCGACCCCCTTAGTGCAGAGGTTGTCCTTGATTGCCAGAGGAATACCTGCCAGGGGTGGCAAATCTTCTCCAGCAGCGCGGCGGGTGTCGATCCGATCCGCATCTGCCCTGGCCCGCTCGGCAGTTATCTCCAGATAGGCGTGAACGGTGGGATCAACCGCCTGGATGCGGGCCAGATGGTGATCGGTGAGTTCACGGGCTGAAACCTCACCATTGCGCAGCTGCTGACGCCATTGAGCAATCCCCTGTTCGAGTGAATCAGCGATCCCCATCAACCCTGTTGCCTGTTGGATTGGACGCTATCAGCCAGCGGCAACGGCCACTAGCCCTCAGTCGAGCTCGGTGAGCGGTTCGCCGCGCCGGGTGCGCAGTAACTGGTGATCCAGAGAACCCGGAGATTCAGCTCGGAGGTCGTTCAAGAAAGCCGGCAGATGGCTTTCCAGGGTGCCGCGACGCACGAAGGGGCCAAACCAATAAACAGCTTTGGGAGAGTGGGTTTCTACCCGTGCCCACCAGGCCAGGCCCAGACCATTAGCGCAGCTGCGCACTGGCCACAGCAGGGGATTCATGAGGCAGGAGCGGCTTGTAATCCATTCTGCCCGGCGTCGGTACCGTGGCTTGAGGGTTGAGTCACAGTTGAATATCCCCAAGGAAACCAGATTTGGCGGCTGGCTCCATACCCAGGTCAATAACCGGTTCCTGGTTGACCGGTTCCTGGTTGGCAAGTTCCTGGTTGAGCGTGATCGCTGCAGCAATCTGGTGCTCTTCCGATAGCTCTGACTGATCCTCTGGCTCGATTTCCGGCATTACCTCTTGCTCCAGCTCGGGCTCCTGATCGTGAAGAAGCTCAGGAGATCTATCCGGCTGGCTTGTGGGCAGTTGCTGGGCTTCTGCAGAACTCGCTTCGGTTGCCGTGGGCTCTTCCTCAGGCTCAGGGCTGGCGGCTGGAGCCGGCAGCTGGGGGCGCACCAAGCGGGGCGCGGGCTGGGAACCGCTCAACCCCTTCATCCAGCCACGCCGTGCCACCTCATAGAGCAGCAGGGCGGTAGCCACAGAGGCGTTAAGGCTTGGTGTGGCGCCACGCAGAGGGATGCGCACCAGCTGATCGCAGTTGCGGCGGGTGAGCATGGAGAGACCGTCACCCTCAGAGCCGGTGACAATGACCAAAGGCCCAGCTAGATCGGCCTCCTCCAGGCTGACAGTGCCTTCGGCTGCCAGACCCACTACCCGATAACCCTCCTGCTTGAGGGTGTCGAGGGCGCGGTTGAGGTTAACCACCCTTGCCACGGGCAAGTGCTCAAGAGCACCTGCTGCAACCTTGGCCACCGAGCCCGTAAGTCCAGCGCTGCGGCGCTGGGGCAAAACCAGGCCATGGGCACCCAGGGCTTCGGCACTACGCACAATTGCGCCGAGGTTCTGGGGATCAGTAAGACCGTCGACCGCCATCAGCAAGGCCGGCTCACCAATGGTTGCGCAGCCCTCCATCAGGGTCTGTAGATCAAGGGTCTCAGCTGCCGCTGTTTGCAGGGTGATGCCCTGGTGCACGGCACCTCCGGTGAGCTGACCCAGGCGCGCCCAGGTGACCTCCTCAACCAATACTCCCGATGCCTTGGCTTCTCGCAGCAGCTGCAGAAACTTGGGGCTGAAGCGCATTTCTGGAGTGCACCAGACGCGATGAATCGGTCGACCGCTCTCAAGTGCCGCCTGGGCTGGATGCCGGCCCCAGATCAAATCGGCGCTGGGATCGACGCTGTGGCGCTCCGCATCACCACTTGGGGGCAGGGTATCGGCGTCGACGATCAGCGGCTTGCCAGCAAACCTGCCAGGCGCTGGGCGGTTCCCCGTGTCAAAACGTCGGCCAACAGGGCGACCATCAGGGCGACCGGCCCCTTCAAAGCGACCCCCACCCTCAAAACGACGGCTATCTGGGCGACCAGAGTCGGGACGGCGGCCTTGGGGACGACCTTCAAAGCGGCCGCCGGGTCGCCGCTCGTAGGGCTTGCTGTCTGAGCCGGAGCGATCGCTGGAAAAACGGGGAGCAGGCGGACGGTCGAACGATGGTCGCTCGCTGTCACCACGCCGTTCAAATGGGCGGCGCTCGCCGCGACTACTGGGGCGGTCGGCTGGCCCATCGCGGCGGGGCTGGAAGCGGGAGACACCCCGGGGGGCGGGTCGTGCACCGGTCTCTCGCCGGGGCTCCCGATCTCTTGGCCCTTCACGGCCCTCACGGCCTTCTCTTCCCTCACGGCCCTCACGGCCTTCACCAGCTCCATCGCGGCGCCATTCAGGCTTGGGACCGCTGAAGCGGGGAGGACGGCCAGCCCCGCGGGCGCCGCCCCCCGTCCGCTTCTCGGGACGGCGTTCAAATCGTGGGCTCATGGCGTTGTCTGCAGGTTATGGATCGATCTCCTGCAAGTGATCTAGCAGCTCGGCTAACCGAGCAGGCTCGTGGAGAAACAACCAACCAAGCAGGGCCTCAAGGCCAGTTGCCTGGCCGTAGGCCGCCGCATCCCCCCGCCGGGGGCCCCTGCCAGCCCGATTGCGGCCCCGGCGCACAAGGTCTCGCTCCGCATCAGTGAGCTGTTGATCAAGCTTCTCCAGTGCCAGAGCCTGGGCGTCGGCACGCACTACCTGCACAACCTCCTGGTGCAGGGTGTGGGAACGGCCTGGACGCTGACAGCGCTGCAGGCGGTGATGAAGCTCCCAGACCGCATCACCCAGCCAGGCCAGCTGTAGCGGGCCTAATTCGGCTTGGGGAGGACGGGGGGCAAGGCCAGCTAGCCAGCTCGAAGCGGGCCGCAGCTCAGCCTTTCCCTGCTCAAGCGGCGAGGTTGCCAAGGGCTGTTTCGAGGTCGGGCTGAAGGTGCAGAAATTCTTCTAGGCGCACCAGCTTCACGGTTTGAACAACCCGGGCATTACCCACCACCAAAAATTTCTGCTTATCGCCGTTGCACTGCTTAGCAAGCTGGACCAAGGCGCCAAGACCGGACGAGTCGAGGAAGTCGATGTGGCTGAGGTCGATCACCAAAGGCTGACCATTGCCGCGGTGAGAGGCCACAAATTCGCCGAACTGTTTGTCGGAGTAGGCATCCAGCTGACCAGTGAAGCTGAACAGCTGGCAGTGGGCCTGCTGCTCGAAGCCTCCTCGCAGGGAGACAGTCAATCGCTGCAGGTCGTTGATGGCTCCAGTCCTCGATCCGTTCTGGGGCGAAGTGTAGGGAGCAATTTTGCCGCTGCAGAAGACGCAACAAAAATGTGTCAGCGGCGGCTGGCCATCAGGGCGGCGAAGCGCGCGAAGTGATGGTCGGCGTCGTGGGGACCGGGACTGGCCTCCGGGTGGTACTGAACACCAAACACCGGTGCCTCAAGCAGCTCCAGAGCAGCCACGGTTTGGTCGTTGAGGTTGTGGTGGGTTACCCGCACTCGGTCGGCGGGCAGGGATTCGGGTACGAGGGCAAAACCATGGTTTTGGCTGGTGATCTCCACCTGCCCTGGGCTGCCGCAAGGGTGATTTAAACCGCGATGGCCGTAGCCCAGTTTAAAAGTGGTGCCTCCAAGGGCCAGCCCCAGGATCTGGTGGCCAAGGCAGATGCCAAACAGGGGGAGATTGGGCAGGGCGATAAGACTTTTGGCGAGCTCAATAGCAGAGCTAACGGCGGCCGGATCGCCGGGCCCATTGGACAGGAACACTCCCTCGGGCTTGTAACTGAGAACCTGCTCCAAGCTGGCATCGGCTGGAAGCACGGTCACCTCGCAGCCGTGGGCCGCAAGACGCTCGAGGATCGCCCGCTTGATGCCGAAATCAATGGCCACCACCCGGTAGGGGCGATCGGGCTGGGATTGCATACGGGCATCAAAAGCGACCCCACAGGTTTGATCCCAGTGATAAGGATTAGGAGTAGTAACTGATGCCGCCAGGTTTAGGCCCTGCATCGAAGGGGCCGAGCGGACTTGATCAAGCAGGGCAGAAGCCGAGGTGCCATCACTGCAAATTGCGCCGTTGATCGCGCCGCCATCACGTAAATGACGCACCAGAGCTCGCGTATCAATTGCTCGAATTCCAACTACGCCATGGCGTATAAGCCAGCCATCTAGATCACCCTCTGAGCGCCAGCTACTGGTACGAGGTGAAAGCTGGCGGGCAATCACCCCACGCACGTGGGGGCGATCCGCCTCCTGATCGGCGGCGTTGATCCCGGTATTGCCCAGTTCGGGGTAGGTAAAGGTGACCAACTGCCCGGAGTAACTCGGGTCGGTCATGACCTCCTGATAGCCGGTCATGCCGGTGTTGAACACCACTTCTCCGATGGCCGTGCCCCGGGCCCCGAAGGACTCACCCCTCAGCACGGTGCCGTCGGCCAACACCAGCAAGGCAGTGGCAGCGGACTCGCTCACGGGTTCAGGGCAGTTGCTTTGATCATCCCGCAACGGGGGCTGGCAGGGCGGCGCGCAGCCGCTCTAGAACTTTCCAGCCAGCTCCATTGGCGATGGCCTGCTGGGCCAAGCTCAGACCAGCTGCGACTGAGTCGGTCAAACCAGCGGCCCACAGCACCAGCGCTGCGTTGAGGGCCACCACATCAGCCTGGGCGCGGCTAGCTCGACCCTGGAGCACAGCTTCGAGGATAGCTCGGTTGGTGGCGAGATCTCCACCTGCCAGATCGGCGATCGGGGCAAGCTGCAAGCCCAATGCCTCAGGGTCGAGCTGGTCGCTGCTCACAACACCAGATTTCACCAGTCGCAGCGAATTAACTCCAGCAAGGGAGGCCTCATCAAGGCCGCCCTGACCATGCACAACCACAGCCCTGCGCAGCCCCAGCCGGGCCAGAGCCTCAGCCATCGGATCGAGCAGATCAGGCCGGGCCACCCCGAGCACCTGGGCCTCAGGCCGCAGGGGATTTACCAATGGGCCCAGCAGATTGAAAACAGTCCGCACCCCCAGGCTGCGGCGCAGGGGGGCCAGCCCCACCAGCGCCGGATGCCAACCAGGGGCAAACAAAAAAGTCACCCCCGCACTTGGTAAAGCACCAATCACCTGCTCCTGGGGGGCCTGCAAGTGAATGCCCACTGCCTCCAGCACATCGGCTGATCCCACCCGACCACTGGCACTGCGGTTGCCGTGCTTAGCCACGTTGGCGCCACAGGCGGCAGCCACAAACGCCACAGCCGTTGAAATATTGAAGCTGTCGGCCCCATCGCCACCGGTGCCACAGGTATCGACAAGCGCGATAGAAGGGCGGGAAGCCGGCAGCGGACAAGCTTCTCGCAAGACCTCAGCCATGGCTGCCAGCTCCTCGCCATTAACTCCCTTGGCTCGCAAGGCGGCCAGCAACCCTCCGGTAAGCACTGGATCGATCTGTTCGCTCAGCCAGCCCTGCATCAGCGCGGTGGCCTGTTGGGCCGACAGCGACTCGCCATTGAGCAGCTGGTCCAACAGGGCAGGCCAGGACTGAACAGTGGGCATAGCTAGTAAAAAGCCCGGGTGCAAAGCACTCCGGGCCGGGTGATGGGGACCTATCCACTATCACCCGAAGAAGGGGTAAATGGCGATGACTGCCTTGGCAAAATGTCAGGTCTGCTCCTGGTCAGCGGTGTCAAAGCTGGAGCCCACCGCCTCACTGGCTGCTGGTGCGGGCCGAAAACCTTTTGCCCAGATTGCCTGGGTGCGGCTGTGCAGATCTTCACGGCTAATTCCCCACAAGCGCAGGGTCTTGGCCAAATCTGAGCTGAGATCACGGGCACCGGGAAAGGCCTCGTAGCGCATCAACAAACGGGCAGCATCAACCAGGTGGTGGTCGGCTGGCACCTCAGCGGCAAGCAGCCGATCCACCACCTCGCGATCCGTGGCGTAAAGGGGATGGCTTTGATCATTGCTGCCGGATTGGGAAGGAGCGGAAGCCATGGCGCAGCTGTTGCTGAGGCCAGCCTGCCGGAAAAGCAGCTGCCTAGGTTGGTGGGACCTGTGAAAACGGCCCCTGATGGGAGCCTTACGGCTGGATCTGATCCGTCGCTACCTTCGGCCCCATCGCAAGGTGGTGTTAATCGGCGTCGCCGCCCTTGTGGTGGTGAACCTGCTGAGCGTCTCCATTCCCCTTTTGGTGCGGCGGGTAATCGACGACCTGCAGGATGGTTTCGCACTTCAAGACGTGCTGGCTCAGGCGGCGCTGATCGTCGCCCTGGCAACGGTGATGGGGGCGGTGCGGCTCTACTCACGCATGCTGGTGTTTGGGGTAGGCCGGCAGGTGGAGGCCGAGCTCAAACAACAGATTTTTGATCACCTGCTCAAGCAGGAACCCGGCTGGGTGCAGACCACAGGCAGCGGCGAGGTGATCAGCCGAGCCACCTCCGACGTCGAAAACGTGCGCAGGCTCCTGGGCTTCGCCGTGCTGAGCCTCACCAACACGGTGCTGGCCTACGCGCTCACCTTGCCAGCGATGCTCTCCATCGACGGCTGGTTGACCCTGGCGGCGGTTGGGCTCTACCCCCTGATGTTGATGGTGGTGCGCCTGTTTGGCGGTCGCATGATGCGCCAGCAACGCCGCCAGCAGGAGGCCTTGGCCTCCTTAAGCGACCTGATCCAGGAGGACCTCTCCGGCATCAGCGCCATCAAGATCTACGGCCAGGAGAGCACCGAGCAGACCGCCTTCGCCGGTCGCAACCGCATCTACCGGGATGCTGCCCTGAATCTGGCCCGCACCCGCAGCACCCTGTTTCCTCTGCTGGAGGGCATCTCGTCCATCAGCCTGCTGCTGCTACTCGCCTTGGGCAGTGGCCAACTTGAAAGTGGCCGCCTCAGCATCGGCGACCTGGTCGCCTTGATTCTGTTTGTGGAGCGGCTGGTGTTCCCCACTGCCCTGCTTGGGTTCACCCTCAACACCTTCCAAACCGGCCAGGTGAGCCTGGAGCGGGTAGAGGAGCTGCTGCGACGGCGGCCCTTGATCGTTTCTTCAGCTTCACCAACTCCCCCAGCCAAGCCCGGTCGGGGGGCTGTGGAGGCCCGCGGCCTCACCGTGCGGTATCCCAACGCGCCTCGACCAGCCCTGGTGGACGTCAGTTTTGAGCTCCACCCCGGCGAACTTGTGGCAGTGGTGGGGCCCGTGGGCTGCGGCAAAACCACCCTGGCCCGTGCCCTGGGGCGCATGGTCGAGGTCGATCCCGGCCAACTTTGGCTCGATGGGGTCGACATCACCTCTCTGGATTTGGCTGAACTGCGGGGACAGGTGGGCTTAGTACCCCAAGAGGGCTATTTGTTTACCGCGAGCCTGGCCGACAACCTGCGTTATGGCGAGCCGGATGCGCCGTTTGAGCGGGTCGAGGCAGCAGCTCGCCAGGCCAGGCTTGAGGGCGACATCAAGGGATTTCCCGACGGCTACCAGACCCTGGTGGGGGAGAGAGGCATCACCCTTAGCGGCGGCCAGCGACAACGCACAGCCCTGGGGCGGGCCCTACTGGTTCGCACCCCCCTATTGGTGCTTGATGACGCCCTAGCCAGCGTCGATAACACCACCGCTGCCGAGATCCTGCGCACGATTCGCAGTGAGCAGGCCAATGCCCAGTCAAATGACCAAGGTCTGGGTCGCACCGTATTGATGATCAGCCATCAGTTGTCGGCGGCTGCCGCCTGTGATCGAGTGCTGGTGCTCGAAGAGGGCCTGCTAGTGCAGCAGGGCCACCACAGCGAGCTTGTGGCTGAGCGCGGCACCTACCGTCGCCTTTGGGATAGGGAGCAGGCAACGGAACAGTTGAGGTCTGCCGGCTGATCTCAATACTTGTTGAGCTGTTCAGCCAAGTGACCTAGATGGGGCTTAGGTGGATGGTGTCGCCTTTTGCGTTCCACGCCTAGGAGCATCCATGGAGCCAGTTGCCCCGATTACCGGCTTGCCCTACCGGCTGCGCTGCACCCTGACCTTTGGCGACATCTACGGGCAGATTTTGATCTGGATGCTGGTGATCTTCGCCAGCCTGGCGGCTGGCTTGGCCTTGATGGGGGCCAGCAAGCCGATCTTTGCCCTTGTGGGTGTGGGCCTGATCCTGGTGCTTTCCCTGCCGTTCCTGCTGTTCGCCTTCACCACCACTCTTCTTAATCACATTGCCTTTGAGCCCGACGCGGCAACTAAAGGGACTCTCTAGGCTCCGATTTCATTGCAATTAGCAGCGTGTTCGGCCTGTTTCAGGGCACCCCTCAGGCCCAAGCTCCCCACGTTGTACTGGGCACCCCAATTGATGCAGCCATAAAGGGCGGCCAGTCAGAGGTGGTTTTCGGTTGCGGCTGCTTTTGGGGGGCCGAAAAGGGCTTTTGGCGCCTGCCTGGCGTGGTTACAACAGCCGTGGGCTACGCCGGTGGCTCAATCCAGCAACCCAGCTACGACCAGGTCTGCTCTGGACGCACGGGCCACAGCGAGGTTGTGCGGGTGGTCTGGGATACGGCCCTGATCGATTTCAGCGATTTGCTGAAGCTGTTCTGGGAGTGCCACGACCCCACCCAGGGGAATCGCCAGGGCAATGATCGGGGCAGCCAGTACCGCTCGGTGATTTATGCGGATGATCCTGGTCTGGTGGCCCTAGCAGAGGCCAGCCGCGACGCCTACCAGGCCCTGTTGAGCAGTGCTGGCTTTGGGGAGATCACCACTGAGCTGCGCAGCAATCAAACCCTTTGGTACGCGGAGCCATATCACCAGCAATATCTAGCCAAACCCGGCAGCCGGCCTTACTGCTCGGCCCAGCCAAGCGGCCAAAGGCTCGGGGAATTTGCGGGCTCGGCCTACAAGCTCGATCCACGGGTGTGGTCTTCCTATGACTGGACGGTGGCCCACTGCGTGTTGCGGGGGGAGAATGCCCCAATTCAGCTGGCCTGAGCATGTCCATGCCGCTGCTTGCCCTCGCCTTGCTCTCAATGGGGTCGCCCTGGTGGGAGGACTACGGCATCACCGAACAATTCATCTGCCCCGATCAGAGCCGGGTCACCCTGGAGCGCAATGACGCCCAAGCCTCCCTGCTCACCGGACGCTTCCGCTCCACCATGTTTCGCGAGGCCTCAGACCTACCAGGCATCCGTTATCGCAACGAGCAACTGACCTTGGTACTCAGAGGCGATGTGCTGACTATGGAGCAGCAATTCAGAAGGTTGGAGTGTCTGCGCACTGACCAGGTATGAGCAGGAAAGCGCTGTGAACCCCTTACCGGATCGCCTGGTGATTCTTGGGTTACTCATCACCCTGGGGCTCTGCTTTGCCCTGATCTTCTGGAGCGTCAAACTGAACCCGAGGCCCGAACCCCAGCTGCAATGGCGCGATAGGCCCTCCGGTCAGCCGACCGGTCAGCCGTCCGGCTGGTTGAACGACCCCAAGGCCCCCCTGCTGTGAGCAAGCTCGAGCCCAGGCCACGCAACCGCCCCCTGCATCCTCTGCCTAAGGGGCTTGTGGAGCTCTATGGGTTGCTGGCCGTGTTGTTTGTGCTGGTGCCTGAGTGGATGGCTGGCGGCGCCCTGCTGAGCTTCTCAGCCAATCGCAAAGGTTCGGACCTGCCTGCGGCCTCAGCCGTATGGAGCCGCTTGCCCGAATTGCGGCTGGCAGGCCTGGGGGTCGGTGAACTGCGGCAACTAGCCCGTCGCCTGCGGGTTCCTGGGTATGCAGTTTTGGGACGGGAGCGCCTCACAGAACGGCTGATACGCCGGCTGAAACAGCGCAAAGCGCTGTGGTAACTTCGATCTGCCGGGGCGTAGCGCAGCTTGGTAGCGCACCACTTTGGGGTAGTGGGGGTCGCAGGTTCAAATCCTGTCGCTCCGATTTCGACAATTCACCGATTACCAAGGTGACCTTCTTCCATGCCGGCTTCCCCAGCCGGTTTTTTTATGCCCCGCCGCCGCTTGCCGTTAGGGCATGCAGGCAATTAGGGCAACCTGGTGCTCACATTCAGACGTTCCAACCAGAGATTGACGCGACGTCGCAGCCGGGGCGGCACCTCCTGCAGCAGCTGACCCAGCTCATGGGCGCCGACCCTGCGCAGATCGCGCACATCGACCCGCCAAAGCCCCTCGGCTTCGCGGATCAGCCGTGCCCAAGTGCGCACGGCCTGCCAGCGGAACAG
This sequence comes from Cyanobium sp. L1E-Cus, assembly GCF_024345755.1. Classification (NCBI taxonomy): domain Bacteria; kingdom Bacillati; phylum Cyanobacteriota; class Cyanophyceae; order Synechococcales; family Prochlorococcaceae; genus Cyanobium; species Cyanobium sp. L1E-Cus. The sequence goes on along the minus strand of NZ_JAGQBS010000002.1, from coordinate 66,582 downwards.
CCGCTGCCGCGGCATCCGACCAGCCATGGATCCATGACAACTACCAACTCAGCCTGTGGCGGTCACGGCCAAATGGCGATAACGCGCCGTTCGGCTTCGGAGATTGGAAGAAAAACCATGACTAATGGGCACCAGTTCCGGGCGTTCAGGCCACTTCTGAATCGGCCTCCACCCTCTGGACCTCAAAAGCCAGTGCCTGGGCTTGGCGCGTGCTGAGTCGACGACTCCAGGCGCCTCGCACCGGTTCATTCCAGCGAAAGCCTGCCTGTTTGGCCTTATGCCGTTCGGCATAGGGAAGATTGGCCCGATAGAGCAGCTTCGGCTCCATAGCTGCATTCAAGAGGTCTTCGAGGTTGGCGCATCGCTCCAATACTTGAACTAGGTAAGTGCAATCGGTAAGGGCCCGATGGGCAGCCCACACCGGCACCCCGTAGGCCAAGGCCAGATCGCGCACCGAAGGGGCCGTCCTCAGGTGTCGCTCAGGCGGCCACTCGATATCGTCCATCGAGCAGATCCATGGCTTGTCAATAGCCGGCAGCGGTCCCAGCCCAAACCACTTCGCATCAAAGGCTGCGTTGTGGGCGAGCACCGCATCGGCCCCGGCGAGCAGGGCAAGGAAATGCTGGAGGCCCGCCTGCCAGGGCTGGGAGAGTCTGGTCACTTCAGCAGCAATGCCATTGACATGCTCCGCCGGGTTGGCAGCAGCTGGCAAAAGAAAGGAAACCTGGCTCAATACCGACCTACTGGGTACATGAAACAGAACTGCTCCGACCTCGATGCACTGGGCTGAAACCGGCTCCAGACCCGTGGTCTCCGTGTCCAGGATCAGCAGGTTGATAAGTGCTGATCGGGATTGTGGATCGCAGTTGGAAGGGCTGGGATCACGAACCACAACCTGCTTGGGCTGGGGCGCTGGGCTCAAGGCCGGGGTTGCACTCACCAGGCTCAGCAGGTCGCTCTGCTGCCAGAGGCTTGGCTGTTCCTCGATAGGGCCAGTCACATCTGCCTGCGTCGCTCAACCCATCGTCCCAGCCCACCGCTAGAAAAACAGCTACGACTTGAACAACGACTACGGCAACCAGGACAGCTGCCTAGGGTGAAAACGATTGCCCAATTTGATTTAGATGGCACTTGCCGCCGGAGATCGAGCCCCCCTAGTTGCCCTTAATGATCAAAATGGTGAGGGGCACCGCAGCGATCAGCTAGCCGGCAAGGCATTGGTGCTGTTCTTCTATCCAAAGGACCACACCCCAGGCTGCATCGCTGAAGCCTGTGCCTTCCGTGACAGCTACGCCGACCTTCAGTCCCTGGGAGCTGAGGTGTGGGGTGTCAGCGGCGACGACCAGGCCAGCCACCAGCGCTTTGCCAGTCGTCACAACCTGCCCTTCCCGCTTCTGGTGGACCAAGGCAACGCCCTACGCAAAGCCTTCGGAGTGCCAAATGTGCTTGGGTTGCTGCCAGGCCGGGCCACCTACGTGATCGACGGCGAAGGCGTAATCCGCCATGTGTTTAACAACCTTCTTGATGGCGCAGCCCATCGCAACGAAGCGCGGGCGGCCTTGCAACGCCTCGCCCTCTGACCATGACTGGCTGGCGGCAGCGCGGCGATATCTGGCAACTGGAGGCCAAGCGACCCAACCGCGGCACGCTCGAATTCATCGGTGGCAGTTACCTGGCGGCGACCCCCCAACTCAGCTACCGCCGGCTTCTGGAGGCACTCGCGGCTAGGGGCTGGCGGATTAGGGCCTGGACCTATGTGCCTGGCTTCGACCACCAGGATCAGGCCAATAACGCCTGGCGCCGGTTCCGTCAGCTGCGTGATGCGGATGGAGAAGAGGGCGACTCCAGCAGGTTGATGTTGCGACTTGGCCACAGCCTGGGCTGCAAGCTGCACCTGCTGGCACCCGATGGGGGGCGGGGGGGCGCCGGCCTAGTGGCCTTGAGCTTCAACAACTTCTCAGCCGAGCGCTCGATACCACTGCTGGCGGAGCTCGGTCAGCAGTTCAACTTTCGCAGCGAGTTCAGCCCCTCACCGGAGGAAACCCTGCAGCAGGTGGCTCGCACCTATCTCCAACCCCGCAACTTATTGGTGCGATTCAATCGAGACCAAATCGACCAAAGCCAACGGCTGCTGGGGGTGCTGCAAGGTCGCAGTGGAGATGCCAGCCTGCTGAAGGAATTCCCGGGCGATCATCTCGCCCCCGCTAGCGCGGGGCTGCGACAGAGCCTGCTGGGCCAGTGGGCCGACGATCCCGCTAAAAGAAGATCCCTGGATGGCATCGCAGCCGCGGTTGATGCTTGGGCCAGCGGGTCCTAGATTTGACTCTTCCCTTCGGGGCTAGACAATTGTGGGTATCAGTCGGGGACTTGCTCCGAAGCAGGAGCCAGCCTCATTGGTCACTTCGATGGTTGCTGAGAGCTGGGTCAAGGTAGGCGCCTCTTCGTTAAACGACACCGGCCAGGCCCTTGAGCAGGCACTTCAGGCTCTGCAGTGCCCCCAGGATCCCAAGCTGATCGTGGCCCTGCTTGCGCCAAATTTTGATCTGGCGGCGATAGCCGAGCAGCTCCATGGGACCTTTCCCCATACGCAGGTGATTGGATGCACAACATCTGGCGAAATCACCCCAGACGGTGCGGTGGCCAATTCCCTGGTGCTGTGGGCCCTGGGAGGCTCGGCAATCGAGGTGAGTACGGGTTCTGGTCAGGGTGATGCCCACGGCCTGCGCCAGGCTGCAACCGAGGCCGCCCACTGCCTGGACCATCTTGAGCAACGGGCCAATACGGTCTTGATCGTGCTCTCCGATGGCCTTTGCGGTGATCAAATGGATGTGGTGCGCGGCGCCTACGACGTAGCTGGAATAGACGTTCCCCTGGTGGGAGGCTGCGCCGGCGACTATCTGGCGATGAGCCGAACCCGGCAGATCCATGGCCGTAGGGTTATGACTCAGGCAGTGGTGGCAGCAGCAGTTAGTTCCGACCGCCCCTTAGGCATCGGCGTAAGCCACGGCTGGACCCCAGCAAGTGACCCTATGTTGGTCACTGGGAGCAAGGGAAACATTCTGTCGACTTTGGAAGATAAGCCAGCACTAGATGTATACCTTGATTTCTTCAATCCGGAAGATATTGTTCGGACCGATCCCACCGCATTCGCCAATTTTGCCGCGACTCACCCCATTGGAATACGCCGGCGAGATAAAATCGAGATGCGTCATGTCACCGGCTTCAACCTCGATAGGCGAGAACTGATCTTGGTGGCAGAGGTTCCCCAGGGAGCCTTGGCTTTCCTCACTGAAGGCAATTTCGACTCGGTTCTTAATGCGGCGGCTCAGTCCTGCATTACGGCTGTGGATGCCCTAAACGGGGTTCCGCCGGCTGGCTTACTGCTATTCGACTGCGTCTCACGAAGGGCAGTATTTACAGAAGAGCGAGTACATGAAGAAACTGATTTAATTACCAGTAGTTGCGGGGCCATACCGATGGCAGGGTTCTACACCTATGGGGAAATTGCCCGCACAAAAGGCGCAGGAGGTTTTCATAACCAAACCCTCGTAACTCTGGCGATCGGCTAATGGAGACCACCTCCTGGTCCCTGCACATGCTTTCTGAGATCCTCTCAGCCTTCTCCACGGAGGATCCAGATAATCTCCGCAATGTGCTCAACCGGGTGGCTGAGTCAGTTGATGCCGAGGTGGCCGCAATCATCTGCAATCGATCGATTGACTGGTGCATCGGGCTATCAGAAGATGACCGGCAACTACTTCTGGAGGAATTAAACAATCAACCCAGCGATATCACTATACGTTCAGGTATTTTACGTACCTGTTGGGCTCCTATGGGGCCCATGGACCTGCTGTTTGTGGGCCGTCTTGGCGAACGCTTTGACTTGGAAGAACGTTCCCTGCTTCGGGCTATGGCTCGTAGTATCGAACTAAGTATAAAAATGCTTAGGGCTGTTACATCGGAGAGAGAGGCACGTAAGGACGCCCTTCTTCAAGCAACTCATGACGCCCTTACTGGACTGCCCAATCGGCGCATGGTGCTGGACCGCCTGCAGGCGGCGGTTGATCATCTGTCTGTAGATAGCTCCCTTTTGACCGCGGTGCTTTTTATCGATATTGATCGCTTCAAGTGGATCAACGATGCCTATGGACACAGCGCCGGCGACCAACTACTAATTCACGTCAGTCGTGTCCTAAAACACGTCGTTCGCCATGATGATCTAGTCGGTCGTCTATCGGGAGATGAATTTATCGTTATCATCCGAACAAGCCACCGAGATGATGCCGGTCAATTGGCCAGCCGGATTATCGCGGAAATCCGCCAGCCCGTGAATGTTGCTGGCTCCGAACTCAGCCACACCGTGTCGATCGGCATCAGCTTTGCCCAACTAGGAGATAGCCCATCAACTCTGCTGGAAAATGCCGACATGGCTATGTATCAGGCAAAGGCCTTAGGCCGTGGTCGCCACTCAACCTTTCATTCGACCATGCGTCTGCAAGCCCAACAACGTCTCTCGTTAGAGGAGTCCATCGGCAATGCGGTGCAAAACGGGGAAATAAAACCCTTTTTACAACCCATCTTCCGCCTCGTTGACAAAACCCTCACAGGCTTTGAAGCCCTGGTTCGCTGGCAACATCCCCAACTAGGACTGCTGATGCCCGCCGCCTTTCTGGAACAAGCCGAGGACAGTGGCCTGATCCAGGAGATCGACATGTGTGTGTTTGCGATCGCCTGCGCTGCTATCGCCAGGTGGCAGCAGATTCACGGCCTAGGCAATCTGAGATTGTCTTCAAACCTGTCTGCCCGCAGTCTTGCCGACCCACGGGTGAAGGACCGTATCAAAGAAATCCTAGAATCAACAGGGATCAATCCAGTTAGTGTTTACCTAGAGATTACAGAAACAACCCTTGTTGATGACATTGAATCGACAACGGCTACTATCAACGCACTGCGGGATCTTGGCCTAAGACTGGCAATTGATGATTTCGGCACGGGGTATTCATCATTGCTATACCTAAAGCGCTTCCCGGTAGGGGTTCTTAAAATTGATCGTTCATTTGTGAGCGGATTGGGAAAGAATCCAGAAGATGAGGTGATTGCAACCACAATCCTCACCCTCGCCAAGGCTCTCGAACTGGAGGTAGTGGCTGAAGGAGTGGAAAGTGAGGCCCAGCTGAATCGCATGCGCGAATTGGGTTGTGATTACGGCCAGGGATACTGGTTTGGACGTCCAATCACCATTGAGTCAACGGACGTCGCCTTCATCGAACCGCTTCGCCAGGCTCCCTTAATCCCCTAAACCCTTAGGGCATCGAGTACGGAACGGTCCTCCAAGGTGGAGGTATCACCAGTCACTTCCTGGCCAGAGGCCAGGGCCCGCAGGATGCGGCGCATGATTTTGCCGCTACGGGTTTTGGGCAGGGAATCGGTGAAACGAATTTCATCGGGCTTGGCGATCGGCCCGATCTCTTTGCCCACATGAGCCCGCAAATCGGCAATCAGGGCGTCGTCGCCGCTGCGACCCGCCTCCAAGGTCACAAAGGCCACGATCCCCTCACCCTTGAGCTCATCGGGCCGGCCCACCACCGCCGCCTCAGCCACCGCGGGATGGCTCACAAGAGCACTCTCAATTTCCATCGTGCCCAGTCGGTGACCACTCACGTTGATCACGTCATCAACGCGGCCCATTACCCAGAAATAACCGTCGGCGTCACGGCGGGCGCCATCACCGGCGAAATACAAGTAGGAGCCATCGGCGGGTCTGATCTCCTCCCAGTAGCTCTTGCGGAAGCGCTCCGGATCACCATGCACGGTGCGCATCATCCCTGGCCAAGGCCTACGCACCGCCAGGTAGCCACCGGCATCAGCCGGCTGGGAAACGCCGTCCATGTCAACGATGTCGGCGGCGATTCCCGGCAGGGGCAGGGTGCAGGAGCCGGGTTTGGTGGGGGTGGCGCCGGGCAGGGGACTGATCATCACGCCGCCGGTCTCGGTCTGCCACCAGGTGTCCACCACCGGGCAGCGGTTATGGCCGATCACGTCGCGATACCACATCCAGGCCTCGGGATTGATCGGCTCACCAACGCTGCCGAGGATCCGCAGCGAGCTCATGTCGTATTGATCGGGCACGGCTCGGCCGCTCTTCATGAAGGCCCGGATCGCCGTGGGGGCGGTGTAGAAAATCGTGCAGCGATGCTTCTGAATAACTTCCCAGAAGGCACCTGGCTTGCTCGGCCTGGGAGCACCCTCATACATCACCGTGGTGGCGCCGTTGGAGAGCGGCCCGTAGACGATGTAGCTATGGCCGGTGATCCAGCCCACATCGGCGGTGCACCAGTGGATGTCGTCCTCACGGATGTCGAAGATCCACTGGAAGGTGAGGTGGGCCCAGAGGTTGTAGCCGGCGGTGGTGTGTACCACCCCCTTGGGTTTGCCTGTGGAGCCAGAGGTGTAGAGCACAAATAGGCGGTCTTCGCTGGCCATGGGCTCGGTGGGGCACTCTGGGCTCTGGCCATCCACCAGCTCATGCCACCAGTGGTCGCGACCCGCCGTCATGGCGCAGTCGCCCTTAATCCGTTGAACCACCAGCACATGACCAACGCTGGGTGCGCCGCCATTAGCCGCGAGTGCTTCATCCACCGCCGGCTTGAGGGGCACGGGCTTGTCCTTACGGAAGCCACCATCGGCGGTGATCACAGCCTTCACCTGGCCATCGATCAGCCGATCCCGCAGGGCATCGGCCGAGAAGCCGCCAAACACCACCGAGTGGGGGGCGCCGATGCGGGCACAGGCCAACATGGCAATGGCTGCCTCCGGAATCATCGGCATGTAAAGGGCAACTAGGTCCCCCTTACCGATGCCAAGAGCCTTGAGTGCATTGCTCGCCTTACACACCTCCGCATGCAGTTGGCGGTAGGTAAAGCTGAGGCTGTCTCCGGGCTCCCCTTCCCAAATCAGGGCTGTCTTATCGGCGCGAGGGCTATCGAGGTGGCGATCGAGGCAATTGAAGCTCAGGTTGGTAGTGCCTCCCTCAAACCACTTGGCGAAAGGCGGATCACTCCAATCAAGCACCGAATCGAAAGGCTCAAACCAGTGCAGCTCACTGCGGGCTAGGTCGCCCCAGAAGGCATCGGGATCACTTTCCGCCTTGCTGCATAGGGCCCGGTATTCATCCAGAGAGCCAATACGGGCCGAGGCGGCCAGCTCAGCTGGCGGCGCAAACAACCGTTGCTCCTGGAGCACCGATTCGATCGTCGGGCCCGTTGTGGCATCAGGCATGGGAGGCAGACAGGCGGTTACTGACGGGCGGTCTCTAACAGGCGGTCTCTAACGGGCGGTTGCCATAGAAAAATTAAACCAGCTGGCGCCGCAGTCTCAGGCTCCTTGCACCGGCATGTAATGGGCCGTCGTGATGCAGGATAGATACATGGGTCCTGCCGCCTGCCTGTTCGATCTCGACGGCCTGCTTCTAGACACCGAACCACTGCAAGCCATGGCTTGGCAAAAAGCCGCCGCCCACTTTGGTTGCCAGCTCGGTGCTGAACAGTTGCTCAGGCTGCGGGGCCAGCGCCGGTTGGATTGTGCTGCCTTGGTATGCCGCTGGATCGAAGCTTCAGGCTCCAATCCCCCGAGTTGTGAGGCTTTGCTGGCCGTGCGCCAACCCCTGGCCGATGCCTTGGTGCCCACCGCTGCCGCAATGGACGGCGCCGCCGAACTGGTGCAGATGTGCAGGGATCACCAGGTCCCCATGGCCCTCGTCACCAGCAGCACCCAGGACGCGGTGCGGCGTAAGGCTGAACCCCACCGATGGCTGCAGCTGATTCAGGTAAGGGTTTACGGCGATGATCCAGCCCTGGCGGCGGGCAAACCGGCGCCGGACCCATTTCTGCTTGCAGCTAAACGCCTAGGCCGCAATCCCGGCGACTGCTGGGCCTTCGAAGATTCAGCAGCCGGCATCGAGGCCGCAGTGGCCGCCGGTTGTCAGGTGTATGCCCTTCTCCCAAGCGACGCAGATGACCAAGCCACACCTGCCGGAGTGACCCTCCTCAATTCCCTCAGAGATGTGCGCTGGTAGCTGGCTGAACAGCGTCAGTAGAGGCGACTAAGGACGAAATCAGGCAGGGCCCGCAAGGCGCTGCGCGGTTCGGAGGGGACTAGCCATTCCAAGGCTTGAGCTGCTTCCTGGGCGAAGCCTTCAGCCAAGGCCCTGGTGCGGGGAATGGCCTCGCAACCCCTCACCAGTGCAAGAGCTTGCTCGAGATCACCTTCCTCACAAAATTCGCGTTCAATCAAGCCGGCCAGGGCAGGGCGCTCCTGGAGTGCATAAAGGGCTGGAGCGGTGAGATAACCGGAGGCCAGATCGCTTGCAGCTGGCTTGCCGAGCTGCTGATCACTGCCAGTGAAATCGAGAATGTCGTCCACTACCTGGAAGGCCAAACCCAACTGGCGGCCAAAGCGATAAAGATCATCGAGCTGGGCCCCTGGCAAACCGGTAAGCACCCCAGCTGCCCTAGCGCTGTTTGCAATTAGCGAGGCTGTTTTGCAGTAGCTCTTTTCGAGGTAAGTCTCGAAGCTCTGGCCGGTGTCGTAGCGGAAAAGGCCCTGTTTCACCTCGCCGTCTGCCAAATCCATGATCACCCGGCTGAGCAGCTTCACCACCTCGAGATCATCGAGATTGGCCAAATGCCAGCTGGCCTGGGCAAAAAGGAAATCCCCCGCAAGCACCGCCACTCGATGATTGAAACGGCTGTGAACCGTGTCAACTCCACGCCGGGTTGCAGCCTCATCGACAACGTCGTCGTGGACGAGCGAAGCCGTGTGGATCATTTCAGTGATCTCCGCCAGACGGCGGTGGCGGGGCCCCAGCTCACCGTCGGGGGCTACTGCCCGCGATAGCAAGAGCACAATGCCGGGTCTCAGCCTCTTGCCACCTGCAGCAAACAGATGCTCTGCTGCAGCCTGCAAAATTGGATGGCCAGCTCCTATAAGGCTGCGCAGGTCGGCCAGCAGGGCATCTAGGTCAGCCTCTACGGGCTGGAGCAGCTCTGCAACCGTTGCCACAACACCTCCGCCGTGGCGTGATCCTAGAAGGCTTGCCCCATCGACCGCAGGTCCACCCGCTCAACGGCAGGCCGGTAACCCAACCAGCGGCTCGCCCCGTCGGCAAAGGCCTCCGCAGATCCACTGACGCAGACCCGGGTGCGCTCGGCTGGGGTCACCACCTCCACCGCTGCGAGTTCGCCCTCCGGCATGCCGCCCATGCTTGCCAAAAGGGGCCCTAGGCGCCGTACCGCCGATTCAGCTGGATCAACAAGCCGCACATGGGGAGGCAGCAGGGCCGTGAGCAAGGGGCGCAACATCGGGTAGTGGGTGCAGCCCAGCACCACCGTGTCGACACCGGCTGCGAGTAGGGGCTCCAGGTATGCCTTGGCTTCCCCTATCAGGGCTGGAGACTGGAGATCACCGGCCTCGATCAAGGGCACGAAGGTGGGACAGCCCACCTCGAGCACAGAGGTGTGGGGCCGGCAGGCATGGATTGCCCGCCTGTAGGCACCGCTTGCGGCTGTGGCGGGAGTAGCCAACACCCCCACGCACTCGCTGTTTAGGTCGGCAGCAACACTGTCGATCAGGCCCACCACGGGAACGCCGGCCTCCGCCACGGCCACATCAAGAGCGAGGGCATTGGAGGTGTTGCAGGCCATCACCAGAACCCCGACCTGTTGGTGACGCAGCCAGCCCACCACCTCAGCGGCAATGGAGCGAATATCGGCGACGCTGCGCTGGCCGTAGGGAACTCGGGCCGTATCCCCGAGATAAAGGCAGGAGGAATGGGGATAGCGCTCCTGAAGCCTCCGCAGCACCGTGAGCCCCCCCAAGCCGCTGTCAAATAGCCCCACCAAAGCGCTCATGGCTGACCCTGCAGGGCGTTAAGAATCCCAGCGCTCAGGGCTAAAGCCATGCGACGACGAAAATTGGCATCGGCGAGGCGCCGGGAATCGAGTTCACCGGTGACAAAGCCCATCTCAACAAGGGCGGAGGGCATCACCGTGCGGCGGATCACAAAAAAGCGTCCGGTGCGCACGCCGCGATCAGGACTGCCAGGGGAAATGGCCACCATTTGCTCCTGCAAGGCCGCAGCCAGGCGACGGGAGGGCGATCCCGCACCCTCAAAGAAAAAGGTCTCGATGCCATTCACATCGGGACGGGCCATGCTCAAGGCGTTGGCGTGCACGCTCACAAACAGATCGGCACCGCTGCTGTTGGCCAGGGCCACCCGGGGAGGCAGGTCAACGTCCACCTCAGAGGTGCGTGTCATCAATACCTGGACGCCGCGGGCCTGCAATAGCCGGGCGATTTGCAGACAAACATCAAGCACTACGTCGGTTTCCCGTAGGCCACCAATGCCGACAGCACCTGGATCGGGGCCCCCATGGCCAGGGTCGATCACCACCTTGAAGCGGCCTCGGGGCACAACCGGCAAACCATCGGCGGAGAGGGGCGTAGCTGCGGTGGGGAAGAAGGTCTGCTGATCGGCGCCAAAGCTGGCGACAGCATCGAGGTCTCCCTCGCCGAGGCCAAGCCCAGCTTGGTTGCCAAGACCCGGCAACTCCATGCGCCAGCGGTCGCGGGAGGTGCCCACCAGGCGCAGGCCAGATGGATCGAGCTGGGTACCTGGCGCAAATTCCAGCACCAGGCGGGTTGTGAAGCCATCTGGACGACCAATCCGTACCTCACGCAAGGCACCACTGCCTCGCACAGTGCGTGTCCGCGATGGGGCACCGGGCAGGTCTACCCAGACCCGGGGGCCCCTAAAGCCAGTACCAGCCTCAAAAAAGGCTTGGGGGCGTACATCTATACTGGTACGTAACTCCAGCTGACCACTGCGGGAAACGCGCCAGGCCGCGAGGGAAGAAGCCCAGGCCGGTAGATCGGGCATCAGCAAAGCAACCGCTGCCAGAGCAGCACTCCAGCGGAATCTGACGGACCAGGGCATCGGGACAGTCAGAACAGGGCCGGCCGGCGGTGCCTAAGGCTGGGCATCTGGGCCCTCACCCTCTGGGCATGGCCCGGATCGATCGGGGCAATGGCAGCGCTGACACTTACGCCGGCATCTGCCAGCACCGTGCCCCAAGGGTCGATTACCAAGGCATGGCCGTGGCTCTGCCTGCGTCCGTAGTGCTGGCCCGTCTGGGCGGGGGCGACCACGTAGGCAGTGTTTTCAATCGCCCGGGCCTGCAGCAACACCTGCCAGTGGTCCTTGCCGGTAAAAGCGGTAAATGCTGCGGGCACAAACAAAACATCAGCCCCTGACTGGGCCAGGTGGCGATAAAGCTCAGGGAAGCGAACGTCGTAGCAGATCGACAGGCCAATCCTGCCAAGACCGGGCACATCAACTACAGGGGGCAGTTGGTCTCCGGGCTGCACCGTGGCCGATTCCCGATAGGTGTTGCCATCGGGTAAGTCGACATCGAAGAGGTGGATTTTGTCGTAGCGAGCCAGCAGCTGGCCCTCCGTTCCTACTAACTCAGCGCGGTTGAAGGTCTGCCCCGGTCCAGCTGGGACGGGAAAGCCTCCACCTAACAAGGTCACTTGATAGCGGCGCGCCATCGTGACAAGGAAGCTGCTGCAGCGCTCCGCCAAGGATGCGGCCAGTTCAAGGCGCTGCTCGTCCTCCCCCATGAAAGCGAAGTTTTCAGGGAGCCCGACCAACTCAGCGCCGCGACGGGCAGCCAGCTCGATCTGCTCTTCCGCTGAGGCGAAATTCGCATCCGGATCCGGGGTGCTGGTGAGTTGCACAGCTGCCGCCAGAAAACTGCCCACTCACTGCCCCAACCAATCCGTCAGACTTTAAAGGAACTGCCAGGAGGCGGTTCGCGCAGCTGGGATTAACTGGCCTTAAGCACCCCGGGTTCGGCCTGGAAGGGCACTAGTTGCAGGCTGTCGACAGCTGCGCAGCAAGCAAAATCGGCGTCATGGTCGCCGAGATTGATCAGGCGCTGACCGTGACTTGCAGTGCGCAAGCAGGTCTCGGTATCGAGGTGCCACTGCTGCCAGAGAGCAAGGGCCGCCAGCATTTCGTCGTTGCCGAAGCTCACACCGATATGGGGAGCCACCGCCATCTCAATCGCCGCAGAAGCAACGGCACCTGCAGCGAGGCTGTCTTCGAGGGAGTAATCGCCCTCCCAGCCACTGCCCACGATCCAGACCCGGCAGCACTCCTGATCAAGCAAACGCCGTGCTACTGCGGTGCGGTTGGGGAGACAGGCCGTCAGCAACAGAGGCACCGACTTGACGGCCGCTAAGGAGCGGGTGCCATTGGTGGTGCTCATGAATATGCGTTTGCCACCCACCAGCTCGGGGGTTACCGCAAGGGGAGAGTTACCTAGGTCGTAGCCCGCCACCCTCTGGCCGCCTCGCTCACCGGCACGCAGTCGCTGCTGCGCCGGCCAGGCAGCCGCTGCTGCTTCAAGCTCCTCCAGGCTGGCGAAGGCCTCGATCGCCTCAGCTCCGTTCTGCAAGGACCAAGCAATCGTGGTCGTTGCCCGTAGAACGTCGATAACTACTGCAGCATCTGGCCCACCCTCCGCCAGGGACCTGACGGGTGGCACGCATTCAGAGGAGTGGAAGTAGGAAATTTGCACAGCCGCGGCCCCAGTTCAGGTGCGTCACAGTAGTCACCGCTCATAAAAGTCGATGCCGAATAAGGGAATTAGTCAACGCAGTCGCCGGGATTTGCGCGGCTTCATCGACCTCCTGGACCAACGGGGTCGGCTGAGGCGCATCACCGCGCCGGTGGATCCAGACCTGGAGTTAGCAGCGATTGCCGACCGGGTGCTGGCAGCTGGCGGCCCGGCCCTGTTGTTTGAAAATGTGATTGGCTCCACCATGCCGGTGGCTGTGAACCTGCTGGGTACCCAGGAGCGGGTGCTCTGGAGCATGGGCATGGAGCAACCAGAGGAGCTGGAACGGCTCGGCGAGCGCCTGGCCCTGCTGCAGCAACCCCGACCCCCTAAAGGGGCCAGGGAGGCGCTGCGCTTTGGCTCGGTGCTGCTGGATGTGCTCAAAGCCCGGCCCGATCTCGACCTCACCCCTCCCTGTCACCAGCAGGTGTTTAAGGGCGAGGCGGTGAATCTTGATGCCCTGCCCCTGCTGCGGCCCTGGCCCGGCGACGGCGGCCGGATCATCACCCTGGGCCTGGTGATCACCAAGGATCCAGAAACTGGCACACCCAATGTGGGCGTGTACCGGCTGCAACAACAGTCGCTGAACTCAATGACCGTGCACTGGCTGAGCGTGCGCGGTGGCGCCCGCCACCTGCGCAAGGCGGCGGCGATGGGCAAAAAGCTTGAAATCGCCATTGCCATCGGCGTGCATCCGCTGCTGGTGATGGCGGCCGCCACGCCGATCCCGGTGCAGTTGAGCGAGTGGCTATTTGCTGGCATCTACGCCGGCGAGGGCGTCCGGCTCGCTAGGTGCAAAACGGTGAATTTGGAGGTACCGAGCCACAGTGAGGTGGTGCTGGAAGGCAATATCACCCCTGGCTCTGAGCTGGCTGACGGACCATTTGGCGACCACATGGGCTTCTACGGCGGCGTCGAAGATTCGCCCCTCGTCCAGATCCAGTGCGTCACCCAGCGACGTGATCCGGTGTACTTCACCACCTTCAGTGGCCGGCCCCCCAAGGAAGACGCCATGTTGGCGATCGCCCTAAACCGCATCTACACGCCGATCCTGCGCCAGCAGATCCCTGAAATCGTCGATTTCTTTCTGCCGATGGAGGGGCTCAGCTACAAACTGGCTGTGATTGCCATCGATAAGGCCTATCCAGGCCAGGCCAAGCGGGCGGCGATGGCCTTCTGGAGCGCCCTGCCCCAGTTCACTTACACCAAATTTGTTGTGGTGGTGGATAAAAGCATCAACATCCGCGACCCGCGCCAAGTGATCTGGGCGATCAGTGCCCAAGTGGATCCGCAGCGGGATTTGTTTGTGCTCGAAGACACCCCTTTTGACAGCCTCGATTTCGCCAGCGAGCGCCTGGGCTTGGGCGGCAGGCTGGCGATCGATGCCACCACCAAGATTGGTCCGGAGAAGCGCCACCCCTGGGGCGAACCGCTTAGCCGTCCCGCCGAGCTGGAGTCCAGGCTCGATGCCCGTTGGGCCGAGCTTGGCTTGGCAGATATCGGTAAAGACGAGCCAGATCCAGCCCTATTTGGTTACACCCTGGAGCACGTGCTGGAGCGGCTCGCGGGGCGGGCAACGGCTAAGGCGTAATGCTTTCTCGCCAGGCCAACCATGCTCTTAAGGCCCTGTTGGAGCTGGCAGCAAGGCCCTTGGATTGGCAGTCAACCCACGCGCTGGCCACGGCCCAACAGTTACCCGAGCCAATGCTTGAGCAGCTGCTGCTGCGTCTACGGCGGGCCGGACTACTGGAGGCGAGGCGAGGTCGGGTGGGGGGGTACCGACTTAGCAGGCCAGCCCGGGCAATTTCAATGGAGCTGATTTTGGCGGGGCTTGGCGAAGCTTTGACAGACAGTGCGCACCGGCTTGCAACGTCGGAGCCGGCCAACTCTCCAGCCGATCAAGTGACCAATGCATTGCAGCTACGGCTAGAGCGGGTCCGACAGAAGGCGCTGGCGGAACTCAGTCTCGAAGACCTGCTGTTCGACCTGCGCAGCGCCGTGGCCGGATCCGATGGCGAGGGTGGGGTGATGCTTGGTTAAGCCATGGGCCTCCCCACAGTTCATTGCTGGAGCAAGCCGATGACTCCCTCCATCGCTATGACAATCGGCGGCAGTGATTCCAGCGGCGGCGCCGGCATCCAGGCCGACCTCAAGACCTTCACGAGCATGAAGGTGTACGGCTGCTCGGCCATCAGCTGCATCACCGCCCAGAACAGCACAGGTGTCAGCCGCGTGGACGCTCTGTCGCCAGAGGCCCTTAGCGCCCAAATCACCGCGGTGATCACAGACCTGCCGGTAGCGGCCCTTAAAACCGGCATGTTGCTCAACGTCGGCCTAATTGAGGCCACTGCTGCCGCCTTGGCGCCGCTGACGATCCCGAAGTTGATCGATCCGGTGATGGTGTCGCGGGCAGGTTCAGTGCTTCTTGAACCCAGCGCCATCGCTGCCTACCGGCTGCTGCTGCCCCAAGCCGAGCTGCTCACCCCCAACCTGCATGAAGCCCAGCTACTCAGCGGCGTGACGATCGAGGCAGCTACCGATCTGGAGCGTGCGGTTGAGCAAGCGGCGCAGAGCCTGCTGGAGCTGGGGTCAGCAGCGGTGCTGGTCAAGGGCGGCGGCCGGCCAGAGCTGCGCGGCCGCGACTTCCTGCTGCAGCGCCATGCCCCAGGGCAGTGGCTCAGCCACGCGCCAATCAGCACCACCCACACCCACGGCAGTGGCTGCACACTAGGGGCAGCGATCACCGCCCAGCGGGCCCTCGGGAGATCCCTTCAGGAGGCCGTGATCGAGGCCAAGCGCTACGTGGAAGGCGGCTTGCGCTCCGCCCTCGCCATTGGCGCTGGTCACGGTCCTCTATGCCACTGGCACGCCTATGAATCAGTCGGGCAGCGGCGCGCTCCATAGGATCGGCCAACTGCCGTCAGTGCTTCGTGGCCCATTCCGCCGCTAAATCCGCCCCGCTCAGCCTGGCTGGCGGCGGCACTCTGGTGGGAACCGTGCAGGTACCCGGCGATAAATCAATCTCTCACCGGGCCCTTTTGTTTGGGGCTATCGCAGAAGGAGAAACGCGCATCGAGGGCTTGCTACCAGCGGAGGACCCGCTCAGTACGGCCGCCTGCCTGCGGG
The DNA here is from genome assembly GCF_024345755.1 of Cyanobium sp. L1E-Cus. Taxonomy (NCBI): domain Bacteria; kingdom Bacillati; phylum Cyanobacteriota; class Cyanophyceae; order Synechococcales; family Prochlorococcaceae; genus Cyanobium; species Cyanobium sp. L1E-Cus. Next base: position 50,776 of record NZ_JAGQBS010000002.1, on the reverse strand, counting down.
CCATGGGAGTGGAGGTGTCGCCGATTCAGGCAGGCCAGCCTGTGACTGTGCAAGGCGCCGGCCTTGATGGCTTCCAGGAACCTGGCGATGTGCTCGATTGCGGCAACTCGGGCACCACCATGCGGCTGATGCTGGGGCTGCTGGCAGGCCGGGTTGGCCGCCACTTCGTGCTCACTGGTGATGGCTCCCTACGGGGCAGGCCGATGCGGCGGGTCGGAGCTCCCCTGGCCCAAATGGGTGCCCAGATCTGTGGTCGCGGCGACGGCAACTTCGCACCGTTAGCGGTGCAGGGACAGCCCCTGCACGGCACAACCATCCACACCCCGGTGGCATCAGCCCAGGTGAAGAGCGCCATCCTGCTTGCCGCCCTCACCGCTGACGGACCCACCACCGTGATCGAACCGGCCCAGAGCCGCGATCACAGCGAACGAATGCTGCGGTCCTTCGGCGCCGAGTTGTCTGTGGGCGGTGCGGGCAACACGGTTGTGACCCTGATCCCGGGGCAAACGCTCAAAGGTCAAGCGGTGGTAGTGCCAGGTGACATCAGCTCCGCCGCCTTCTGGCTGGTGGCCGGTGCCATCACCCCAGACGCTGAGATCACAGTGCAGAACGTGGGGCTCAACCCCAGCCGAACCGGCATCCTCGAGGTACTGGAGCAGATGGGCGCCCAAATAAGCGTGCTCAACCGCCGGGATGTGGCCGGAGAGCCGGTGGGAGACCTGCGGGTTTGCCACGGCCCGCTGCAAGCCTTTGATATTGGTGGCGAACTGATCCCCCGGCTCGTGGATGAAATCCCAGTACTGGCGGTAGCCGCCTGCTGCGCCCAGGGCATCAGCCGTATTCGTGACGCTGAGGAGCTGCGGGTCAAGGAAACAGACCGCCTCGCGGTCATGGCAAGGCAGCTCGGTGAGATGGGCGGCCGCATCGAGGAATTCGCAGACGGCATGACTATCAGTGGCTGCACCGAACTGCACGGCGCAGAGGTTGACAGTGAAACCGACCACCGGGTTGCCATGAGTCTGGCGGTTGCTGCCGGCATCGCCCGGGGGGACACCCTGCTGCACCGGCCGGAAGCGGCAGCCGTCTCCTATCCGGGCTTCTGGGACGACCTAGCCCGCCTCAAGCAGCAGGCAAGTTGATAGGTAGTCCACGTAGATTCCCGGCCAGTCGTTACCACCTGCCCATGCTCGCCGTTGCCGTATTGGCCGCAGGGAAGGGCACCCGCATGAAGAGCGCCCTGCCCAAGGTGCTCCAGCCCCTAGCCGGCGCCACCCTGGTGGAGCGGGTACTGGCGAGCTGCGAGCAGCTTCAGCCAGAGCGGCGCCTGCTGATCGTTGGCCACCAGGCCGAGCGGGTGGAGCAGCAGCTGCAGGGCCTAAGCGGCCTTGAATTCGTGCTGCAACAGCCCCAGAACGGCACTGGCCACGCCGTGCAGCAACTGCTCGAACCGCTAAATAACTTCAGCGGCGATCTGTTGGTGCTCAATGGCGACGTGCCGCTGCTACGCCCCCAAACCCTTGCGGCCCTGCTGGAGCAACACCGCAGCAGTGGCGCTGCCGTGACTCTGCTCACGGCCAGGCTGGACGATCCCAGTGGCTACGGGCGAGTATTTGCCGATGCCAACGGCTCCGTTAGCGCAATCGTGGAGCACCGCGACTGCAATGACCAGCAGCGTCTCAACCACCTAACCAACGCCGGTATCTACTGCTTCAACTGGGCCAAGTTGGCCGAGGTGCTACCTCAGCTCACCACCGAAAACGACCAAGGCGAGCTCTACCTCACCGATACGGTGGCTCTGCTCCGGCCGGCCATGCACAGAGAGGTGGCAGATGCTGACGAAATCGCCGGTATCAACGACCGGCTTCAGCTCAGCCAATGTGAGACGGCACTGCAGGAACGGCTAAAGCGCTACTGGATGGCTGAGGGTGTGAGCTTTGTCGATCCAGCTAGCTGCACCCTCAGCGAAGACTGCCGCTTTGGTCAGGATGTTGTTGTTGAACCCCAGTGCCATTTTCGCGGCAGCAGCTCCATCGGCGATGGCTGCCGCATCGGGCCCGGCTGCTTGATCGAAGACAGCAGCTTGGGAGCAGGTGTGACCGTGCTCTATTCAGTGCTGCGACAAGTGCAGGTGGCTGATCACTGCGCCATTGGCCCCTTCGCCCAGCTACGCCCCGGCACCTCATTGGCAGAGCACTGTCACATCGGCAATTTTGTGGAAGTAAAAAACAGCAGTCTTGCCAATGGCGTGAAAGTAAACCATCTAAGCTATATCGGCGACGCAGATCTGGGCGCTGGCGTTAACGTGGGAGCAGGCACAATCACCGCCAATTACGACGGCGTGCGCAAGCACCGCACCGTGGTGGGCGCCGGCAGCAAAACCGGGGCAAATTCCGTGCTTGTAGCACCACTGACCCTGGGCGAAAACGTCACCGTTGGTGCCGGCTCGACGATCACTAAAGACGTGCCGGCCGGCTCGCTCGCCTTGGGCCGTGCTCGCCAACTTGTCAAGGAAAACTGGTCCAGCCAGTTAAACCAGCCGAGCCCTCCAGCCCCATAGGCTGCGCCAATCTTCCCCAGCTTTTATGAATCGCGACAGGCGTCCTGCGGCTTCACCAGATAAGGAGGGCTTTCTCTACGAGCCGGTAGAACGGTTTGGCGAGAGCATGACCAGCCCCAAACCCTGGAACAAGGCTGCCCTGGCAGGGGTGGAATTATTAAACGGACGGATGGCCATGCTGGGCTTTGCCGCAGCAATCGCCGGCGAGCTTCTCACCGGCAAGGGCATGGTGGGCCAGCTGGCCGCCATGTTGCATTGGTATCTGGGCTGAAAGCAGAAAGGCCCCGAGTGAACCACCACCCAGGACCTTCGCCCGAAGGCACAACATCGTGAAATGCTGCTCCACTGCCATCATGACCGATCGCGTCGAGCACGGCGAGCCCCATTGTCGAGCCCGCCGTGCCCTATTAGAGAAGCGGAATCAAGCGCTCCAGAGCAACACCCCGGCTGGCCTTGAGCAGAAGCACATCTCCAGGCTGCAGCCATTGCAGCAATGGCTCTGCCGCAGCCTCCGGGTAATCCACCTGCCTTAAACGCGATAGGCCAGTGGCCGCCGCCACCATGGCTGCCCCTTCCTCACCCTGGTCCACGATCACCAGCCCATCAAGGTCTAGTTGCCTTGCCCTCTCGGCCACGCTGCGGTGCAGAGCGAGACTCTGCTCGCCCAGCTCGAGCATCGTGCCGAGCACCGCGAAACGGCGGCCAGGCTGCTGGGCCAGCAGCTCCAAGGCGGCAAGCACCGCCTCCGGTGAGGCGTTGTAGGTCTCGTCAAGTACCAGCACGCCATTTTGGTGCAAACGGCGGCTACGTCCTCCGGGCAGATCCACCTGTAAGGGCCGCCAACGCTCAGGCTCAAGGCCGAGCTCTCGAGCTACCGCCATGGCAAGCATCAGGTTGCGGGCGTGATGCACTCCCTCTAGCGGCACGGGCAGGGCCACTCCGGCCAACTCCAGAATCTCCCCCTGGCAATCAAGGCTGCCCACCAGATCTGCTGCAGCTTCATGGCCTTCTCCCTGCAGGGCAACCCGCACTACCCGGCCAGACCACACCCTGGCTAGGGCACGGTCCAGCAGGGGATCACCAGCCGGGATCACCACCAAGCCATCGGGCCTTAAACCAGCCACGATTTCGCACTTAGCCGTTGCGATTGCCTCGCGACTGCCAAGCCGGCCGATGTGGGCTGTGCCGATGTTGGTGATCACTGCCACATCGGGGCTGGCGCAGCGACTCAGCCGTTCGATTTCACCGAGGCCCCGCATGCCCATTTCCACAACCAAGGCCGCCTGATCAGGGCCTGCGCCAAGCAAGGTCAGGGGAACGCCTACGTCGTTGTTTTCGTTGCCGCTGGAGGCCCAAATCGGCCCAAGCGGAGCCAGGGCACCACGGATAAGTTCCCGCGTGGTGGTCTTACCGGCAGAACCGGTCACCGCCACCACTGGCGCTGCAAGCTGCAGGCGCCAGAGACCCGCCAGGTCCTGATAAGCCTGCAGGGTGTCCGGCACCAGCCAAACGGGAACGTGAGCTTTGGCGGCAGCAGCCAACACACTGGCTTGGGAGGCTGGCGCAAGGTGGCCCGCCTGGGCTATGAGAGCGGCCGCACCCGCCTCAAGGGCAGCGGCAAGGAAGCCATGGCCATCGAAGCGCTCGCCAATCAGCGGCAGAAAAAGGTCGCCGCCGCTCAGTTGGCGGCTATCGGTGCAGATGGCCTGGGGGGCAAGCTTCAGCTCCGCCTGATCCACGGCCAGGGGGCCGGTGGCGGGTTGACCCCAGAGCTCCTGCAACTGGGCTAAACGCAGACTCATCGTCGGCAGTCGGGGGCGATGCGGAGGATCATGCCTGAGGAATTGTCTCCGCCTCCAACAGCACCATGCCGCTACCCACCCGGGCGGCCTGAGCCAGCAGATTGCCGCCAGGTGCTACCAGGCGCAGACGCTCGTAACCCAACTCACGGCTGCGCTGCAGCCAGAGATCGGCTTGCTGTTGGCGTCGCTGCAATGGCAAGCCTGCCCAGGTACTCACCAGCTCCAGGTCGAGCAGCCCCTGCTCGGGGTGGGGGCGCGCAGAAGAAATGCTGCCATCGGGGTCATCGTTTGAGAGCAGGGCCAGCAGGGGGTCTAGATCAAGGCGCACGGCAGTAGCAGGCTCTGCAAGCTCAGGAGGCTCAGGGGAGCTTGGCGCTGAACCAACAGAGCGAGCAGCTGGCTGGCCTAGGGCCTGCGGGAGAGGCAGCTCAGAACGGGGGGCAAGTCGTTCAGCAACTTGTTCAACAACTGGTTGAGAGGCTGAACTATCAGCAATATCAAAAGTGGTGGGGGTGGGGCTAGAGAAGACAGTCTTTATCAGCAGCGTCAGCGAACACGCCACCACTGCCAAGCCCACGGCTAACAGCACCGGCCAAAAAAAAGCCGCTAGTGATTGGGGCCAGAAGCCAGGCACCGACAAGTCCCCTTCGCGGTTGCGGCGCACCAGCTCCCTCAGCTTGAGCACCGTGCTGGCAAGGGCGGCACGCAGGTCCCCTGCAAGACGGCCCCAAGGTTCTACGTAAGGGGCCGGATAGGGAGCTGGCGGCTCCGAACGGCCCGATCTGTCGGGGGCTGAGGTGGGTGGCGTCACCAAAAGGTGTTCAACGACGCTTCAGCAGGGAAGCCAGGCCCCGCCGGCTGGGGTCCGCATCTTGACCCTGGGAGAAACGCTCAACGGCGGCAGCCTCGGGGGTTGGCTCCTTTACCCCGCAGACGTCGCGGTACATGGCGTCGTATTCGAGCGCCGAGCGGGCCCAGCTGAAGTCCACGCCCATGCTCCGGCGCTGGAGTTCCTGCCAACTGGCCTGATTGCGGTAGGCCTCCCAGGAGCGCACGATCGCCGTGTAGAAGTCGATTGGTTCATAGCGATCGAAGCCATAGCCGTTGCCGCTGCCAGCCAGGGGGTCGTTGGGGGGCACGGTGTCCACCAGACCACCCACCATCCGCACCACCGGAATCGATCCGTAGCGCATCGCCAGCATCTGGCTAATACCGCAGGGCTCAAAGCGGCTCGGCATCAAGAAGGCGTCGCTGCCGGCATAGATCAGCCGAGAGAGGGCATCGTCGTAGGTGAGGAAAACGGCGAAGCGGCCGGGATGGCGCGCTGCCATCTGCCATAGCCCCGACTCATAGGTGCGATCTCCCGTGCCCAGAACAACAACCTGGCTGTCGGTGTAGGCCAACACCCGATCAGCAACCTGCAGCAGCAGGTCGACACCTTTTTGATCGACTAGCCGGCTCACCATTCCCATTAGGTAGGAGCGGGGATTCACAGCCAAGCCAAAGCGCTCCTGCAGGGCCTGCTTATTAATGGCACGGGGAGCTAAATCCGCAGCCGAAAACTGGGCTGGCAGGCTAGCATCAGTGGCTGGATTCCAGTCTTCGGTATCAATGCCGTTGAGAATGCCGCGCAACTTGCCACTGATGAAATTCAGCAAGCCATCAAGATGCTCGCCGTATTGGGGCGTGCGGATCTCCATCGCATAGGTGGGAGACACCGCATTGACCCGATCTGCATACAGCAAGGCCACCGCCATCGTGTGGTCCCCTTGCATATACCAGGGACACCAGGTAATGCGATCAAGCTTCCAGCGCCAAGGTCCCTGATACTTGAGATTGTGGATTGTGAAAACGGTGCTGATCTCAGGGTCTTGGTGCATCCACACCGGCAACATCCCGGTGTGCCAGTCGTGGCAGTGCAGCACCTGAGGTTTCCAGTGATGCCAGCTGAATTCCGCAGTCGCGCTGGCAAAGAAAGTGAAGCGCCAATCCTCGTCTTCACCGCCGTAGATGCGCTCCGGATCGAAAACTGGATGGCCCACTAAATAGAGAATTAGGCCGTTGGTGGGATGGCGGGCCTCAAAGACAGCGAAGTCATTGCCCATCGTGTGGCCACGCCATATGGGCTCGGGCGAAACCTTCAACTTCGACCACAACTTGCCGTAACCCGGCAGGATGATGCGTACATCGTGGCCTAAGGCAGCTAGGGCCGGGGGCAAAGAGCCCACCACATCACCCATGCCCCCGACCTTGATCATCGGCGCGCATTCGGCCGCCGCAAACAAGACCCGCATCCCAGAGTTACCGGAGGTGGGCGCAACTCTACGGTTGGCGCTAGGGCAGCACCGTCACGGGCGTGCCCATCTCCACCAAGTCGAACAGTTCCCGCACATGCTCATCAAGTAGGCGCACGCAGCCGTGCGATAAGGCCTGCCCCACGCTGTGCCGCTGGGGTGTGCCGTGGAAGCCAGCACTGACGCAACCCTTCACCACAAGGTGCTCGCTGCCGTTAAAGCCGGCGCGGCCCTTGCAGTCGCGGTGAAAGCCAATCCAACGGCTACCCAGGGGGTTGGCAGGTCCAGGCGGGATGCGTTGGCCGGTGGCTGGGTGCTCCCAGGTGGGATCTACCGCTAGCTCGATCACCGAAAACTGACCCACCGGGGTCTCCCAACCCGGCCGGCCGACACCCACCGGGAAGCGTTTGCGCTCCTGGTTGCCCTCTAGTACCAACAACTGGCGCTGGCGCCGGTCAAGTACGAGCCGACGCTGCTGAGATGGCTCCACAGCTGCAACGGCAAGGGGTGGCGCAAATAAGTCGGCTCCCCCAAGCAGGAGCGAAAGCAATCGCAGCAGCCCCAACCAACCCACTGCCCTGAGATGAAATCTGTTTGTTTTCAAGGTAGCCAGGGTGCATCGGAGAAGTCCGGCGGTCGCTTCTCAAGGAAGGCATTGCGGCCCTCCTGGCCCTCCGCTGTTCGATAAAACAGATGGGTGGCCTGGCCGGCCAGTTCCTGAATTCCTGCCATGCCGTCGGTTTCAGCGTTGAAGGCAGCCTTGAGGCAGCGGATCGCCGTGGGGCTGTGCTGCAGCACCTCGCGCGCCCAGCTGATCCCCTCCGTCTCCAACTGATCTAGAGGCACAACCCCATTCACCAAGCCCATGGCCAAAGCCTGGTCGGCCCCGTATTGACGGCAGAGAAACCAGATCTCCCGTGCCTTGCGCTGGCCCACCAGCCGGGCAAGGTAGCCGGCGCCAAAGCCGCCATCAAAACTGCCCACCCGCGGTCCCGTCTGGCCAAATACGGCGTTCTCAGCTGCCAGGCTCAGATCGCACAGCAGGTGGAGCACCTGGCCACCACCGATCGCGTAACCGGCCACCAAGGCAATCACCACCTTCGGCAAGCTGCGGATCAGGCGCTGCAGATCCAGCACATTGAGACGGGGCAAACCCGACTCGTCGAGATAGCCCCCATCGCCGCGCACGCTTTGATCGCCGCCAGCGCAAAAGGCCCAGCCACCATCAGCCGCTGGGCCGGCTCCGGTAAACAACACCACCCCAACCCGAGGGTTGTCGCGAACACGCGAAAAGGCGTCGCAAAGCTCCTGCACGGTGCGGGGCCGGAAGGCGTTGCGCTTGTGGGGTCGGTTGATCGTGATGCGGGCGATCCCCTCCTCGCACAGGTCAAAAAGAATGTCCTCGTAGGAGCCGGCGGGCTGCCACTGCACCGCTGACGGGGTCGGGGAGGAAGGGCTCAAGACTTCATCAGGGCTTGGGCGGCCATTCTGCGCAAGGTCTGGCGCCTGAGTGCATCGGCGCGGCGATCGCTCACCAGCTCAAGCAGTGCCAGCGGCTGATTCAGCGCCCAGTCCAGCTGGGATGGCAAGTCAGCGAGCTGCTCCACCCTGCGCCCCGGCACGCCATGGGCTGCAGCCAAAGCCAAGTGATCAAGCTGCTGGGGCATGGCAAACAGCCTCTCGAAATCCAGGGCCTGCTCAGGCGTGGTGCGAATTGGGAGCTGCTCAAAGATGCCGCCACCGCCGTTGTTGATCAGGATCACGGTGAGTCGCCCCTTTAGTTGGCGCTGCCAGAGCCAGCCATGGCTGTCATGCAGCAGGGCCAGATCACCCGTGAGCAGCACCGCCTGGCCATGGGCCTCAGCGACCCCGCAGGCGATCGAGAGGGTGCCATCGATGCCGGATGCCCCTCGGAAGCCATAAACCGGTCGCCACGGGGCAGCGGGGTTGGCGAAGCTCTCCCAATCGCGCACTGGACTGCTGTTGGCAAGCACCAGCGGCAAGCTGGCAGGCAGCAGGAGCCCCAGCTGGCGCGCCAAACAAAGCTCGTTAACGCCGATTTCTGCCCCATCACCGCTGACCAGCTGCTGATCTAGCCAGAGCTGCAATTGCTGCTCCCGCTGGCGCCAGCGCGCCCCAAACTGCAGGGCCTCGGCACTGGGGCCGCCGGCCCAAATAGTTGGAGGCAAGCTGGCGCTCCAGCCGGCCAAACCGGCGGCGCTCTGCTGACATCCGCTGCCGTGCAATCCGCTGCCGAGCGGATCAAGACATCTCGGCTCGCCCTCACTGACAAGCCACTGGAGAGCGTTCTGGTCGGCCAGCCAGCGCTGCAAGCGGCGGCTGGCGGGCAAGGGGCCAAGGCGCAGCACCTGGGCTGAACGCAGCATGGGTTCAGGAGCCTCGAGCAGTAGGTCGTAGCTGCTGATCAAATCGAGGTCAGCCAACCCCCGCAGCCCGCTGAGTGCATCTGCCAGCACGGGCCAGCCCGTGCGCCGCTGCCAGCGCAGCAAAGCTTCCACGTAACCAGGCCAGTGCTGGGGCAGGCCGCGCCAGGGACCAGCCACAACCACGCCTGGCTGGCCTGGATCGGGAGCGGGGCTGAAGGGCGTTGCCTGTATCCCTGATCCAGCAGCTCCCAGGGCGAGCTCGGCCAATGAGGGTGGAGTTGTCTCAAGGGAACCGTGGGCGATTGCCTCAAGCAGCGCCGGCCCGTCCGCATGTAGGGGTTCGGCAAAGGGAAGGTTGAGGTGCACTGGCCCCGGGGCCAGGCCAGGGGGCCGGGTGGCAGACCATGCCTGGAGAGCCAGGGCGGCGATGGCAGCGTCCGTCATGGCAGCCAGTCCAGTGCCATCGCCCTGGCCAAACCAGCGCACACTGGCGGCGAGAAAGCTTTCCTGGTTCACGGTCTGGTTTGCCCCACAGCCCTTGAGCCGGGTGGGGCGATCAGCACTGATCAGCAATAGGGGGATGGCGCCATAGTCCGCTTCCACCGCGGCGGGCAGCAGATTTGCCACAGCGGTGCCCGAGGTGGTCACAACCGCAACCGCTTTTCCAGTCGCCCTGGCCAATCCCAGGGCAAAAAAGGCGGCAGAGCGCTCATCAATGGCGGTGTACAGCTCCAGCCCGCGCGGCTCGAGCACGCCCAGGGCCAGGGCCAGGGCACCGGAGCGACTGCCCGGACACAACACAGCCTGGCTGAGCCCCTGGCCCATCAGGGCCTTCAGCAGCAGCAGCGCCGCCTCGAGATTGCGACGGGCCAACTCCACGCCAGGGCGGTTCAGGATGGATTGAACCAGTCTCCCCTGCTCCCTTGTCGTCCTCGCCCCGCAGCAGCACTCCCAGCCTGGTCGAAACCCTGCGCCGCCAGGTTGTGCCAGTGCTGGTCTGGGTGTTGCTGGCCCTGGTGCTGCGCTGGGCGGTGCTGGAACCCCGCTGGATTCCCTCGGGATCAATGCTCCCGGCCCTGCAGCTGCAGGATCGGGTGCTGGTGGAGAAGCTGCGCGCCCGGCTGCATCGCCCCATACCGATCGGCACCGTGGTGGTATTCCATCCCCCCACAGCCCTAATTGCCGCTGGCTACGACCCCAAGGCGGCACTGATCAAGCGGGTGGTGGGCCAAGCGGGCGATGAAGTGGAGGTGCGCGATGGTGTGCTTTGGCGCAACGGCAGCAAGGCGGCGATTGATTGGTCAGCTGAACCGATGGACTACCAGCTGGAACCCCTCACGGTGCCCCCAGACCATCTGCTGGTTTTGGGAGACAACCGCAATGCCAGCTTGGATTCCCACCTCTGGGGGCCCCTGCCTCAAAAGGCCTTGATCGGCACGGCGGTGCTTCGCTACTGGCCCCTTAATCGGCTTGGCTGGTTACGGATCTCCGCCATGGGCCACCCCCCTGGTACGACGATTGAGCTGGGGTAAGGTGCAATATGGATGCAGCGCACGCCGGCGATGTTCAACCCGGAGTTCCTGACCACCGATAACGAAGCAATCAGCGGTAACTCGTTGATTCAGTACTTGCAGGAGCAGTCTCCTGATGTGCTGCAAAGGGTTGCTCGCTCAGCCAGTGGCGACATCCAGGACATCATTCGCCACAACGTCCAAGGGCTGTTGGGGATGCTCCCCGGTGAGCAGTTCGAGGTCAAGATTCAGACCAACCGAGAAAACCTGGCTGGCCTGCTGGCTTCGGCCATGATGACCGGTTACTTCCTGCGCCAGATGGAACAGCGCATGGAACTGGACACGAGCCTGCTGGGCTGCGGAGATCTGGACAGCGACCTCGATGCCGACCCAGGCGAGCTCAGGCTCTGAGTTAGTTCAAACTCAGAAATCCCTAATCCAGAATCCCCTAATCCAGAAACCATGGTCCAGGCACCGCGGGCTGCTCTGGCACCACTCCAAAGCGCAGGAGGGTTTTGTCAATGCCGCTCAGGTAGGCCCAGCTGCCCCTATCAGGTGCCCAATCTCGGGCTTCAAGGCAGTCTGCAAGCTCCCCTAGTTGCTGAGGGCTGCAGGCCACCGGAGCTTCGTAATGGGCTGGCACCAGCCAGCGGATCTCGGATTGGCCAGCCAAAGTGCGGATCCAAGTCACCAGGGCGGCCCGGCAGCGGGGAAAGACCAGCCGCTCCAACACAGGCGCCACCAGCAGTGCGGCCTCAGGGCCGGGCACCAAACTCCGAAATTCAGCCTGCCAGCCCTCCTGCCAGCGGAAGGGATAGAGGCCGAAATAGGCCCGCGGAGAGCGCACCCCCACGGCCAGCAGGCCGGCAAGCAACTCCCTGATGCCAGGCACCTGCAAATGATCTGGGCGGAGATAGGAGGCAAACAACACCAGTCGCTGCCAGCCCCGTCTGCGGCAATCAGGAGTGTCGAGCAGGGGCGCATCACCGCGATCCCTGGCATGGAAAAGCAGCGGCGTCGGATCGGCATCAAATAGCTCTGGGGGCTGCTCACTGATGGCCACTAGGGCATCGGTGAGCAGCAGGCAACCGCTAGCGCGGTGCAGGCAGGCCGCCTCCATGAAGGTGCCCAGGCCTAGGTCTAGGGGCCCGAGCGGTAGCCAGTGCAGCTCATCGGCATGGGGAAGGCCCTGCTCAAACAACACACGGGTGCGCTGGGCCGGGAACCCCAACCAGGCCAGCGGCAGCGGCAAGGGGAAGCTCCACTGCCTTGGTGTTACCCACACCTGGGCAGCAGGGAAAGCCCTTGCCATCGCCGGCACAGGCAGCTTGTGCTCGAGGCCAGAGCTGGTGGGCAGCACGATCGTGCAAACGAACCCGTAGCGGTGTTCCAGCGCGGCAAGCGCTGCCCGCACCTCTCCAGTGGGGGGCACGGGGGCATAGAGCAACAGACCAGCCCGCAAACGCACCACCGTCATCCGGATCGGCACTGCCACGTAAAACACGCCCTGGAGCTGCTCGAAACTCCAAACCTGGTCAGGGATTAATTCGCGCACCAAGGTGCGGCGGCGTCCATAGGGGTAGAGCGGCAACAGGGGCCACCAGGGCCAGAACTGGTCCGGCATGCCTAGGGATCCTGGAGGCCTTTGCCTCTCAAGATGCCGTAACGGGGGGCCAGCAGAAAAGCCAGCAGGAACAGGCCGAACTGCACTAGAACAATGCAGCCGGCGGTGGAACTGTCACTCCAGTAGCTGATGTAGACCCCCAGCAGGCTGGAGAAGACGCTGCTGGCGATGGCGATCAGGGTCATGCGATCGAAGCTATCGGTGAGCAGGTAGGCCGTAGCTCCCGGGGTGACCAGCATCGCCACCACAAGGATCACCCCTACGGTCTGCAACCCCGCCACGGCCGCCAGTGAGAGCACCGAGAGCAGGGTGTAGTGCAAAAGGCCGGTGTTGATGCCGATCGAGCGGGCATGGGTGGGATCGAAACAGAAAAGCAGCAGATCCCGCCGCAGCACCAAGAGCACTACCACCACCAGCACCGATATCAACAACGTCTGCCAGATGTCAGAACTGGAGATGCCCAGCACGTTGCCAAAAAGGATGTGGGTGAGATCGATATTGCTGCGCACCTTCGACACAAGAACAAGCCCAAGGGCAAAGAAACCGGTGAACACCAGGCCAATCACCGTGTCTTCCTTAATCCGCGACTTCTGCTTGACGAAGCCGATCAAGGCCACCGATCCCACCCCAAAGACAAATGCCCCCAGTGAGAACGGCAGACCCAGGGAGTAGGCAACCACCACTCCAGGCATGACCGCATGGGAGACGGCATCGCCCATCAGGGCCCAGCCCTTGAGGGTCATATAGCAGGAGAGCAGACCGCAGCTGCCACCAACCAGGGCACTGACCAGTAAGGCCCGCACCATAAAGGCGTGACTGAGGGGTTCCAACAGCAAGGTCATGGGCCGGTTTCCTCATGCCTGCCGTTCACCAGCACCAGCAGATCCGCTGGTAAACCGCCAAATGCGAGGGCTAGATTTTCGGGGGTAAACACCTTTGCCGTCTCGCCGAAGGCGAGCACGGTCTTGTTGATCAAGACCACCAGATCACAGAAATCGCGCACTTGCTCTAGGTCGTGAGATGAGATCAGAATCGTCCTTCCCTCCTGGCGGAACTGGAGAAACAGAGCAGCCATCAGTTTCTCGGTGCGAACATCTACTCCGTTGAAGGGTTCGTCGAGCAACAGCACAGAGGCTCCCTGGGCGATGGCGCGGGCCAGAAAAGCCCGCTTGCGCTGTCCGCCGGAGAGGGACCCGATCGGCCGGTCGCTCAGATCGAGCAGCTCAACCCGCTCAAGAGCTTCACCCACTGCCAGCCGATCCGCGGAGCGGGGCAGGCGAAGCAGGTTCATCGCGCCGTATCGACCCATCATCACTACGTCCCAGACAGAGATGGGAAAACTGCAGTCGATGCCCTCCTTCTGGGGCACATAGGCCACCGCCTGGTAACGCTGGGCCTGGGCAACGCTCTGGCCGTTGATGAGGATGCGGCCCCTGGATGGGCGGACAAAGCCCGTCAGGCATTTGAACAATGTGGACTTGCCTGCGCCGTTCATGCCTACGAGGCCGCAGATGCAACCGGCGGGCAGCCGCAACGAAGCATCGAATAGGGCCACGATGCCGTTGTAGTCGACGAAGAGGTGGTCGGCTTCGATGCGCATCAGCGGCCAACTGCGTCGGGTCCTAGACCCTTGACGATCAGATCGACGTTGTGACGCTGCAGCTTCAGCAAGGTGGGAGCGGGGCCGGAAGTATCCGAGAGCGAATCCACGTAAAAGGTACCGCCGAAGCGGGCACCGGCGGCTCGGGCCACCTCAAGCTGGGCATCGGCGTTCACCGTGCTCTCACAGAAAACAGCGGGCACTCGACGCCTGCGCACCGTCTCAATGAGACGGGCCATGCGTCGGGGGGTGACCTGGCTCTCCGCATTCACAGGCCAGAGATAGGCCTCCTCAAGCCCGTAGTCGTGGGCCAGATAAGAAAAGGCACCCTCACAGCTGACCAAGAGGCGCTGGGCGGGCGCAACCCTCGCCAGGGCCGCCCGCAGGTCCGCATCCAGCTGACCCAGCCGGCGCTTGTAGGTCTCGCCATTGGCCCGAAAGCTGGCAGCCCCGGCCGGATCGAGGGTTGAGAAGGCCAGCACCAGCCGGTTCACGTAATGCTGGGCTCGCTGGGGCGACATCCAGGCGTGGGGATTGGGCTTGCCGGCATAGGCATCTCCCTCAATCAACAGGGGTCTCATGCCATCACTGAGCGTGACCTCGGCTCCATTACCAGCGGCTTGGATGAAGCGATCGGCCCATCGCTCCAGCCCCAGCCCGTTCCTGACGATGAGGTCTGCCCCCTGGGCGGCCTCCAGGTCGCTGGGGCTGGGTTCGTAGCCGTGGATTTCTGCTCCCAGCCGAGTGATCGAGCGCACCTGCAAGCGGTCTCCGGCCACATTGCGGGCCATATCGGCCAGCACGGTGAAGGTGGTGAGTACCAGGGGGCGTCCATCGCTTGTGGAGGCCGAGGAGCCGGCTAGAGGCTGGCGGCAGCCGGTCAGCATGCCGACCAGCAGGGCCGGGAAGAGGAGCGCGGTGGCCTGCCTGAATCTTGAATCCTGCCGAAACCTCGCGAAGGACAACGCAGCATTAGCGAATAAATTTGAATTCATGCAGTTCTGAGCCCTCTCCCTCAGACGCTTTCGGCCAGGGAGGCAGTCTCAGACTGGTTGCGAAGCCATTGCCGGCCCTGCTCGAGAAAGGCAGGCCAGTCGAGTTTTTCAGCCGCCGCTGCCTTGGCCACCAACAGGGGTGCCTGGCGTTTGATCTCGGCGAGATCCGGCTCGCTCACCCCCGCAGAGAGGGCCAACATGTCAGCCATGGACCTGGCCACAACCCGGGTGAGATAGGCAGCGCTGAGCGCCTGCAACGCCCCCCCCACCAGCCAGGTAGCGCCATGCAATTTGACTAGGCCAGTAAGAAGCTGGCTGCTCCACTCCACCACCCCTTGGGCGAGGGCTGCCTTGGCGAGCTCGCTAGCGGCGGCCTGCAGTTGCTCGAAGGTCCAGGGGCAATCCCAGAGGCGAGCCATCTCGCGCAGCATCAAGCCATTAGCCACCGCCAGCACCAGCAGGTCAAGGCTGGGCAGGGGGGCCGCCACCACCCCGGCCGCCACCAGCCATTGGGTGCGCCGCTGAAGTGGCAGAAAGTGCTGGCGCCGCAGCTGCTCGAGCTCGCACTGCCAAAGGCCATGCAATTGCTCAAGACGACGCAGCTGGCGGCCGCGGCGCAGCTCCGCTCCGGCACTGGCGAGGTGCCGGGCTAGGGGCGAAATGCTGGCTGCAAGAGTCGTGGGCAGGCCATTCCAAAAGAGCAGACGCTGGGAAAGATCCTGTCCAAGCTGGGAGCGCAATTCAGCTGCCAGACCTTCGAGAGTCTGGTCACCTCTGCTGAATTCCACCAGCAGCCAGGCGGGCTGAGCGGCGGGTAGGGCCTCGAGCCAGCGCAGATCGGCAGCTGAGAGAGGAGTGCGCAGATGGTGGATCAGCAGGTCGCAGGCAGCAAATGCTTCAGGCCAAGACCAATCGTTGCTCCATGCCGGCAAGGGGTGGGCCCAGTGCAGCTGGAGGATCTCGGAACCACGCAGGGCCTCGATCAGATCTGGTTGCAGAGCCAGAGCCGGAGGACAGGTACCCACTAAGGCCAACTGCAAGCCCTGCCGATCCAGCTCCTGGCGCAGGGCTGCCAGTTGGTTCTTGCGCATCCGGCTGGCTAGCTCAGCCTTGGCTGGGGCTGGCTCCGCTGCCAACCGTAAAAACTGGCCCTCAAGCTGCTCCAGGCGCCCCAGCCAGCCGGGCAAATCCGTAGGGGCTGGCCCCCGGGGTTGGCGGCGGCGTAGCAGCGAAGCACCCAGGCCCAGGCCAGCCAAGGTGAGGCCAGAGGCGATGGGCAGGTGACTCAACCGCAGCAGCCCATCGAGGGCAAACCAGCCCATGACCCCGGTGCCGATAGCCGGCAGCCAAGGTTTGATGGTCGTGGGCATGGCCTGGCGGACCATGGCTAACCCGGCGAGCTGGGGGAGGGTCACCGGCGGCGTCAACGGCGCTGGACAAGCTGATGCATCTCTAGCTCACCTTGAGACGCTGCGCAGGCGGCAAATGCCAATAGCTTGGGCGCGAGTCGGGGGTCTGCCTTGCCAACTCCAGGAGTAAGGGACAACCCAATAGAGGTTCGCCAGGACACCCGAGAACAAGTGAAGCGAGTGCTGCTGGTGGCCCTAGCCGTCAACATCAGCATGACGCTGTTGAAATTGCTGCTGGGGCTATTGAGTGGCTCACTAGCCGTGCTGGCGGATGCCATGCACAGTGCCACTGACGGATTTTCGAGTCTGTTAGGACTTGTGACCAATGGACTTTCGGATCCCGAACCAGACCGGGACCATCCCTACGGGCACCACAAGTACGAAGCGGTCGGTGCCCTGGCTATTGCAGCCTTCATCCTCTTCACTGCCTTCGAGATCCTGCAGGCCGCCCTCGAACGTCTTCGCAACGGACTACAGCCGTTGCGAATGGACAGCCGGGAGCTACTGGTACTACTGCTCGTGCTCGGCATCAACATTCTGTTAGCTAGCTACGAGCGGGCCGAGGGGCGAAGGCTAGGCAGTCCCCTCCTCAAGGCAGATGCGGCCCACACCAGCAGCGACATCTGGACAACGGCGGTGGTGCTGGTGGGCCTGGCCGGAGCGCTGTGGCTCAACCTCAGTTGGCTCGATGTTGCCCTAGCAATTCCGCTGTGCTTGCTGCTGGTGCGGGTGTGCTGGTCGGTGCTGCGAACCAACCTGCCCCAGTTGGTTGATCAGATCGCCATTGCTCCGGAGGCCATTCACCAGGTCGCGATGGAAGTTGCTGGGGTGCTCAACTGCCACGACATCGCCAGCCGCGGGGTGCTCGGCCAGCAGGTGTTTATCGACATGCACATGGTGGTGGACGCCAATGACCTGCCAACGGCGCACCGGATCACCGAATTGGTGGAGGAGCACCTAGAGGCCCGTTTTGGTCGGGTGCGCTGCACGATCCACCTCGAACCCCGCGAATACGCAAGCGCCGCAATCACCTTTAAGGGCACCCATGGCTGAGCAGCTGCCGCAACTGACACAGCCGCAATTGACACTCCCGCAATTGACCCTTAAGCAGCAGGCCCAGCTGCTGGATTGGGCAGTGGAACTGCAGGCTGCTCCCAATTGGGTTGGCAGCCTGCCGGTGGCCCTGCTTGAGCGCTGCTGGCTGAGGCTGCGCCGCATATCACTGGAGCAGCTCGCCCTTGTGCTGCCGCCAGATGCCAGTGCTGAAGCACCAGAGTTGGTGCGCTATCGGGCCTGGATCGCCGCCGGACAGCCGGCCTGGTCAGCCCAGCTGCGTTGCTGGCAGGAATTCGGTCAACCGGCTTGCCAGGAGGCGCTGCGCCACTTTTGGGGTCACCAGGAGCGAGGCAACCACGGCTGGACTCTTACTGCCTATCTGGAGCTGCTGGAGACCTATAGAAACCAGTTTCAACCAGGAACCGTGCGGTCCTTGCCCCTGATCGTGCTGGCTCGCAGCGGGCAGCGGGAGCCCCATCGGCTGCACTGGCTCACCCCCCCTTTGGCCAGCCGATGCGGCACACTTGCCCCAGACTGCACAGACTGAGGCGATGGCCGACGAAACCACCCCCTCTCAATCTCGCGATGACCAGGGAGGGCGCGCCGGTGGCGGCCGCTCGCCAGGCAACCGCGAACCCGGCGGATTCCGCATCCGGCTCAGCGACAACGAGATGCGTGCCGCCAGAGCCATTCAGGAGGGTTTCGCGCTGCGCTCCACAGTGGCTGCCCTGGGCTTCGCCATTCGGACAGTGGCCCAGCTGCTCGAGGATGGAAAGCTCGACGAACTAGTCGCTCAGCAAAGGGCCCAGGCCGGTCCACGGGGTGATGCCCCCCGCGCGGAGCGCCGGCCGGGGGGTGGCGAGAGCCGGGTGATCCGCCAGGAGCGGGCACCTCGAATCGATCCATTTGCTCGCCCAAGCAAGCCTCCTGCTCCCGTGGCAGAGCCCATCGAAACCAACTCTGAAGAGGCTGCCGCGGACGAGCAGACCGAAGCTGCCGCCGAAGATCTTGCCGCTGAAGATCTGGCCCCTGAGAGCGCTGAGAGCACCGAAACCTCTGAGAGCACCGAGAGCTGAGTCCCATGGCACGGCCGAGGGTTTTGTCTGGGGTGCAACCCACTGGGGCTCTGCACCTCGGCAACTGGCTGGGCGCAATCCGTAATTGGGTTGATCTCCAGAGCAGCCACGACACCTTTTTTTGTGTGGTGGATCTTCATGCGATCACAGTTCCCCATCAGCCAGCCCAGCTCGCCGAGGACACGCTCTCAACAGCAGCTCTCTATCTCGCCTGCGGCATAGATCCCGATCGCTCAACCGTGTTCGTGCAGAGCCACGTGAGCGCCCACTGCGAACTTGCCTGGCTGCTCAACTGCGTCACCCCGCTCAATTGGCTGGAGCGGATGATCCAGTTCAAGGAAAAGGCCATCAAACAGGGAGACCAGGTGTCTGTGGGCCTGTTGGATTACCCGGTGCTGATGGCTGCCGACATCCTTCTCTACGACGCTGATCTGGTGCCGGTGGGGGAGGACCAAAAGCAGCACCTTGAACTCGCCCGCGACATTGCTCAACAGCGCATCAACACCCGTTTTGGTAAGCGCAATCCAGACGGTGAGCTAATTCCAGTGCTCAAGGTGCCCGAGCCCTTGATCCTGCGCGAAGGGGCCCGGGTGATGAGCCTCACCGATGGCAGCTCAAAAATGAGCAAAAGCGACCCCAACGAGGGCTCGCGGATCAGCTTGCTGGATCCGCCGGAACTGGTGGTTAAAAAAATCAAACGGGCCAAAACCGACCCCACCATGGGGTTGGAATTCGGTAATCCCGAGCGCCCTGAAGCAGACAACCTTTTGGGGCTCTACGCCCTGCTGTCCGGCAAAAGCCGGCAGCAGGCAGCCGAGCAGTGCGGCGCCATGGGCTGGGGCACCTTTAAGCCCCTGCTGGCAGAAGCTGCCGTAGAAGCATTGAGGCCAGTGCAGCAGCGTTATCAGGAGTGGCGGCAGCAGCCAGGCGCGGTGGCAGAGGTGCTGCGCAATGGCCAACACAAGGCTGCGGCCGTGGCCGATGAGACCCTCAAACGGGTGCGGGAAACTCTGGGTTTCTTGCCGCCCGCCTAGGAACTTTCTCGGCAGTTCAGGCCGGCAAAGGCTGGCCCTGGCTCCAGCCCCAGAGCCGCAGCAGCCAGTAGCCAAATGCGAGCAGCGCAGCGGCACAGGCCAACTGCAGCAGCTGCCGAGACGCCAGGCGGCCACCTAAGAGAGTCCAGAGCCCCAGGGCCAGCGCTAGCCCCACCAGCACCGGGCCAAATGCATGCCACTCCAGGGCCTGGGCGAGGTCGCCATGCAGAGTCGCCAGCACGGAGCGCGTTAAGTAGCAGGTGGGGCAGGGTATGCCCGTGAGCTGACGCAGGGGGCAACTCCACAACCCCATGGGCACCGACGCTCCAGCCGCCAGCCCTATCAACAGCAAAAAACGTCCCTGTCTCAAGGCTCCTTGTAGATCACCCGGCCCCGATCGTCATTGCCGACATCCAGCAGCTCAGCATGGAGCAACCTTTGGATCTCATCACGCACCTGGCGACTCTCCACCCCAGCCGGCAACTCCATCTCGACGAGGGCGTCATTGAGGGTGAAGCCCAGCTCACCTCTGCGCCTAGCCAGATGAACTAGCTGCCGCTCAACCGAGAGGGTCGAGCCTGATAACACCAAAGGCCGGTTGGCCTGATCAACCAGTTCGGGCATCAACCAGAGATCAACCAATTGGCCCACGAAGCAGAGGCCAAAAGTGAGCAACCAGAGAGTGCCGCTGAGGGGCTTGCGGTTGTAAAAGCGATGCACGCCACACACTCCCACCAGGCCTAGGGCCCAGAGGACGTAGCTCAAAGCCAGGTTGCGGCGCTCGACCATCACGGCAGGGTCACTCCATGCCGGCGCAGGGCCGCCGAAAGATTCCACACCGACAACACAAGTTGATGCCAGGGAGCCAGGGTTTCCATCTCGAGGGCCATTGGTATCGGAGCCGCCTGGCGCAAGCTTGTGGCGGCGCAGAGTTCCTTGCGGGCCTGCACTAGGTGATCGCGCAGGATCAGCTGCTGGTCTTGGGGCATCACGGTTTCCGGACAGTGATCTAGCAGCAACAAACCCCGTTCAAAACAGGAACTGAAGTCGTCGAGCAAGGACCCAAGCAGCTGATCAAGCAGGACGCCGGGGGATTCATGCTCAGGTGTTGGAGGAGAAAAACCCATAGATCCAGCTTAGGAGCGCTGCGTAGGATCGAGATTCGCCTTAGTTAGCCGCGCGATCAGTGCCCGTGAACCCAAGCAGCTCCGAGCCCGCACCGATCGCCCTGCCCAAAACCAGCGAAAGCAACCAGCTGCTGCGCATCCGTCACTCGATGAGCCATGTGCTTGCCATGGCGGTGCAGAAGCTCTTTCCCCAGGCCCAAGTCACCATTGGCCCTTGGACGGAGAGCGGCTTCTATTACGACTTCGACAATCCCGATCCCTTCACCGAGGCCGATCTCAAGGCAATAAAAAAGGAGATGGGCAAGATCATTGGCCGGCGTCTTCCGCTTGAGCGGATCGAAGTAAGCCGCACTGAAGCCGAGGCCAGGATCAAAGCCCAAAACGAGCCTTACAAACTGGAGATCCTGGCAGGGATCCAGGAGCCCATAAGTCTTTACACCCTGGGCGAGGAGTGGTGGGACCTCTGCGCGGGGCCCCACGTAGCCAACACCAGCGAGCTAAACCCCAAGGCCTTCGAGCTTGAGAGCGTCGCCGGCGCCTATTGGCGTGGCGATGAAACCAAAGCCCAGCTGCAGCGCATCTACGGCACCGCCTGGGAAACAGCTGAACAACTGGCGGAACACAAGCGGCGCAAGGAAGAGGCCAAACGACGGGACCACAGGCGATTGGGCACCGACCTGAATCTGTTCTCGATCGAGGATGAGGCCGGGGCTGGGCTTGTGTTCTGGCATCCCCGCGGGGCGCGGATGCGCCTGTTGATCGAGGATTTTTGGCGTCAGGCCCATTTCGCAGCTGGATACGAACTGCTGTACACACCACACGTGGCTGATATCAGCCTGTGGAAAACGTCAGGCCACCTCGACTTCTATGCCGAGAGCATGTTTGGCCCCATGCAAGTAGATGAGCGGCAATACCAGCTCAAGCCCATGAACTGCCCCTTTCACGTGCTCACTTACGCAAGCACCCTGCGCAGTTACCGGGAGCTGCCAATTCGCTGGGCCGAATTGGGCACCGTTTATCGCTACGAGCGCCCGGGTGTGATGCACGGCCTAATGCGGGTGCGCGGCTTCACCCAGGACGACGCCCACGTGTTTTGCCTTCCAGAGCAGATCAGCGATGAGATCCTGCGCATTCTTGATCTCACAGAGGAGATCCTTTCCACCTTCGATTTCAAGACCTACGAAATAAACCTCTCCACCAGGCCGGAGAAATCAATCGGCGAAGATGCCGTGTGGGAACTGGCAACCCAAGGCCTGATCGAGGCCCTCGATCGCAAGGGCTGGGCATACAAGATCGATGAAGGCGGCGGCGCCTTCTACGGACCCAAGATCGACCTGAAAATCGAGGATGCCATCGGGCGAATGTGGCAGTGCTCCACCATCCAGCTCGATTTCAACCTGCCAGAACGGTTCGAACTGGAGTACGTAGCCGCAGATGGCTCAAGAATGCGCCCGATCATGATTCACCGGGCCATCTTCGGTTCGCTGGAGCGGTTTTTCGGGATCATGACCGAGAACTACGCCGGCGATTTCCCCTTCTGGCTGGCGCCCGAGCAGATCCGGCTGCTACCCGTTACCGATGAGGTGATTCCCTACGCCGAGCAGCTACTGGAGCAGCTCAAGGCCGCTGGCATCCGTGCCACCCTGGACCATTCCGGCGAGCGCCTCGGCAAGCTGATTCGCAACGGCGAACAGATGAAAATCCCCCTGTTGGGAGTGATCGGCGCCAAGGAGGCTGAAACAGGTGCCGTGAGCCTGCGCAGCAGACGCGAAGGCGAGCTCGGCAGCGTGACCGTGGCCAATCTGCTGGCTGCAGCAGTGAAGGCAAATGTCGAGCGGGCAGCTGGCCTGGGCCTACCGGCGATCCCTTCACCCGGCCAGTGACCACCCTTCTAGCTGGGGACATCGGCGGCACCAAGACCCTTCTCGCCCTGTATCAGCTGCAGGCCGGGGGTGAATTGGAGCTGCTGCGCAGTGAGCGCTACCTATCCGCCGACTGGGACGACCTAGCCCCAATGCTTGACAGCTTTCTAGGGGTTGGCAAGCCCACCCCAGCTGCCGCCTGCCTGGCGGTGGCTGGGCCGGTGGAGGCGGGTCAAGCCCAACTAACCAACCTCCACTGGCAGCTCGATGGCAACCAGCTGGCTGCTGCCACAGGTATAGGGCGGTTTGAGCTGGTCAATGATTTCGCCGTATTGATCTACGGGCTGCCCCACCTCACCTCACAGCAACAGGCGCCAATCCGCCCGGGGGTGGCGAGGCCTGAGGCGCCCCTGCTGGTGCTAGGTGCGGGAACGGGTCTGGGGGTGGCCTACGGGGTACCAACCCCAACTGGGCTGATAGCGGTGGCCAGTGAGGCCGCCCACGCTGAATTCGCCCCCCGCAGCCAGCAGGAATGGGAACTCAAACGGTGGCTCGCCCAAGAGCGGGGCCTGGAGCGAGTCTCGATCGAGCGGGTGGTGAGCGGCACGGGCCTGGGCGAAGTGGCGCGCTGGCTGCTTCACATCCGCCACCCCGGCGGAGACCATCCCCTTTTGCCGCTAGCCGAGGGGTCGGAACTGCCCGCTGCCGTGGCAGCCAGCGCTGCCCTAGGGGAAAGCCTGGCCTGCGAAGCCTTGGAGATCTGGATCGGCTGCTACGGCAGTGTGTGTGGCGATCTGGCCCTGGCTGGTCTGAGCCGGGGAGGGGTGTGGTTGGCCGGCGGCACCGCAGGAAAACTGCTGGAGACCCTGCGCTCGCCCACCTTTAACCGGGCTTTCCTTAATAAAGGTCGGCTAGAGCCGGTGCTGGCAAGCATGCCGATCACGGCCGTGGTTGATCCGGCCATTGGCCAATTCAGCGCGGCCTGCCGGGCGCGCATGCTGCTGGCCTGAGACACTGGGCGCAGCAGAAGTTGTCCCATGGTGCGCCCCCGGGTCGGACAAGGGGTTGAGGTTCACGTTCCCGCTACCACCGCCAATGTGGGCCCCGGCTTTGACTGTCTGGGGGCTGCCCTGGATCTCGACAATGTCTTCCAGATGCGCTGCATCGAGGGAGGCAGCGAGCGCTTTGATCTGATTATTGAAGGCAGCGAAGGAGCCCACCTTCGCGGTGGGCCCGACAACCTGGTGTATCGCTCGGCCCAACGGGTGTGGAAAGAAGCTGGCGAGGAGCCGGTGGCCCTTGAGGCAAGAGTGCGGCTGGCGGTGCCGCCTGCCCGAGGTCTAGGCAGCAGCGCCACAGCGATCGTGGCTGGGCTGATCGGCGCCAATGCGCTGGTGGGCGAGCCCCTCAGCCGCGAGAAACTGCTGGAGTTGGCCATCGATATCGAAGGCCATCCCGACAACGTGGTGCCCTCCCTGGTGGGGGGATTGTGCATGACAGCCAAAGCGGCGTCCCACCGATGGCGAGTGGTGCGCTGTGAGTGGTCGCCCCTGGTACAGGCCGTAGTGGCAATCCCCGCTATCCGGCTCACCACCAGCGAAGCAAGGCGGGCCATGCCCAAATCAATTCCGGTGGGGGATGCGGTGATCAACCTGGGCTCCCTCACCTTGCTGCTGCAGGGGCTGCGCACCGGCAATGGCGACCTGATCACCGATGGCATGCACGACCGCCTGCATGAGCCCTACCGCTGGGGCCTGATCCACGGTGGCAAGGCTGTGAGGGAGGCGGCCCTAGCAGCGGGAGCCTGGGGTTGCGTGATCAGTGGCGCCGGTCCAAGCCTGCTTGCCCTTTGCCCAAAACCAGCAGCCGAGAACGTCGGCAGGGCGATGGTTCGGGCCTGGCACCAAGCCGGGGTTGAGTCCCGCTCCGAGGTGCTGGCTATCCAGCAACTGGGCAGCCGCTGGGAGCACTTGCCAGACCAGAAGCTGGGCGCCAGTGAGTAAATTTACTCAGTCGAGCGACTGGGGCTGATAGGTTGGTACTCGATTTGAACACCGCCTGACCTCGGCCTTGTTCAGCGAATCACCAGATCTGCAATCGGGCCGTGATGGACGTCAACATGCCCCTGCTAGCCGCGTCCAGCCTGGTCGCTCCAGCAGCGGAATCGGCCTTTCCCTGGCTGAGCCTGATCGTGCTGCTGCCAGCAGCAGTCGCCCTGGTAATGCCGCTGCTGCCGGGAGATGGCAGCGACCCCAAGTGGCCCCGCACCCTGGCCCTCGCCACCCTGGCGATTGACCTTGGCCTGATGGTGTTCTGCTTTAGCAGGCACTTCGATGGCTCCAGCAGTGATTTGCAACTGGTGGAAAGGGTCAGTTGGGTGCCGGCCATGGGCCTGGAGTGGTCCCTGGCAGCTGATGGCCTTTCCACGCCGCTGGTGCTGCTCTCAGGCCTGGTAACCCTGCTTTCGGTGGCAGCCAGCTGGAACATCAAGACCAAAACGCGCCTGTATTTCGCCCTGATGCTGGTTCAGGCCTCAGCCCAGGGCCTGGTTTTTCTCTCCCAAGACTTTCTGCTTTTCTTCCTTGCCTGGGAGCTTGAGCTGGTTCCTGTATATCTATTAATAGCAATCTGGGGTGGCAAGCAACGTCAATATGCGGCCACTAAGTTTATTTTATATACCGCCACAGCCTCCCTGCTGATCTTGTTGAGCGGCCTTGCTCTTGCCTTCTCAGGCGACAGCTTCAGCTTCAACCTCTCAGATCTCGCCAGCCGTTCCCCCGGTGGCACCTTTGGCCTGCTCTGTTATCTGGGCTTCTTGGTGGGCTTCGGGGTGAAATTGCCAATGTTCCCCCTGCACACCTGGTTGCCCGACGCCCACGGTGAAGCCAATGCGCCCGTATCGATGTTGCTTGCAGGGGTGCTGCTGAAGATGGGTGGCTACGCCTTGCTGCGCTTCAACGTGCAGATGCTTCCGGAGGTTCATCTCAGGTTGGCACCAGCCCTAATTGTGCTCGGCATTGTCAACATCGTCTATGGCGCCCTGAATGCTTTTGCCCAGGACAATGTCAAACGGCGAATTGCCTGCAGCTCCGTGAGCCACATGGGTTTTGTGCTGCTCGGTATTGGCGCAGTAGATGCCCTTGGCATTAGCGGCGCCATGTTGCAGATGATCAGTCATGGCCTGATCGCAGCTGCCATGTTTTTTGTTACCGGGGTGTTTTACGAGCGAACCAAAACCCTTTCAATCCCCAACATGGGCGGCCTCGCCAAAGCCCTGCCGATCACCTTCGCTTTTTTCCTGGCCAGCTCTCTTGCTTCCCTTGCCCTGCCCGGCATGAGTGGCTTTGTGAGCGAGATCACGGTGTTTCTCGGCATCACCGCGAACGACGACTTCACCATCGGCTTCCGGGTGATCGCCATCGTGCTGGCAGCGATCGGATTAGTGCTTACTCCTGTTTATCTGCTCAGCCTCTGCCGCCGGGTGTTCTTCGGTCCCAGAATCCCAGCCCTAGCAGTGGTGGGCGACATGCGTCCAAGGGAGCTTTTTATTGGTCTCACCCTGCTGATACCAACGCTGGCGATTGGCTTTTGGCCGCGGCTGGCAATCGATGTCTATGAGGCCTCAACCAACGCCCTTGCCCAGCAATTGAGTGCAACTGCCCTGGTTGCCATGGGCCGGGTCACCGCCCTGGGCTAATTCACAAAAGCTTGCTGGATCGGCTGGAATGGGTGCACCAAATCCCCCATCCATGACCCTGAGCGCACCCCTGCCCTTGCTGGTTGGTCAGGGTCTTCCGCCCTTCGATGTGATCACGCCGGAGCAGGTAGAGCAGGCGATCCCTGCCTTACTAAGCGAGCTCAACGAATCGCTTTCCGCCCTGGAAGCCAGCCTTGAGCTGCGCTTAGGACAATCCGAGTCGCTCAGCTGGGAGGAGGTTATGGATCCTCTACACCAGCTTGGTGAGCGGTTGCGCTGGAGCTGGGGGGTGGTGAGCCATCTCAATGGCGTCTGCAACACACCAGCCCTGCGGGAGGCCCACCAACAGCAGCAGGGGGCCGTGGTGCAATTCGGTAACCGCGCTGGGCAATCGCGTCCGATA
Organism: Cyanobium sp. L1E-Cus; assembly: GCF_024345755.1. Lineage (NCBI taxonomy): Bacteria > Bacillati > Cyanobacteriota > Cyanophyceae > Synechococcales > Prochlorococcaceae > Cyanobium > Cyanobium sp. L1E-Cus. The sequence continues at coordinate 24,342 of NZ_JAGQBS010000002.1, read as the reverse complement.
TATCGGGCTCTCGAGGCACTGCAAGCCAATCCCAGCCAGCTCGATGCCACCCAGAGCCGCATCCTGGCGGCGGAGCTACGGGACATGCAGTTGCGAGGCGTGGGCCTGGAGGGGCAGGAGCAGCAAGCCTTCAACTCCGCCTGTGAGCGGCTCGCCGAACTCGCCACCGCCTTCGGCAACCACGTGCTCGATGCCACCAACGGCTGGAGCCTCACTTTGAACAGCGAAGCCGAACTGGCCGGCCTACCCGCCAGCCTGCGGCAGCTGCTGGCCCAAGCTGCGGCAGATGCTGGTGAAAGCGGCTGGCGCCTGGGGCTAGATATGCCGAGGGTGGTGCCCTTTCTAAAATTCAGTGAGCGCCGGGACCTGCGCGAAAAGGTCTACCGCGCCCAGGTGGGCAGGGCCGCCAGCGGTGAACTGGATAACAATCCCCTGATTGCCCAAATCCTGGAGCTGAAGTTGAAACAAGCCCAGCTGCTGGGCTATGCCAACTGGGCCGAGGTAAGCCTGGCCTCGAAGATGGCCGGCTCGGTGCAAGAGGTGGAAGACCTACTTGAAGACCTGCGCGCTGCAGCCTTTCCAGTGGCCCAGCAGGAGCTCGCCGCCCTTGCTGCCTGCGCCAGCCGCCACGGGGCACCAGAGGCAGCTGAGCTCAAGCCCTGGGACGTGAGCTACTGGGCAGATGTGCTGCGTCAGGAGAGCTTCGAGCTCAACAGCGAGGCCCTAAGACCCTGGTTTTCCCTGGAGCAGGTATTGCAGGGGCTGTTTGTTCTTTGCCAGCGCCTGTTCGACATACAAATAGTGGCCGCAGATGGGGAGGCGCCGATCTGGCATAGCGACGTGCGCTATTTCCGAGTGCTCGAAGCCCGTAACGGGGCGCCCCTGGCAGGTTTTTACCTTGATCCCTATAGCCGCCCTGGCAGCAAGCGCGGTGGTGCCTGGATGGATGAATGCCTCGGCCGCTCCCGCAGCGCCACCGGCGAGCCCGTGTTGCCGGTGGCCTACTTGATCTGCAACCAGAGCCCACCGGTGGGGGACACCCCCAGCCTGATGACCTTCGACGAGGTCGAAACCCTCTTCCACGAATTTGGTCACGGCCTCCAGCACATGCTCACCACGGTGGAGCGGCCCCAGGCCGCCGGTATCAACAACGTGGAGTGGGACGCGGTAGAGCTACCCAGCCAATTCATGGAGAACTGGTGCTACGACCGTGCCACCTTGATGGGCATGGCCCGCCACTGGCAGAGCGGCGAACCTCTACCGGAGGCCGAGTACCAAAAGCTGCTGGCAGCTCGCACCTTCATGGCTGGCGGCGCCACCCTGCGCCAGGTGCACTTCGCCCTCACCGATCTACGCCTGCACAGCCAGTGGACCCCCGACAGCGGTGATAGTCCCGATCAACTGCGCCGCCATATCGCTGCCACCACAACGGTGCTTGAGCCCATAGCCGAGGACGCCTTCCTCTGCGCCTTCAGCCATATTTTCGCCGGCGGCTATGCGGCCGGCTACTACTCCTACAAGTGGGCTGAGGTGCTCAGCGCCGATGCCTTCAGCGCTTTCGAGGAGGTTGGCTTGGAGCAGGAGGAGGAGATCGTGGCCACCGGCCGCCGTTTCCGCGACACCGTGCTCAGCCTCGGTGGCAGCCGCTCCCCAGCTGAGGTGTTCGAAGCCTTCCGAGGGCGTCAGCCAAGCAGCGAGGCTCTTATCCGCCATTCCGGGCTGGTGGCCGCCTGATGGCCACTCCTGCACCGGAGCTGGTGGCGGTCGCCGAGGCCTTCGCCCTCCCCGGACCTGTCACAACGATTGCGCCCCTAGGTAACGGCAACGTCAACGACACCTATTTATTGGAGGTGCACTCGGGGGGGGCAGCAGCACGCCGCTACGTGTTGCAAAGGCTCAATACCCGGGTGTTTCCCCAGCCGGAGCTGGTGATGCAAAACCTGGAGGCGCTCAGCGAACATGCCGAGCAGCACCCTCTGATCGGACAACGATGGGAAGTGCCGCGGCTAATCGCAAACCGTCATACCGGCCGACCCTGGCTATGGGCAGAGGGCCAATTTTGGCGTTTACAGAGCTTCATCGAAGAGGCCGTGACGGTTGAGGCGATCACGGACCGGGAGCAGGCCCGGCAGGTAGGCCGCGGCCTAGGGCTATTCCACTTCCTGATCAGCGACCTGCCCCCAGAGCAACTAGCCGACACCCTGCCGGGTTTCCACGTCACACCGACCTACCTGGCGGCCTACGACCAAGCTTTGCTATGCAGCCCAATAGGTCATGACGATCGGGAGCAATGGTGTGCGGCATTCGTGGAGCAACGCCGCGAACTGGCGCCGATCCTTGAGGACGCCAATAAAGCGGGCCTTCTGCAGCTGCGGCCTATTCACGGCGACCCCAAAATCAACAATGTGATGCTCTGCGCCCACACGGGAACTGCCGTGAGCATGGTGGATCTAGACACAGTTAAGCCAGGCCTGGTGCACTACGACATTGGTGATTGCTTGCGTTCAGCCTGCAATCCAGCGGGGGAAGAAGCCTGTGAACCTGATAGCGTCAAATTTGATCTCGATCTCTGCGAGATCCTCCTAGAGGGCTACCTGGACGCGGCAAGAACATTCCTAAGCGATACAGACCTGGATTACATCTACGTGTCGGCAAGGCTGATCAGCTTCGAGCTAGGCCTGCGCTTCTTAAGCGACCATCTAGCAGGCAATGTCTACTTTCGTACCACCCATGCAAACCACAACCTCGATAGGGCTTTGGTCCAATTTCGTCTCACCGAAAGCATTGAGGCCCAGGAAGAACAAATCCGGCAGATTGTGGCAAAACTGCGATGAACACCACCAGCTTCAAATTAATTCCTTTTGCAGCCGAAATGCAGGGAGAACTTGCCCTCTACTCACTCCATGGCCAACTCAGCATGGCTGAGAATACTCTGCAGATCACATTCCAGCTTGAGGGCGAACTAGCCAAGTTGAGGATTGCTCATAGCAGCGGCCCACCACTGCGACAAGACCTTCTTTGGCAAGCAACCTGCCTGGAATTCTTTCTTGCCGCTGCAGGTAACAGCGACTACTGGGAGTACAACCTTTCGCCCGCCGGTCACTGGAACGTCTATCACCTAGAGGGCTACCGGCAGGGGCTAGCTGAGGAACCTGCTTACAAGCAACTCCCCTTCAGTGTGATGGGTGATGACAAACAATTGAGCTTGAGCCTTACTTGCGCGCTGCCACCAGCGCTGGCCAGCCACCGGGCAGCTGAGGGGATCGAAGTTGGGGTCTCCGCCGTACTCCAAAGCTCCAGCGGAGAGCTGGCCTACTGGGCCGTGGCCCATCCTGGCAGCGAACCTGACTTTCACCACAGAAGCGGGTTCTGCCTCAAATTTGCCTAGTGATGCCGGCTGCGCCGCACCGCCACAATCCCGCCAAAGCCTGACACCGGGGCCTGACACTTGCGCAGTTCAAGGCGGAGCGGCACCGGGCCATAAAGCTCCTCGATCCGTTCGAGAATCCTCTCGCTGTAGTGCTCCAGGGTTTGGCAGCGCAGGCTGCGGGCCTGTTTTTGCAGGGCGGTGATCAACTGGCTGTAGTCGAGGGTGTCGCCTAGGGCATCACTGCGCCCAGCAGCACTGAGATCCACGCCCAATTCCAGATCCAGCTCAAACCACTGGCCATCCCTGCGCTCGAAATCGAGCACCCCCACATGGGCCCAAAGCCGCAGGCCGCGCACCTGAATCGCATCGCTCATGGCAGGAAATTCAAAGGGGCAGGGGGCGATGGCTGAAATGGCGCACGCCGCCGGCGTAATCGGCGGCGATGTGGCCCTCGCCGCGCAGCCGGTAGCGGTAGGTCACCAAACCCTCCAGCCCAACGGGGCCCCGGGGGGGCATGGTTTGGGTAGAGATGCCTACCTCGGCGCCGAAGCCGTAGCGGAAGCCATCGGCAAAGCGGGTGGAGCAATTGAGGTAGACGCCGGCGCTGTTTACCGCAGCCAGGAAGCGGTCGGCCATGGCAGCATCCCGGGTGCAGATGGCATCGGTGTGACGGGAGCCGTAGCGGGCGATGTGATCGAGGGCTGCCTCGAGGTCGGGAACGACCTTCACACTCAAAATCAGGTCTGAATATTCGGTGCTCCAGTCGTCGTCTGAGGCGGCATGGCTCACACCCAGCGCCATGGCGGCGGCATCGCCGCGCAATTCAACCCCGGCTGCCCCGAAGGCCAGCACGGCCCTGGGCAGAAAATCGGCAGCTGTCTCCGCGTGAACCAGCAGGGTTTCGATCGCGTTGCAAGCTGCCGGGTATTGGGTCTTGGAATCCAGCGCCACCTTCAGTGCCAGATCCAGATCCACGGCCCTATCCACAAACAGGTGGCAAATGCCATCGGCATGACCCAGCACTGGAATACGGGTGTTGTCTTGGATGAAGCGCACCAGGGCATTGGAGCCCCGGGGAATAATCAAGTCCACCAGGCCGTCGAGCTTGAGCAGCCCCAGGCTTTCCTCCCTGCTGGTGAGCAGCTCCAGGGCATCGGGCTGCACCGCACTAGCGGCCAGGCCACGGCGCAGCGCTGCATGAATGGCCTCACAGCTACGGCTTGCTTCGCGACCACCCTTGAGCAGGGCGCCGTTGCCGGAGCGAATAGCCAAGGAGGCGATCTGCATCACCGCATCTGGCCGCGCCTCAAAGATCACGCCCAGCACCCCCAGGGGCACCGTTAACCGCTCCAGCACCAGCCCCTCATCTAGCTCGGTGTGGAGCTGACGGCGGCCAACCGGATCGGCAAGCTCCGCCACCTGGCGCACACCCGCGATCGCCCCTGCCAATTTGGGACCATCGAGCTTGAGCCGGGCCACCAGCGCCGGCGCCAGCTCCTCGGCGGCAGCGGCCTCAAGATCGGCCTGGTTGGCGGCCAAAATGGCTTCACTGCCCTGCTCTAGGGCTTCTGCCATGGCCAGCACGGCCTGACGGCGCTTGCCATCGTCGAGTTGGCCAAGGGCCATGGCGCAGCGGCGCACCTGGGCGGCCCGGGCCAGCAGGTCTGGGGAGGGATCAGGAATCATCAAGCCATCATCCCAAGCTGGGCGCCAAACGTTGCAGCGCCAGGCGAGCCGCCCCCAGCCGGCCGGCTCCGTTGCCGAGGCTGCAGCGACGAATCGTCAGACCCTCCCGGCTGGCTGCCTGCACCCGCTGCTCCACCTCCTGCCACACCGCTGGCAGGAAGTGATCGCTGGCGCCGCTGAGGCCACCACCAATCAGCACTAGCTCCGGTGTGAGCACATAAAGCAGCGAGCTCAAACCTTGCCCCAGCAGCTGGCCATAGGCCCGCCACACCGCCAGGGCTTCGCCATCGCCGCCAGTGGCCCGGCGGCAGAGTTCGGCCGGATCCAGGCTGGATAGGCGATCGAAGCCGCGGCGACTGCAGAAGGATTCCAGGGAGCCGTTGTTACCGCTGTTGCAGGGCGGACCAGCGGGATCGAGGCCTATCAAACCGGGCTCGGCGGCCGCCCCCCGATGACCTGTAAACAATTGGCCATCGAGCAACACCGCACCGCCCACGCCCGTGCCCAAGGTGAGCAGCAAGACATCGCCAACTCCCCGGGCTGCCCCGCGCCAGTGCTCACCGATCAGGGCGCAGTTGGCGTCATTGGCCAGGGTCACAGGGCGCTCCAGCAGGGGCTCGAGCCAATTGGCCAAGGGCACATCCAGCCAACCCGGCAGGTTTATGGCGATGCGCGCCACCCGGCCGGCTTGGTCGCTGGGCCCGGGGTGGCCGACCCCAATCCGATCGGCCAACCGCTGAGGATCTAGTTGCTGTACCGCCGCCACGATCGCCGTTGTCACAGCACCAGGGACCGCTGGCTGGGGAGTAGGCACCTGCAACTCCGCAAGCAGGTCGCCGGCTTCGCTGAAGCGCCCCAACTTGATGGCACTACCACCGAGATCCACCCCGATCAACTGGTTCATCGGAATCGCTGCATCGAACAAAACAAGCTCAGAAGCGGAAAAACAGCTGCAACTGGGTCTGCCAGGCACCCTGGGAGTCGATAGCCCCCTGCAGGTTGAGCAATTCTGAGGCCTTGAAATTCAGATTTAATTGGGGGGGGACGTCGGAGCGGTTGGGGGCAGCCAACACAGATGCATTGAAGCGTTCCGTGAGATCAAGACCTAACTCAGCTCCCAGCACCAGCTGGGGCGGCACCCGACCTGAGCGACGTTCGGCGCCACTGGCCACACCTTGGTTCACGTAGGTGGGATAAAGGGCAAAGCTGAGTCGCTGGCCGAAGGCATCGCCGAGGGTGCCGAGCAGAGGCGAGAGCAGGGTTTGTCCTAGGGCGGTAGCCAGCACGGTGCCGCCTGCAGATCCCGCCAGGCCGGCCAGGGTATTGCCGCCGATCAGGGCCAGCAGCCGATCTTCCGAGAGCGGCGGCGAACTGCGCAGCACCAGGTTGTCGGCAAGACGGTCCGCCGGGCCGCTCACACTCAGAAAAACACGCACCAAGTTGAGCTGGTCGAGGGAGTTGGTGGCGCCAACCGCCTGAAAGTCCTGCAATGAAAGGCTGCCGGCGGTCCCAATACCACTGGTGGTCGGCAGGTTGTCGGAGACCCTGGTACGCAGCGAGATATCTAAAAAAGGAATCAATCCCATCGAGGGTGTGAACACCGCAACGTTTGGGGAGTCGGGGTCGAGACCAAACGTGGTGGTGAACAGGTTTAGTCGCCCGTTCAGCAATCGCACCACACCCTGCAAGCGCAGGCTCGGATCAAGCCTCCCATTAAGTCGCAGCAAACCACTGGTGCCAAAGCTGGCCAGGTTGGGGATGCCAACCTTCAGGTCGGGGCCCAGCTTCAACCTCAGGTCGTCGAAACCCACAAAGCTGGCATTAGGTACGGCGGCACGCAGGGCCTCACTGGCGTTGCTCTCCACATCGGGACCGAGCAGCACCAAGGGCTGGTCGTAATTCCAGCTGGATTCGAGCAATTCAGCAGCGCTAGCTACCGGTGCCGCCAGATTGGCTTCACTGGCCAGTCGAGCCGGCTGAACGTTGATGCTGCCCCGGGATATAGCCAGCTCCCCGCCAATATCAAGGGCAGCAACGCTGCCTCCGATTTGAAGGGACCCATCAGCCACGGCCTTGATCCGAGACATGGCAAAGGGCACCTTTTCAAGCTCTACCTTCAGCGTGGCGTCTTTGCCATCAGCTGTGGCCTCAGGGCGAAACAGCCCCAGGCTTCCCTGACCACGCACCACTCCCTTATCTCCCACCTTGGCGTTGAACTCCTGAAGCAGGAGCTGCTCAAAGTCGAACAGCACGGTGGCATCGACGTCACGAACCTTTTGGCCGATGAACTGCAACTGAGCACCCCGAAAACGCAAAAATCCGTTAGCGATCGGCTCTCTAACGCTGCCGCGCACCAGCAGTTGGAGGTCGCCGCTGCCCTGATTCCACTGCAGGGCAGGCTGGGCAAGCCCCGCCAGGAAGCGCAAGCCGTCGTCACGACTAGCCAGGCGCAGTTCAAGACCCTGCCTCCCCGGATCCAAGGGCACAACACCCGCCAATTCGACGCTGGTTGAAGCCCCGGCCGCCCGCAAAGAAAGATCGAGGAGCAGCCTGGCCTGCTCCAGCTGAATGGTGCTCCGCTCCAGCACCAAAGCCGTTTCCCTTAGATAGCCATCAACCAGGTTGATGTTGAGGGCAAGCTCAGGTTGGGGAGTGCCGAGGCGGTAGCGCCCCTGCAGAGATAGGCGGCCACGCAATCCGGCGGGCACAGGGGTAAGCAGCGCCAACAGCTCAAGGGGCAGGTCAGCCAGGCTGAAATTGCCAGCCCCCCGGCGCAGGGGCCCGGTGAACTTCACCAGCACCGGCACAGAGGTAAGGGGCTGGTCCTGGTTTGCCTCAGGCAACCAGAGGTGGGCGCGGGCCTGGAGGTCGGCGCGGGCTTCCAGCAGGCTGGCTCCGTCAAGGCGCAGGTCTGCATCGATCTGACCTGCCAGCCGCTGCAGTCGCTCCTGGGGGCTGCTTTGCCGGTCACGCTCCAGCCGGGCAGAGCTCAGGCGAGCTCTAGCAAGCTCCAGGGCGCGCAGCTGGCCCTGCACGCTGCCGCTAAACGTATCGATCAGCAGGGTGCCGATGTCGCTGGCCCGGCCCAGGATCGGCGCGCTCCCTCCGCGCCACTGGGGCCAGGCCCTGACCAACTGCTGCAAAAACAGCGGCGGTAATCGCTCACCCTGAAGGCGGGCTCGGAAGGCGCCATGCCACACGCCACTCCAATCGATGGCAAGGTTGCCCCCAGCAAGGGGAGAGATAGCTCCTTGGACTGAGTAGCGACGCTTGGCATAGCGGATATTCGCCTGGGCCGATTTCCCCCAGACGCCCAAAAACACCGGCCGATCAAGCTGGGCGCTACCGCTGAAGGCCAGGGGTTGGAGTTCAAGCAGGCCCTGACCGCTCAGCCGGGCTTGCAGGGGTTGACGCCTCGAATTTGGCCCCAGGGCTAGCTGCAATCCGTCGAGGGGCAACTGGGATGCCTGCCAGCGGTAGGCCCGAGGGCTGCCGTTGAGTTCCAGAGTGCCGCCGGCCCGGTCAAGGCGAACTGCACGGGGGACCCAACGGGAATCGAGGCGGGCCGTAAGCACCCCCACCGGCGCAGGGGCGAGAGCTTGCATGCGTAGGCGCCCACCACCAGCCGGATCACCAAACCACTGGCCATGCCAGTTTTCCCGCAAGCTGAGGGGGCCCGCACCGGGCTGGTCGATCTGGAGATCCAGGTCTGGCCTCAAGGCTTTGAGAGGGCCCCGAACCCGGCCAGTGGCCTGCAAGATTCCCTGCAATTGGGTGCCCACAAGCAAATCGAGCCGCTCGAGGGGGTAGCGCTGCAGCTCCAAGTTGAGATCGAGCTGGCCTGGCACCAGCCCCTCACCGGCCCGCAGGCCCAGGGGCAACACGCCACGGGCGGAGAGGTGGGCACTACTGAAACGCTGCAGCACTAGGCGCTTATCGCGCCAATCCAAAACCGCATCCCAGCGACCCAGCAACGGGTTACTGGGCTGACCAAAGCGGGCCTGGAGCTGGGGCAGGCGCCACGGCCCCCTGGCCGAAACTGAGCCGCTTACCTGTTGGTTCAACAGCCACTCAGGGGTGCCGGCTTGCAGGGGAAGGTCACCGGGCCGGAGCTGCCATTGCCCCGTCAGATCAAAACGCCTGGCCAAGCTCCCCTTGAGCTTTAGCCAGGAGCGACCGCGGGCCAGCTCAAACTGGCGCAGCTGAAGCTGGTTTCGCTGCCACAGCCCCTCAAGCCGCAGGGTGCCCTGCAGGCCCTTGCTGCCCGGTGCTCCCCAGCGCCAGGCAGAGCGGTCCAACTCGAGCGCCTGGCCGCTGCAGCGCAGTTGGCTGAATGGCAACTCCAGTCGGGATACGCCGGTCGCAGGCCGCCAGCGCAATTGGCGCAGCTGGGCTCCACCTCGACAGAAGGGCTGGCGATCCCTCCAGGCCAAGGCGAACTTGCCATCTGCGTGACCCGCAAGTTGACCAGGCAGGCCTAACAGGCGCTGCAGAGGGGGTAGCTGCAAGGCCTTTGTCCGCAGGGTTCCATCCCAGCGCTGCCTCTGCCAATTGCCCTGGAGCTCCATGGCCAGCTCGCCAGCGGCCACCTCCGAGCGCAGCCAAGCCGCCAGTTCAACCTCCCGGCGATGGGGCAGCACTGCACCACGGCCCGTGAGGCGGAGGCTCATACCGGAAGGCTGCAGGTTGAGCAAGGCGGGATCCACCAGGCGCAACCTGAGATCCAGGCGCGGCGGCTCGCTGCCTACAGCAAGGCGCCCTGGCACCCAATACTGACCTTGGGAGTTGCGCCGCAACTCAGCGCGCACACCAGTCAGGCCCACATGCACCACTGGCAACCGCTGGCGCAGGCTGGCTAGCGGATCCAAGCTCACCAAAACCGAACGCACCAAGACTGAGGAGCCATCCAGCCGCCCAGGGGCGATGCGACTGGGCCCAATGCGCAGACCACCCCAGCCCAGACCCTGATAGTCGCCAAGCTCAACGGGATGGCCAGAAAGCTGGCTGAGCGACTGATCAACCCGAGGTCTCCAGTGCTCGTAGAGCTTTCTCAGGGCCTGATCCCCGCCCCAGACCAGCAGAATCAGGGCACCGCAGACGCCTGTAAACGCCGCCAGAAAGCGGACTCCGCCGGGGCCCCGTGGCCAGGTTGGGGGTGCAAGTGACGGCAAAGCGGGGACTGGCCCAGGGTTCTGTTCTGGCAACTCCGCCATTCCCGTGGGCTGCCACCCCTGCGACGGGCGCAATATAAAGGCACTAACCCAAACATCCAGCCCTATGGCCGCTGATCCAATCCTGCTGACAGCGGGCAAATGGCTGGGGGCCGCCAGTGGGGTCCTGGCTTTGACCACGATTCTTGGTTATGTGAGCCGCTGGGGGATTCGCTTTCGGCTGGTTGGTGTCACCAGCTTCACGGCCCTGCTCGCCGTTTCCTGCCTTGCCTTTGCGGTGAGCTATACCCCTCGCGTGCAGCTAGCTGGGGCCGTGAGCGTGCCGGTGGTGTTTGACAACGGCATCGACCTGGTGGTGGCAGCAGCGCCAGACGGCATAGCGGATGGGGCCGCCGCACCCACAGTTCAGCAAGTCGCCCAAAACCTCAGGGGTGGCGGCCGCAGCAGCGCCGACAACCTGGTGCACGTGCGACTGCGCCGCGTCGAGACGATCGCCCCGGGGCTGAGCAAGCCAGTGGTGCTGGCAGAAGCCACGCGCAGCCTGACAAGTGGTGATGTTGAGCTACAGCCCTAGCCATGTGGCAACTGCCGATTCACTTTCAGCGTGAACAACGCCAATTGGAGCTGGCCGGCATCGATAGCTGGCCCCAACTCGCCGGACTCCAAGACCAGGACCTGCGCCGGCTCGGCCGCAGCGGCGGCGCCAGCGAGGCCCGGCTGATCAAGCTTCGGGGCCAGGCCCGGCTAGTGGTAGAAGTGGGAATCGAGCCGGCAGAAGCCGCCCTGCTGCTCTACGCCGGCATCGCTAGCAGGGCTGGATTGGCGGCCAGTGACCCGCACCAACTCTTGGTACAGATGGGCCGGCTGCAACGAAGCCTCACCGGCATGGCCTCCCCCCTGCTCGATCTGACCACCTTGAGCGAATGGATCCGGCGCGCTCAGCGCCGCCCCACGAACTGATCCAGAGCAGCCACCAGCCGCCGCCCCAGGTGGCTCAAATGGAAGTGCCTTGGGGCTGCATACGTTGTCAAATCTCCACTCCCCACCCAGTAATTCGACCTGCGGCCGTTACATCTTCGGCCTGGTGCCGCTTCTGCTGATCAGCCTGGCAGCTCTGTGGTCACCTGCCCTGGCCCAATCCCAATTGCTTGAGTCCGTGAAGCAAAACCCGGCGCGGGCGAAGGCGCTTTGCAGCCAGTTTCAGGGCTTCAACGCCCAGGGGCTCTCCGCTACATCCAGCTCGGCCGTGAGCCAGATCGCCCGCCAAGAAAACCTCAGTCCCATGGATTCTGAGGTTCTTATCACCTATGTGATTGGGCTTTATTGCCCCGATGTGCGCTGAGTGAGCAGCCCGGCGCCAAACCTTTTGCAGGTTCGACGGCGAGACGAGGCCATGGATTGCCGGGATGGCACCCAGCTGATCAGCCGAGTCTGGCAACCAGCCGACCAAGGATCATGGCCGGTGCTGCTGATGCGACAGCCCTACGGCCGAGCGATCGCCTCAACTATTACCTATGCCCATCCCAGCTGGTACGCAGCCCATGGCTTTCTGGTAGTTGTTCAGGATGTGCGCGGTCAAGGTGCTTCCCAAGGGACGTTCCAAGGATTCGAGCAGGAGTTATCCGATGGGGCAGACACCATCCGCTGGGTTCGCAACCTTGAAGGCAGTAACGGAAGAGTCGGTTGCTATGGATTTTCATACCAAGGCCTGACCCAACTGCTAAGCGACGATCCAGCGGCCCTGCCCGACTGCCTGGCACCGGCTATGGCTGGTTTGGACGAGCGCGGTGACTGGGCCTGCGAGGGAGGAGCCCACTGGTGGGCCCTAGGCATCGGCTGGGGACTGCAATTGGCAGCCCTTCGCTGCAAGAAACTTGGGGACGATGCCGGCTGGCAAGAGATTCGCCGCAGCATCGACTCGGGCGACTTTCTGTCTGAAGGCTTTGACCTGCTCAAGCGCCATGACCCCCAAGGCATGGCCTGCCGCTGGCTGCAGCTGCCGGCAAGCGAGGCCCCTAGGTGGGTTAGCCACCAACCAGTCGCAGCTCTATTGCAGCGCCCGATGCTGCTGATCGGTGGCTGGTACGACCCCCATCTGCGCGGCATCTTGAACCTCTTTGCACTTGCTAGCGCTGCAGGTGGCTCGCCGCTGCTCCGCATTGGTGCCTATACCCACCTCGACTGGAACGGCGGCCTTGATCGGTTGCAACTGGCCTTCTTTCAGCACCATCTTCAGGATCAAGCCGCTCCAGAACAACTCAGCGCTGCCGTTCTTGTAGAAAAAGCCCCCCTTACAAACGGCAAGAACTCAAGCCTCCATTGGCGGCCCCCCAATTCAGACAGCAGCAACCTGAGCTGGGGGCTACGCAGTCGTGGCCTGGCCACAATCGACGTGGAGGAGGGCGAATTGCTGCTCGATCAATTTGGCAGCGGCGAGGTCGCCCTAGTGCATGATCCCTGGCGACCAGTTCCAGGCCGGGGCGGCCACCTTGGCCTCGATCCAGGCCCGTGTGAACGCGGCGACCTGGACCGCCGTAGTGATGTCATCTGCTTCAGCAGTTCACCACTAAGCACGCACCTGGAGCTTGAGGGACGGCCCCTATTGACCATTTCTGTGCGGGCCGACCAACCCAGCTTTGACCTTTGTGCAGCTCTCTCGGTGATTGATCCCCAGGGAAGGGTGCTCCAACTGAGCACGGGTGTGGCCAGGACGCAGCAGCTAGCAGGCGAAAAAAAGCTGCTGCGAGTTCAATTGCAGCCCCTGCTAGCTGAGCTCTGCCCCGGGGAACGGTTGCGACTCTCCCTAGCGGGAGCGGCCTGGCCGCAGATTGCCGTAAACCCCGGAGATGGCCTCGAGACCTTCGGGCCTACCGGCCCGCACCATCGAGTCATCACGCTGGAGCTTGAACTGGCTGATTCCCAATTGCAGCTGCTGCCCCTCTTGGGCGGCAAATTTGGGGCACACTGATCCAAATGTTTGTTTTTGCGATGTCGCTGCGCCACCTGCGCTTTGTTCAACAGCCCCAGGCCCTCAGCCGCATGGCTCTCGGCATGCTTGCGCTGGCCACCGGCCTGAGCATCACCATGGCCGCAGCGCCAGGAACATCAGGCAGTGCGGCTTTGGCCCAGAGCCAGAGCGGTGGTGTGGATCGTCCAGCCCTCAGCGTCGAAGCCGCCCGCGATGCAGCCAATCGGATTTTGGCAGCAGTTAAAAGCCGCGATCCCAACCTGCGCTACAGCCAATTCTCAGAGGAACTCAAGGCGGTTAGCAGCCCTTCGATGGTGGCGGAGACAATGCGCACCCAACCGAAACTGTTGAGCTGGACCCTGCTCAGCGTGCAAGGGGGTTTGCGCAACACCACCGTTGAGGCCAGCATCACCACAACCATGGGCAAGCGAGAGCTGTTCATAGTGCTCAACCCCGAAGGCAAGCTCGCTGGTTACCACCTGGATGTAACCGATGAGGCACCGAGCGTGGTTGCCAAAAGATTTGTCACCGCCCTAACCAGTGGCCAGTTCATCTCAGCACGTAGCTTTTTGAGCCTGTCACTGCAGAAGGAGATCTCCGCAAGCAGCCTGCAGGTGCGCTGGCAGCAGCTGCAACGTCAAACCGGCGAATTTGTACGGATCCGCAAAGTTGTAGTGGCCGAGGGCGGCGGCGACCAGCGCCTTGTACTGGTAAATACCGATTTCAATCGTCTTAGCGATTCCCTCTTTGTGATCCTTAATGCCAACAACGAAATAATCGGCATCGACTTTCCCAGCGATCCAATCACCCCCAAGCCGGTGCGCTGAGCCCCGAGCCGCCTAAGCTCGCCTTCCGATCGCTGCTGGTACATGTCCTTGCTCACCCTTAACTGGATGGCGGACGATTGCCAGCGGCTGGCTGAATGCCGGCACGACCACCCGTTTGCGGTGCTGGGGCCCCAGCCCCTCGAATCGGGCGGATGGGTGCTACGCGTCTGGATGCCTGAGGCAGAGCGTGTTGAGCTGCTGATCGATGGCCAATCGCTGCCGATGGCCACTCCGAATCACCCATGGATTTTCGAAGCAGCTTGGGGCAGTGATCCCGGTACCGCTTACCAAGTGCGGGTAAACCGCGGCGGCATCGAACACGTGCAGCCCGATCCCTGGTCGTTTCGCCATGAATGGATGGGCGAACTAGACCGCCTGTTGTTTGCAGAGGGCAACCACCACCACATATGGCGCCGTATGGGTGCCCACGTGGTGGAGCACAACGGCGTCAAGGGCGTTCAGTTCTGCCTCTGGGCCCCCAATGCCCGCAGCGTGGCGGTGCTGGGCAATTTCAACGGCTGGGATGGCCGCCACCATCCGATGCAGGCAAGGGTGGGTGGATCCTGGGAGCTATTCATTCCCGGGCTTAAGCCAGGTGAGATCTACAAATACGAAGTAAGAGCTCAAAACGGGCACTGCTATCAAAAAGCAGACCCCTATGGCTTCCGCCATGAGATTCGTCCCAACAATGGCTCGATCGTTGAGTCCCTTGCGGGGCACCAATGGCAAGACTCGAGCTGGATGCAGGAGCGGGATAGCCGCAACCCCCTCGACCAGCCGGTGTCTGTGTATGAAATGCATCTGGGCAGCTGGATGCACGGCGCTGCCGACCAGCCCTACATCGAAGCTGACGGCACACCGCGCCCGCCGGTGCCTGCAGCCGATCTCAAACCCGGCGCTCGCCTGCTCACCTATCCGGAGCTAGCTGATCGGGTCATCCCCTACGTGAAAGCCCGCGGCTTTACCCACATCGAGCTGATGCCCATCTCGGAGCATCCCTTCGATGGTTCCTGGGGCTACCAGGTCACGGGCTGGTACGCCCCCACCAGCCGCTTTGGCACACCGGATGAATTCCGCGCCTTCGTGGATCGCTGCCACGCCGAAGGCATTGGCGTGATCCTCGACTGGGTGCCAGGCCACTTCCCCAAAGATGCCCACGGCCTGGCCTTCTTTGATGGCGCCCATCTTTATGAGCATGCCGATCCGCGCATCGGCGAGCATAAGGAATGGGGCACCCTAATCTTCAACTACAGCCGCAACGAAGTGCGCAACTTCCTTGTGGCAAACCTTGTTTATTGGTTTGAGGAGTTCCACATCGACGGCATCCGCGTAGATGCGGTGGCCTCCATGCTTTACCGCGACTACCTGCGCCCAGATGGTGAATGGTTGCCAAATGACCATGGCGGTCGTGAAAACACCGAGGCAGTCACTTTCCTGCAACAGGCCAACCACGTGCTGTTCGAGCACTTTCCTGGAGCACTCTCGATCGCCGAGGAATCCACCACCTGGCCCATGGTTACCCAGCCCACCAATATTGGCGGCCTCGGTTTCAACCTCAAATGGAACATGGGTTGGATGCACGACATGCTCGATTACTTCGAGCTAGATCCCTGGTTCCGCCAGTTCCATCAGAACAACGTCACCTTCTCAATCTGGTACGCCTTCACCGAGAACTTCATGCTGGCGTTAAGCCACGACGAAGTGGTGCATGGCAAGAGCAACCTCTTGCATAAAATGCCTGGTGAAGACTGGCAAAAATTTGCCAACGTGCGGGCACTGCTGGCATACATGTGGACCCATCCCGGCAAGAAAACCATCTTCATGGGGATGGAATTTGGCCAGAGGGCTGAGTGGAATGTATGGGGCGACCTGCAGTGGGAGCTGCTGCAGCACGACTCTCACCAGGGGCTACAGCGTCTCGTCGACGATCTCAACGTCTTCTACAAATCGGAGCGGGCTCTCTGGGGCGACGACTTCAGCGAATTCGGCTTCCAGTGGATCGATTGCAACGACAATCGCCACTCGATCATCAGCTTCATGCGGCGTGAAAGTGCCACGGGCAAGTGGATTGTGGTGGTGGCCAACTTCACTCCCCAGAGCCATTCCCACTACCGAGTTGGAGTACCGCTGGAAGGCTTCTATGAGGAAGCCTTCAACACAGATTCTGAGCGCTACGGCGGCAGCAACCTTGGCAACCTGGGCGGCAAATTCACCGACCAGTGGGGCATCCATGGCTATGAGCAATCTCTGGATCTCTGCCTACCACCCCTTTCAGTGCTGGTGTTCCGTCGCGATGAAAAGCGCAGCCAGCAGTTGGATAAAGACACCTGTGACGAAGCCACCGGTTCCGGGGCCCTGCTCGGGTAAGTTCTCGCTTCGCTCTGCTTGCAACCATGACCGAAACCGCCCCCCTGCTGCTGCGCGCCGCCCGAGGTGAGCAGGTGGAGCGGCCCCCGGTTTGGATGATGCGCCAGGCCGGGCGCTACATGAAGGTGTATCGCGACCTACGCGACCGCCATCCCGGTTTCCGCGAGCGCTCAGAAAACCCAGATCTCTCCTACGAGATCTCCATGCAGCCCTTCCACGCCTTCAAGCCCGACGGCGTGATCCTCTTTTCAGACATCCTCACGCCCCTACCGGGCATGGGGATCAACTTCGACATCATTGAGAGCCAGGGGCCCCTGATCCAGGACCCAATCCGCAACCTTGCCCAAGTAGAGGCTTTGCGAGCCTTGGAGCCGGCCGAGAGCATGCCGTTTGTGGGTGAAGTGCTCACCCGTTTAAGTCAATCGGTTGGCAATGAAGCTGCTGTACTCGGCTTCGTGGGTGCCCCCTGGACCCTGGCCGCCTATGTGGTGGAGGGCAAAAGCAGCAAGAACTACGCCGTGATCAAGGCGATGGCTTTCAAAGAGCCGGAGCTGCTGCACAAGCTCCTAGACCACTTCGCCGAGTCAATTGCCACCTACCTGCGCTACCAGATCGATTCCGGCGCCCAGGTGGTGCAGATGTTCGATTCCTGGGCCGGCCAGCTCAGCCCCATGGATTACGACAGCTTCGCGGCGCCTTACCAGAAGAAAGTGGTGGATCTGGTTAAGCAAACCCACCCCGATACCCCCTTCATCCTCTACATCTCCGGCAGCGCCGGCGTACTTGAGCGCATGGCACGCACCGGGGTAGACATCATTTCTCTCGACTGGACCGTGGACATGGCCGAGGGCCTGGCCCGCCTACCCGAGCACATTGGCGTGCAAGGCAACGTGGATCCCGGATTGCTATTCGGCACCCCAGCGGCCATACAGGCCCGCATCGACGACACCGTGCGCAAAGCCCGCGGCCGCAAGCACATTCTCAACCTGGGCCACGGCATCCTGCCGGGCACTCCAGAAGAAAACGGCCGTGCCTTCTTTGAAGCCGGCAAGAGTGTGATGGAGCGCATCGGAGCGGCGGCTTGAGCAGCCCCGCGGGAGGATCCCGACCCCAGCGGATCCTGATCACAGGGGCTAGTGGCTGCGTTGGCCAATACATCACCGAGCAGCTCTATCGCCACAGCGATGCGGAGTTGCTGCTCCTGCTCCGTGATCCAACCAAGCTCACGGTTGTTTCAGCAGCTGATCCTCGGGTCACCCTGCTGGTCGGTGACCTGCGGGAGCTAACGCCCCATGCCGGTGCAATCGCCACCGCTACTCGCATCATCCACACGGCCACCGCCTGGGGCGATCCCCTAAGAGCCCAGCAGGTGAACGTGGACGCGGTCAAGCAGCTGCTGGCTTTCACCAGCCCTGTATGGCTGGAGCAGGTGATCTACTTCTCCACCGCCTCAATTCTGGATCGGCAGTTGCAGCTGCTGCCCGAGGCAGCGGAATTTGGCACGGAATACATCCAAACCAAGGCCCTCTGTCTGCAGCAACTGGAGGCCCACCCCCTAGCCGCCAAAATTGTGGCCGTATTTCCCACCCTGGTATTTGGGGGTCAGGTGGGTCCGGGCGACCGCCATCCCACCAGCTATCTCACCGCCGGGATTAAGGAGGCAACCCGCTGGTTGTGGCTTGCTAAGTGGCTGCGCACCGAAGCCAGCTTCCACTTCATCCACGCCGCCGACATAGCCCTGGTGTGCGCCCATTTGGCCACCCAGCCCCATCAACCCAATCCGGAACCAAACCAGGGAGCTCTGCGGCGCCTGGTGCTCGGCCAGGCGCCGATCAGCGTCAATGACACCGTGGCCCAGCTCTGCCGTTGGCGCCGCAGCTGGCAGCCATCCTTTGGGATCGACCTGCAAGGCTGGTTAATCGAAGCCCTGATCAAACTGCTACGCATTGAAGTCAATGCCTGGGATCGCTTCTCAATTCGCCAGCGCCACTTCGTGCACGAGCCGGTGAGCCCACCAGAACGCTTTGGCCTGGTGAGCTATGCACCAACGCTCCAAGCGGTGTTCGAAACCGCTGGCCTGCCGCACAGATGAGCAAGCACAGGCATGGTTGGCTGGTCGGGAGGCTGCTGCTGGGCTGCCTCGTGTTCACGATGCTGCTGGGCAACGACGAAGGCTTTCTGGTGTTCCAACCCGAACAGCTGACGATCAACGCCGGCGACACAGTGAGCTTTGAAGTGCGGGGGCTCGGCCCCCACAACTTGATCGTGGCAGGCCATCCCGAATGGAGCCATGAACCCCTCAGCTTCGCTTTGGGCGAAAGCTGGGAGCAAAAATTTGATATGCCCGGCCGCTACGCGATCTGGTGTGAGCCCCATCGGGCAGCAGGGATGACCGCTGAAATCAACGTCTTGGCACCTAGCTGATCCCACCTCACAGCCAACTTTGTGGCAATTGTTTCGAACCTGGTTGCCAGAGGTCACATCAGCCCCGTTCACGCCTTAATTTTGTCGAGTTGCCCATGCTTTTAAGCGCCCCCCATGCGCCGTCTCTTCTCTCTGATCGCTCTCTGCCTAGCGCTCGTGCTGGGTGCTGCTCCTAGCTTCGCTGCCGATGTGGCCCATGGCGGCCAGATCTTTTCCGCCAACTGCGCCGCTTGCCACATGGGTGGTGGCAACGTTGTTAACGCCGAGCGCACCCTTAAGCAGGATGCCCTAACGGCCTACCTGGCCAACTACAGCGAAGGCCACGAAGCTGCCATTGCTTACCAGGTAACCAACGGCAAGAACGCCATGCCTGCCTTCGGTGGCAAGCTCAGCGAAGGTGACATCGCTGATGTCGCTGCCTACGTCGAAGACATGTCTTCTAAGGGCTGGGCCTGATCTAAGGGCTGGTCTTCCGGGGCCGGTGTTCCTGGGCTGGTCTTCCTGACTCAATTATCCAATTAGTCCTTCAGCAAACCCCGGCCAAGGTCGGGGTTTTTTGTTGGCCTCCGTAGCTGAGCGAAAATCCGGGAAAAACTCTGCCCGGATCTCAGTTCTGGCCTCGGCGGGCAGCCAGCACGGCCAGATAAAGCTCCTCCGGAACCTCGCGGATGTCGTATTCGCTGGGAAGTACACCGTGCACATAGCGATGCACGGCCAGCCAGCAGTTGCGCTCCGAATCCCGACCAGTGCCATCAAACTCTCGGGACTCAGCAGCCAGTTGCTCAATTAAGGGGTCGTTCCAGATGTCGTTCACGGCAGCGATCCCCCATGCGGGGGGCCAGAGTGGGAGCAGTCTGAACTAGTGCATCGGCATGGCAGCCCATACCCCATCGCCCCAGGCCCAACTGCTGCTTGGACTCGCCATCGCCGGGGGTGGGCTGCTGGGCAGCTTCAACGGCCAGGCTCAGGCTCAGGCCTTGCCTAAGCCCTCCTGTCCCCTAGTGGTGCCCGCCAGCCAGAAACTGCTCCAGCCCAGGCGGATCCAAGCCAATCAAGTGCAGGCAAAGAACGCGATGGGCTGCCTCTCCCCCGCCGACGCGATGTATGGAGCGGATGGCTGTCCGCTGCGCATGTGCGGCGCCGATGCTGGTGTGATTCAGCTCCCGAAGAACTAGGCCCACCAGCTCGGGGGAGGACCGAATCAATCCGGTCGGTTCTCCTCGCTGCTGAATTGTGACAACGGACATACGTTTAATCCAGCAGCTCAAACGAGGCAAGTGGCCATGCATCCCACCGCCGAACTTTTCACCGAAAAAGCCTGGGCCTCCGTGGTGGCGGCCCAGCAACTGGCGCAGCAGCGGCGTCAGCAGCAGATGGAAAGCGAGCATCTGCTCGCCGCCCTACTAAGCCAGCAGGGCTTGGCCGGCCGCATTCTGGAAAAGGCCGGCGTGGATGTGGGCACCCTTAGTCAGAAGGTGGAAGCCTGGATCCTTGCTCAGCCAAGCCTTAGTGCCGCTCCAGACAACGTCTATCTGGGCAAGGGACTCAATACCGTTCTTGACCAGGCTGAGGAGCTCAAACAGTCCTACGGCGACAGCTATATCGCGATTGAGCACCTACTTCTGGCGCTAGCGATAGACGACCGCTGCGGTAAGCAATTGCTATCTCAAGCGGGCACAAACACCAACCAGCTCAAAGAAGCCGTACAGGCCATCCGCGGATCCCAAAACGTGACCGATCAGAACCCAGAAGGCACCTACGAATCCCTGGAGAAATACGGCCGGGATCTCACGGCCGCAGCCCGCGAGGGCAAGCTCGATCCGGTGATTGGCCGCGATGAGGAGATCCGCCGCACGATCCAGATCCTCAGTCGCCGCAGCAAGAACAACCCAGTGCTGATCGGCGAGCCCGGTGTGGGCAAAACGGCGATCGTGGAGGGGCTGGCCCAGCGGATCGTCAATGGCGATGTGCCCCAGGCTCTGCAGAACCGCCAGCTCGTGTCGCTCGATATGGGCGCCCTAATCGCTGGCGCCAAATACCGCGGTGAATTTGAGGAGCGGCTCAAGGCCGTGCTCAAGGAGGTCACCGCCTCGGAGGGGCAGATCGTGCTGTTCATCGACGAGATCCACACGGTGGTGGGGGCCGGCGCCAGCGGCGGCGCCATGGATGCCAGCAACCTGCTCAAGCCGATGCTGGCCCGGGGCGAACTGCGCTGCATCGGCGCCACCACCCTCGACGAGCATCGACAGCACATCGAGAAGGATCCGGCCCTGGAACGCCGCTTCCAGCAGGTGTTCGTGGATCAACCCACGGTGGAGGACACAATCTCAATCCTGCGCGGCCTGAAAGAGCGCTACGAGGTGCACCACGGCGTGCGCATCGCCGACAACGCCCTGGTAGCAGCGGCCGTGCTCTCCAGCCGTTACATCGCCGATCGCTTCTTGCCAGACAAGGCCATCGATCTGATGGATGAATCGGCCGCCCGCCTAAAGATGGAGATCACCTCCAAGCCGGAGCAGATCGACGAGCTCGATCGCCGCATCCTGCAGCTGGAGATGGAAAAGCTGTCTCTGGGGCGCGAATCCGACCCCGCCAGCAAGGATCGGCTGGAGCGACTGGAGAAAGAGCTTGCCGATCTCAGCGAACAGCAGAGCACCCTCAATGCCCAATGGCAGGCAGAAAAGAGCTCGATTGATGAGCTTGGCGCGATCAAGGAGGAGATTGAGCAGGTGCAGCTGCAGGTGGAGCAGGCCAAGCGCAACTACGACCTCAACAAGGCCGCCGAGCTCGAATACGGCACCCTGGCCGAGCTGCACAAGAAACTGGCGGCCAAAGAAGAGGCGCTTAATGCCAGCGGCAGCGATAAAACCATGCTGCGTGAAGAGGTCACCGAAGACGACATCGCCGAGGTGATCGCCAAATGGACCGGCATCCCCGTGGCCAAGTTGGTGCAGAGCGAGATGGCGAAGCTGCTGCACCTGGAGGAGGAGCTGCACACCCGGGTGATCGGTCAAGCCCAGGCGGTCACAGCTGTAGCCGATGCAATTCAGCGATCAAGGGCAGGCCTGAGCGATCCCAACCGGCCAATTGCCAGCTTCCTGTTCCTTGGCCCCACGGGTGTGGGCAAAACCGAGCTCTCCAAGGCCCTGGCAGCCCAGCTGTTTGATTCCGAGGAGTCGATGGTGCGCATCGACATGAGCGAATACATGGAGAAACACGCGGTGAGCCGGCTGATCGGGGCACCTCCTGGCTACGTGGGCTACGAAGAGGGCGGCCAACTCACCGAAGCGGTGCGGCGCCGGCCCTACGCGGTGATCCTGTTCGACGAGGTGGAAAAGGCCCACCCGGATGTGTTCAACGTGATGCTGCAGATCCTCGATGACGGCCGCGTCACCGATGGCCAGGGCCGCACGGTGGACTTCACCAACACGGTGCTAATCCTCACCAGCAACATCGGCAGCGCCTCGATCCTGGATCTGGCAGGTGATCCAGCCCGCCACGGCGAAATGGAAGCCCGGGTGAATGAGGCCCTCAGAGGTCACTTCCGGCCTGAATTCCTCAATCGGCTTGATGAATCGATCATCTTCCACAGCCTCAAGCAGGAGGAATTGCGCGAGATCGTGGAGCTGCAGGTGCAGCGGCTGGCCAGGCGGCTGGAGGACAAAAAACTGGGACTGCAACTCAATGCTGATGCCCTCGACTGGCTGGCCGGTGTGGGCTACGACCCGGTGTATGGAGCCCGGCCGCTCAAGCGGGCCATCCAAAGGGAGCTGGAAACCCCTTTAGCCAAGGGAATCCTGGCCGGGACGTTCACCAGCGGCCACACCATCACGGTGGATGTTGCAACCGAAGGCGAGGCACGCCAGCTGCGCTTCCAGCAAAGCGATCCGGCCAAGCTACCGGTGCTGGTGTAGGTCATTGTAAAAGCACGTACGAAAAGCTGCTGCGGGCCCGGTCCACCAGGTCCGTCAGCTGCTCAGGAGGAGCGGGCTCCAGCTCTGTAGCCGCCACTGCACGGTAATGATCTGCCACCAACCAGGCGCTGGTGCGGGGATCGCCAGCAAAGCGGGGGATTAAGTGGAGGTGCAAATGGGGCGCACCCTCGCCAAAAGCAATCGCATAAACCCTGTCGCAGCCGGTTTGCTCCTTGAGCAGAGCGCTGGCGTAGCGCACAGCAAGCCCCCAGGAAGCTGCCTCCTGGTCGTTGAAATCAGCGGGGCCCGCTACATGACGGAGACTATCTAGGAGCAGCCAACCAACCAGGGGGGCGGGGTCGGGATGGTGGCGCAACAGCCAAAGCGAACCGCGACCGATTTCATAGGCTCCCCGCGCTGCGGGATCGTCATGGATTCTGCAGATAGGACAGGGGGTGCTGCTCATGGATCTAACCAAACAAACGGAGTCCTAAGAACCCAATAGGTGCAGTGTCAGCAGCCGCTCGCTGCCCCTTCTGCGGTGCTCCCACAGATAAACAGCCTGCCAGGTGCCAAGTAACAGACGGCCAGCCTCAAAAGAAAGGCTGAGCTGACTGGTGGTGAGGGCCGTACGAATGTGAGCCGGCATGTCGTCGGAGCCTTCATCAGCGTGTACGTATGGGCGCAGTTCACCACGGCCGCTGACCGGACGTATGCCCTCCTCGGGCACGAGGGCTCGCAGGTAGCTGGAAAGGTCGCGCAGTACGCGGGGGTCGGCGTTTTCGTTGATAGTGAGGCTGCATGAGGTGTGCAGACAAACCAAGTTGAGCAGCCCTTGCTCCATGCCACTGGAGGCCAAGGCTGCATTAAGACGGCCAGTGAGGTCGGTAAAGCCCTCGCCTAGGGTCACCACCCGCAGGGTCTCGAGGCTTTGGCGAAGCATACAGATGGATATGTTTCAGATCATCCATAGCATGCTCCCTAAGATAGGGTTGATACTTATCCAGTGCCCCGAAGGGCTGCCATGCGCATATTTCTTTCCTTGTTGATCGTTTTACCTGGCCTGGCAGGTACCGCCCCAGCCGCCCAAGCCCAGCGCCAAGTCTCGAAAATAGGCGACATCTGTCCCATGGGGTACGTAGACATGCTGAACGGCAAGTGCAGCACCTTGGGTCTGATGACATACACGGTGCAACCCACCAATGGCAAGGCCTGCGCTGAAGGGTGGATGAACGTAGGCGGAAACTACTGCCGCAAAAAGTGAATTCTTCTAGCCACAAACACTTCAAGGCAGCCAATTGCCCGGCTCTTACCCTTCTCTATGACGGGGGTTGCCCCCTATGCCTGCGGGAGGTGGAGCTACTTGGCCGCAAAGACAGGCAGCGCCATGGGGAGCAGCTGAAACTCGCTTTCGTGGACATCGATCAGCCCGAATACAACCCAGATAGCTACGCCAGCATCAGCTATAGAGAAGCTATGGGGCGCATCCCCCCCAGTTTCAGGAAAGTTGTCACCCCCTAATCAGTACACCCGGGGGCTTGAGGACATGACCAATGCGTCGTTACAGCGAGGCCGTCAAAGCTGATGTGAGAAGGCGGATGAGCCCACCGCACAG